>JAUVKT010000103.1 GCA_030596125.1 Bacteroidales bacterium | reverse complement strand
CCGGAGTTTTTTATTTCAAGCCGGACCAAGCTTGCTTGGTATCCGGCCTGAAATAAAAACTCAATAATTTGCAGAGCAAATTTTGAGCTTTATTATCTTGTAATGCACCCCCTCAGGGAAAAATGATTCGCCCCAAGGCGGATCGTAATTCCCTTTTTGCCTGATCGGGCTTTATTGCATTGTTAAGCACCCCCTCAGGGAATCACGATTCGCCCCAAGGCGGATCGTAATTCCCGTTCATAAAATTCGAAGATTCAAAATTATAAGATTACTGTGGTTTTGCCGGCCTTACGCCTTTCGCCTTTTGCCTTTCGTCGTTTGTCGTTCGTCTCATTCTTCCATGGGGAATTGTGATTCGTAAGATAAACAGATTATAAGATTGTTGTGGTTTACCCCTTAAACTCTCAGTCTGCATGGAAAGATAAAAAGGTCAAATACTTGGAAATAATACTAAAAGTACTTATATTTGTACTTATATAGATACTTACTATTATGATAGCTGCAAATTACACAGAATTCAGAACTGCATTAAAAGGTTATCTTGACAGTGTTGAGAATGACAATGAAACTTTGATTATTAAAAGAAAATCAGGTAAAGGCGCTGTTATTATTTCACTTGAGGAATATAACTCAATAATGGAAACCCTGCATCTTTTAAGTTCCCAAAAGAATGCTGCAAGATTATACAGATCGATTGAGCAAATGAAAAGTGGTAAAATTCTTCAAAACCAATTAATTGAAGAATGAAAAGAATCATTTTCTCGAAAATTGCCTGGGAAGACTATACCTCATGGCGGAATGCAGACAAAAAGACCCTCAAGAAAATAAATTCACTTATTAAGGACATCCAATCATCTCCATTTGAGGGGATAGGAAAACCTGAACCTCTGAAATATGATCTTGCTGGTCTTTGGTCAAGAAGAATAGATCGCGAACATCGACTGGTATATAGCATTGATGAAGATGATATATTAGTCTACAGTTGCAGGTATCACTATGACAATAAGTAAGAAAGTATGCAGCCGAAGCGGTAGTATGCCGCTTCAAATATGGTAATAAAAGCTGAGTCAATATTTAAGCACCCCCTCTCCCATGGGGAATTGTGATTCGTAAGATTTGTAAGATTGAAGATTATAAGATTACTGTGGTTTTGTCACCCTTTCGCTGTTGTCGTTATTTGTCAATTACACTTTATAATTTCACTCCCAATATGCATATATCGTCGGTTTGACTGCCAGTACCCTTCCAGCTATTGAATTCCTTTAGTAAATATTTTTTCTGATCATCCAGGTTTTTCTTATGAATTGACAGCAGCAGGTCTTTAAGCTTTCTGGTTTTAAACTTCTTATCTTTACTCCCCCCGAATTGATCACCGAAACCATCTGTAAACAAGTAAATAATATCCCCTGCATTCAGATTAATTGTATCTGTAGTAAACGGAACGGGATTTTCAGCAAAACTAATTGACTGTTTAGTCGCTTTATATTCACTTAAAGCTTCATCATGGATAATCCAGAGGGGATTGTTAGCACCTGAATATTGCAGGGAATTTCCGGTCAATGTACAAATACAAATATCCATTCCATCTAAGATCGTATTTCCCTCTTTTTGTAAACTTTCAGATATTATCTCCATGGTTTTATCAAGAATATGGCCGGGATTCAATAAGCCGTACTCTTTTAGTGACTTGTTTAGGGCATTATGACACAACAAAGTAAGCATTGCGCCAGGAACACCATGTCCTGTACAGTCGGCTACTGCAAACAGGACAACATCATTTACCTCTTCAATCCAGTAGAAATCTCCTGAAACAATATCTTTTGGCAGATATAGTATGAAACTTTCAGGGAAAACATTTCTTAAATTAGCTTCTAAAGGTTGTATTGAATCCTGTATGCGCCTGGCATATTCATAACTGTCTCTTATTTCGTCTTCATCTATCATCCATTGTATTAATTCGTAGATACCAGATTAAATATCTATGCCACCTAAGAGCATTTTTCCCTTGTCAGTAATTATATATTTTTGGTTAGGATCGTTTGGTATATCAGGGATAGTAAGGGCAACCAAGTCATTTTTTCTCAGCTTTTTTAGATAGTTTTCTCTGAAGCTTTCCTTGCTTTCAAATCCCGTAAAATGCATTACTTCTTCAAGGGTCATTTCATCAATCAGTCCGATTAAAACACATAAAAGTTGATTTCCCTTTTTTGTAAACAGGTTCCCTTCGATTTGATCCGAGGTTCCCTTCTTTATTAAAGATGATTTTGTTAACAGGCTTCCTTTCAGTAGTTTAATTCCGGAAAGCTTCCCTTCATTTTTCCCAATGGTTCCAATAAGTGCAGCCATAAAGTCTGTTTTGTTCTCAAACCTGTTCAGTTCAGGATTAATGGGGATTTCACTTAAATGCTTTTTTCCGGTTTCATCTATAGCGCTTATATTGATGTCAAGTGTCTGTAAGAGAAACATGTACTCTCTATGAATAATTACATTACCTACTACCTCCCTAAAAATCAAATCTCTGAGGTCTAATCTCTGGTCTCCATCCTGGAAAAACATTTCAGGTAAATGGCCTTTGATAAACTCCAGGACATCATTTGTCCCGAATCTTTGATTTGAGGATACTTCCCTATGGCAGGCAGGCTCGAAAAATTACAAATCAAAGATTTTAGTTTTTCGAGTGTCCTCATTTGTGATAGTTATTATTAAAGTCAAATATATTTCATAAATTTGGGTTTGTCTTCAATATCTTATGAATAACTAGACTTACCAATTCACCAAATAATGAAACTTGGAAAATTAGAAAAAGTACAATTAAGGGAACTTTGGAATGGTGAAGCTTCTGATTTTACGCCATGGTTAGCTGACAACGACAATATTGAATTACTTGGTGATACTATTGGTATTGAGCTTGAAGTTCAGGAACAAGAGAAAAGTGTAGGACCTTTCAAGGCAGATATTCTCTGTAAAGACACAGTAACAGACAATTTTGTTCTTATTGAGAATCAGTTAGAGCGTACGGACCATACTCATTTAGGACAACTCATGACATATGCAGCTGGATTAGATGCAGTTACAATTATCTGGATAGCTAAAATATTTTCTGAAGAACATAGAGCTGCCCTTGATTGGTTAAATAGTATTACAGATGATAAAATTAATTTCTTTGGGATTGAAATAGAAGCCTACAGGATTGGCGATAGCGTTCCTGCCCCAATGTTCAATATTGTTGCAAAGCCTAATGATTGGACGAAAAGTATTAAAAGTGCTGCATCTAAAACTAAGATTACTGAGACTAAGCAATTGCAGCTTGAGTATTGGGAAGCTATGAAGAAGTATTTTGAAAGCAATGATACTTTTATTAAATGTCAAAAACCGCCACCACAACATTGGACGAATTTTGCACTTGGTCGTAGTAATTTTAATATTTCTGCAATATGTAGTGTGAGAGATAACTTCATTAGAATAGATGTGAATATTGGAGGACCTGACGCAAAGGACATTTTTCATAAGCTGAAGAGTTCATATGAAGAGGATGCTAATAAGCATTTCGCCGCTATACTCGAATGGAATGAATTGCCCGATGCTAAAGTCTCAATTATTAATTTGAAAAAGGATGCAAAAGTATCTGTTCGGAGTCTTTGGAGTGAACAGCATGAATGGTTCCGAGTTAATCTTGAGAAATTTGATAAATATTTTAGACCAAAGATTAAAGTGTTGTAGCTCTTCTATTTTATTTAAAGAATTAGTAATAGTTTTCATATTCTATTCACGATATATAAATAAAAACATTTATAGGATTGGAGATATCAAGATTACCAGGAAAGGTATTATTAAGTCAATCTGGGGTTTTGTAAACATATATAATTACGGAGAGATCAAAGAAATTCATATAAAAAAGCATGTGAAGTCGTTTCTGTTTCCTCTGAATGCAGACGGAAGTAAAACTTATATTATGACAATCATTAACAATGATCTTGTAAAAGAGAGGTTCATTGCGTCAAGTCAATCGACTGACAAGCCTGAGGTTAACTTATTAGTAACATTAAGGAAATTGGAAAAATTGACCGGGGAAAAGATTAAAATAAAGAATCAATAATTACAACATGCCTCAATCGTTAGTAAAAAACTATATGCACATTACATTTAGTACAAAGAACAGACACTAATTCTTAGATAAGCATATAAAGGCAGAAGACTAATGATTACGCACCCTTGGCGCTCTATCGGGTGAGACATATCATTAACCCTGAGCTACGCACAGGGCTAATGATTTACGCACCTTTGGTGCTTGAAAAATTTAGATTGAAATAGAATATATCCTTTTGGGTGTCCCATTGCGGAAAACAGAAAAGTAGATACCGGTCAGCGTAGTGTGGGTAAAAGATTTTTGTCTGAATTTACAGTAATAAAAATTGAACTTATCAATAGCAATATGTCCACTTTTATAAATAATATGGACATCTATAAAAATCATGTTCAAAGATGTAGCCCTATAATAGCATTATCAATGCAAATTTAGGTGCTGGCATGCACCCTGGTATGCTTTGACAGTAAAACAAGGAAATGTCAAATTCTTCCATATTTTGACAGTTGTGTCAAAATTGTCAACCAAACAGGGATCGCAATGTGAATTTCAATTTATAAGATTTATAAAATTCATAAGATTCGTAAGTTTATAATATTGCTGCTGTGGTTTTATTTGGATACACAATCGAATACACAACACTATATTTTACGATACATCAGTGAGGCATAGTATATCCGTAAATCTTCCACTAAAACAAATTAGAAGAGGCATTATAAGCGAGGTTTAGTATAAATAAGATGTTCAAGAATGATTTATGAAAATGCCCTATAATTTATAGCTATTAACTGGCCATGTTTTGCCGAAGATAAACAATCCCTGTTTGTAAATAATTATGTAATTTTGAAGAAGAAACTGTGAAGTATGAAGAGCTCAAACTGCAAAATATGGTGTGGCCTGTTGTTGATTATCCTGGTCATCTCTTCTGGGTGTCTTAATAATGATATCGATCCTTATAACTTACTAGACGACAGCAAGCCCCCCGATGACCCTGTTACAATCTACAATATTGCAGGATCCTCATTTCGTAACCTGCACAATGTAATACAGGGCGAAAGATCAGTGGCTCTTGCAACCGGTGTGATGGCAGATCATGTTACTTGTTATTGGCCTGATTATGCCATTAGAGAGCTTTCTATTGAGCCAAGAATCACCTCTTTTAATAACCAGTTGGATTATGAATACAGGTTTATTACGGAGGATATGTGGAGTGGAGCATATAAGGCAAATGCGGATGCTAATCTTGCTCTGCAAAAGTTATATGGAGGAATGAATTTTGGTCTGGAGGGGGAGGATAACCGTCTGGTTGAGGCCTTTGCGTGGTTTGTAAATGGTGTGGCTCACGGATATATAGGCCTTCTTTTCGATCAGAGTACGATCGTAAAGTGGGATAGTGACCTGAACAATATCAGTCTGAGTCCCTGGCAGGATGTAGTGGATCAATCACTTTTAATGCTGGAGAGAGCCATTGAGATAGCAGGTATAGATTCATTTACAGTTCCTGACGAGTGGGTAGCCGGTCAGGCAATGACAAATGTGGAATTTTTGCAGTTGGCGAGCTCCTGGGCAGCAAGGTTACTCTCATATTCCCCGCGGAGAGAGGAGCAGAGTCTCGCAATTGATTGGAACAGGGTTTTATATTATGCCCAAAATGGTCTCGAGGCTGATTTTGCACCCACACTCGGTGACACCTATGGATGGTTTGATGGTTTTCATTTCTTTTCTACCTATCCGGGTTGGGGGCGGGTAGATATGAGAATACTTAACCTGATGGATCACGATTACCCGTCACGCTATCCTGCAGATGGAGTCTCCTGGAATACACCAGACGGAGAGTATCCTGGTTATCCACAACCAGGTGATAACAGGCTAAATACGGATTTCATATTTCAGATGGATAGCAATTTTCCATTGATTTATTATATGTACTCACAATACAGGTATATCAGGTATGAAGATGCTCTTGAGGTAAGATTCGGTGAGTCAGTTGCCAAACCAAGTTTTCTTGCATGGGAGGTGAGATTGCTTGAAGCGGAGGCCCTTTTCAGAACAGGTGACAGCGATGGAGCACTTGCTATTTTAAATGTCCCTGCCGGGCCAAGAAAGGTAAGAGGAGGTCTGCCCGATATTACTCCCGGTGAAGATATACTTCGACTTATACTCGACGAAAAGGAGATAGAGTGCTACCTGACAGGAGCTGGAGTCTCATTTTTTGATATGAGGCGCACTGATCGCCTTCAGCCAGGAACCCTGCTGCATTTTCCTGTTCCGGCAACTGAGCTTCTAATTATGGGATTGCCAAACTATACAATTAACGCTGTTGCGGATGGTGTACAGGCTTCTGCCGGCGGGTGGACCGGATGGGATGAGTAGAGCTATCCGTGTACTTCATTTGATATTGCCGGAACTTATGCCACCGCGGATAGAAATGTAACAGCTGATGGAGACGCAGCTATTACTTCAGGATGAAAATAAACTCACCACCTTCATCACCGGCATCCTGTATTACCCCATACTGTGGAGCATTCGGACTGTTATTAAGAACATTCTCCCTGAAGCCTGAGAAAAGCTGAAGGGCTGAGATGTATTTACTGTTATTGCGTTCAAGGCTGGAGATAAGCTGCTGAAGAAATACACTCTTATCTGGCACCTCTTTTAGTGTTCCACTGGTCATTGCCTTGCGGCTAGGAAGTTCATAAAGCTTCTCTATCGAGCCGGGAGCATCACCAAAGGCACTGCGGGTTTTAAAGATCCCCCCACTGAAACAGGCATCAGCAATCAGCAGGGTGTGTTTTGAGCCTATATCATCTATATATTCCTGTAGAGTTGAATTTCTTAGCCAGTTGGCTGTGCTGGATCTTTTTGAATCTGAAGGAAACCAGTATCCTGTTTCCCTGTTCTCATCCCACCAGCCATGACCTGCAAAGAAGATAAGGAGATTGTCGTTCCCGCTTACCATCTCAACAAGCTTGTCAAGGTGATCAATTATTGTTGCCCTGCCCGGATCTTTCAGGAAGAATATCCTCTTACTGTCGAAGGTGTATTTTCTTGTAAGGGTATTATATAGTCTGGTGGCATCACTTATTGGCTGGTCAAGATTCATTATCGCCTCATCCTTATAATTATTAATTCCGATTATCAGGGCATAAAAATCTCCTACACCCGTTGTACTACTGTATCGACCAGGCACTAAACGGGATGATGGAGAGACACTTTCGGTCCTTCTTATGTTATATTCTGCCTCGCTGGTGTTGAACCATGCATCGGTGGCAGACAATATAATTGTGTTGGTTCCTGCTTCAAGACTTACCATAGCTCTGAAGCTGCCATTTGGGGCTACTGTTACAGGCTTGTTATTAACTTTGATATCGTATATTCCTGAAGGGTCTTCGGCCTTGCCTTCAATAAACAGGTTTAGCTGATCGGTAAGAAGGGTA
>JAUVKT010000030.1 GCA_030596125.1 Bacteroidales bacterium | reverse complement strand
ACGATTAAACAATTATAAATACAGTGAATAATAAAACGTTATTAATATTTCTTCTATTTGCCGGATTGGTTATTGGTATTACCAATGCTCAGGTCAACCCGGCAATTGGAAGTTTTATTAACGACACATCATTTAATCATGCATCAATATCAGTTTGCATAAGAGATGGTTCCTCCGGGAAGGTTGTTTACAGTTATAATATGAACTCTGCCCTTGGGAGTGCCTCTGTAATGAAACTGGTAACAACAGCAGCAGCCATTGAATTACTTGGTCCGGATTACAGGTTCAGGACACTTGTTGGTTATACCGGAACACTGGAAAAACCGACAGGTATCTTAAACGGATATGTTATTATTCGCGGAGGAGGGGACCCTACACTTGGGTCAGAATATATTAACTCCGGATATAAAACCATCATCAGGTCATGGTCTGATGCCCTGGTTGATGCAGGGATAAACCAGATATCCTGCAGTGTATTGGCTGACGCATCTCTTTATGACTACTATCCTGCAGCAGAGGGTTGGAACTGGTCTGATTTAGGCAACTATTACGGAGCCGGAGTTCACGGGCTTACACTTGCCGATAATATGTACAGGATTCATTTAAGAACAGGAAAAGAGGGGTCAAGACCTGAAATAACTATACTGGAACCTGAAATTCCCGGTCTGCTGATCGACAACCAGCTTATTGCATCTGGTAACAGAGACAGAGGATATGTTTATGTTAAGCCTTATGGAAACTCTGGGTTTATCAGGGGGACTATCCCCTCAGAAAGGGACGATTTCGTTTTGAAAGCCTCAATGCCTGATCCGCCCTGTTTTGCAGCTAATGCCCTGCATAACGAATTAATCTCAAAGGGAGTTATAATCAAGAATTCTCCTGCCACTATGAGGATTTTTCACAGGCATATACCAGACACCCTCATGAACTATGTAACTATATGTAACCAAATAGTTTCTCCCCCTCTGAGCGAAATTATTTCAATCATAAATAAAAATAGTCTGAATCACTACGCTGAACACCTTCTGAGGCAACTGGCGGTGGAGCAGGAAAATACCGGACCGGCAAGTATTAAAACCGGTATTGCATGTATAGAAAGTTTTCTAAAATCAGTCAATATCGGGAATGAAGGACTGTACCAGACAGATGGCAGTGGTTTATCGAGGTCTAATGCTATTAGTTCCGGGTTTATTACCTCACTCCTTTTTCATATGAAGAACATAAGCAGCAATTCAGAATCTTTCCTGTCATCTCTCCCAAGGGCAGGTGAAGATGGAACACTCGAGCATTACTTCAAGGACCCTCTTTTTTCAGGAAGGCTCACAGCTAAAAGCGGGACATCAACCAGGATCCGAAACTACGCAGGCTATTTTACCGATCTGCAAGGGAGAGAAAGAATATTTGCAATACTTGTAAACAATTTTGACTGTACACCCGGTGAAGTAACAAACAGGATTGAAGAAATGCTAAAAAGTATTATTACAGAAGAGTAAGCGAACTTAGACGTCAATATTGGCATATTTGGCATGTTTTTCAATAAACTCACGGCGGGGAGGCACCTCATCACCCATCAGCATTGAAAAAATATGATCAGCCTCAAAGGCACTCTCTATAGTTATCTGTCGTAATGTCCTCATATCAGGGTTCATCGTTGTTTCCCACAACTGGCTGGCATTCATTTCACCCAGACCTTTATACCTCTGAATATTTACAGATGAGTCTTTACCCTGACCCATCTCCTTAACAAATATATCTCTCTCCTCATCTGACCAGCAATATTTACTCTGCTTTCCCTTTTTTACCAGATAGAGCGGAGGAGTTGCTATATAGAGATGTCCTCTCATAATAAGATCCTGCATATACCTGAAAAAGAAGGTCATAATTAGTGTTGTAATATGCGATCCATCTATATCAGCATCAGTCATTATCACGACTTTATGATACCTTAGTTTTTCCATGTTCAGTGCTTTACTGTCATCTTCAGTCCCTATTGTTACACCAAGCGCGGTAAAGATGTTTTTTATCTCCTCATTTTCAAATATCTTATGCTGCATTGCCTTCTCAACGTTAAGGATCTTACCTCTCAATGGTAATATTGCCTGAAATTTACGATCACGCCCCTGTTTTGCCGTTCCTCCAGCAGAATCACCCTCAACAAGAAATATCTCACAATTTTGCGGATCCCTGTCGGCACAATCTGCAAGTTTTCCGGGCAACCCGGATCCCGACAATACGTTTTTCCGCTGAACAAGCTCCCTTGCCTTACGCGCAGCATGACGAGCCGTTGCAGCCAGTATGACCTTTTGTACTATTGTCTTTGCATCTTTAGGATTCTCCTCAAGGTAATTGGAAAGCATAGTGCTTACTGCCTGATCGACAGCGCCCATAACTTCCGAATTACCAAGCTTTGTTTTAGTCTGACCTTCAAACTGGGGCTCGGCCACTTTAATAGAAATTACAGCTGTAAGACCTTCACGAAAATCATCCCCGTTAATATCGAATTTAAGTTTTGATGTAAGTCCGGATCCCTCTGCATACTTTTTAAGCGTACGAGTAAGACCACGCCTGAATCCTGCCAGATGAGTTCCACCTTCAATAGTATTTATATTATTTACATAAGAATGTACATTTTCAGAAAATGATGTATTATATTGAAGTGCCACCTCAACAGGTACCTCATTCTTTTCCGTTGCGATAAATATCTGCTTTTCAATAAGTCTTTCACGTGTATTGTCGAGGTAATCAACAAATTCAGGCAAACCTTTTTCAGAATAAAACTCTTCATGCCTGAATGTATCTCCATTACCATTACCATTCTCTTCAGATTCCCTTTTATCGGTAATAGTCAGCAATATATTCTTGTTAAGAAATGAAAGTTCACGTAACCTTGCAGCAAGAATATCAAATTTAAAGGATTTAACTATAAATATTGAATCATCCGGAATAAATGTAATAATGGTACCTGTCTTATCCGTTTTTCCTATCGTTTTAATATCCTCTAAAGGGGTGCCCTTCTCATATTCCTGTACATAGATCTTGCCATCCCTGTGTATTTCTGCTCTTAGCTTATTTGACAGAGCATTAACACAGGAGACGCCTACTCCATGTAAACCACCGGAAACCTTATAACTATCTTTATCGAATTTACCACCTGCATGCAGTACCGTCATAACCACTTCCAGTGCTGACTTCTTTTCCTTCTCATGAAAGTCGGTAGGAATACCTCTGCCATTATCAACTACAGTAATGGAATCATCCTCATTAATAGTTAGATGTATTTCGGTGCAATAACCTACAAGCGCCTCATCAATAGAGTTATCTATTACTTCATATACAAGATGATGCATTCCCTTAACTCCTACATCACCTATATACATCGCCGGTCTTTTTCTCACTGCCTCAAGGCCTTCCAGTACCTGAATACTATCGGCTGAATAATCGCCATTCCCATTCTTTTTATTCAAATCACTCATTATATATTTTGTTAAAACAGATTCAATATTTACATAACCCAACTAAAGCATAGTTCTGCTAAGCTATTCATATCTCCATAATAATAATGCTAAATATTCCCCTGTATAATATCAAAAAAATCTCCTTATCTCTATTGTTAACCAGGCACAGAACAGGTACCCAGAACCAACATTTAAGTCATTGATTAATCAACACTTAAAGTACAATACAAAGATAAAAAAATATTACGATTTTCTGTCAAAAAGAGAGTAATTTTTGATCACGATTTTTCAACAGGAAGTTAACATCTATTCATGTCATTAATAAGCGGTTACAGAAGCCGGGGAGAATCAGAGACTATAACTGAATCCGGCCATAAAAAGGAATCGCTGTGACGGATAAAAATTCAGTTCATAATACCTGTTATACCCAATATTATTCAGCCTGGTCCAGAAAGATAAAACTTTAGTATAACGATATTCGAGACCAAGGTTCAGATTAAAATGAACAGGAAGTTCATTAACATCCGATACTGAAGGAATCGCTGTACCGTTACCGCCATATCTTAATGAAACTCCATATATGTCGGCATTTGCAATTATTTTATCCTTCAGGTTATAATTAAATGTCATTTTCCCATCCCATGATGGCATATTCCACGGGTGTTCAAGGGTTTCAATCTCGTACTTGTAATAATTAACAGTAGCCGAATAACCAATCTTTTCATTTATACGTCCTTTTATCTCACCATGCAGGGTTAGCAACTCTCCATTATCATAGACCGGCAGGAACCCACGGCTGACATATGCATCATTTTGAAAGAAGAGCATATCCTCAAACAGGGTGTATGATGCTATGAGTCTGTATGTTGTCTCTTCACTCACGCTTCCCAGTAATCCCCCGGCTACCCTTAGTCTGTTATCGGTTGGATTAAGCAGGTAGAGATCAGCCGATGGGATAACACCCTTTATTGAATCGTGAGTTATTACATAAGGATTTGATTTAATAATTCCTGCGGCGTCATTATTTTCATAGTCACCGTCAAGTGAGACGAAGAAACTCATAAAGGACGGAATAATTGAAAACCGGAATCTGACATCAGGATAAAAATAGAGACTCGTCTTGTATTCAGGCGGATTAGGATCATCAAATATATTCCTGGTATCCGTAACAAGTTTAAAACCCACTTTAAATGCCCATAGTGAAGTACTCTTATTAACAGAAGGGTCAAATGAGATAACATGTCTCATCCTGTCATCAATAAGCGGAGAATAATAGTAATACCTGTAACCAACCAGCGCATTGGCATAAAAAATATCAAGGTTGTACCCACCTTTGAATTCTGCACCCCCGCTATGTCTGTAATAATCTGCATTCTGGTATAGCAAATCATAAAGAAGCGTAAAATCGAAGTCGAGGTGATTAGAGTCAAGACGGGTCGAATAAAAATTGATATTTGCTCCCGGATTAAAATAATCTATTTTCAGACTGTCTTTATCCATTTCCGTGTATGTTGCCGGATAGCGGTCAGGATCATATCCGTAAGCATATCTTCTCAAATGCTCAAAGTCAAGGTTCCCAGACAGGGCACTTCTTCTGAAAAGCTTTGTACCGTTCATTCTCATAATATTATCCATATAACCGGCAAATACCTCCTGGTCATTATCGAGTTTAATGCTGCCAAATGATGACTGGTGCTTTAAATAAAACCCTATAACCTTATCTCTCGACCTTCCCGAAGCAATACTTAACTCTCCTAACGGAGTAAAATAATTACCAAAACCAACATTCAGGTAACTTTTGTACAACATGGGCAGGGGATCCGGCTCCAGCCTGGCAGCACGAATGGTCCTGATCTTATACTCAGGCATAAACGACCGGGGAGTGATGTCATACTGAAACAATGGGGCAACCAGGGATGTATCATTCAGGTCGGGAAAGAAATTGATCTTATTTTCTTTCGCAAGTGTTGGCTTAAAAGGGTTATACAGTTTAACTTCTCTTTTAATATCCTCCTGGCCAGACACGGCTACTGTCATTAAAAACAGTATTGATATATATATTATTCTCCTTGCTATCATATTACTGATCTATCTGTTAGATACATTTAATAAATTATTTTTTCTCTATTGACAACCTGATAGTATCATTTACTACTTCAATTTGCTGATTCAGATCATTAAGTCTGGATTTAACCTCGTCGAGTATACCGTCATCCTCTGTCTGGTAATAATCTTCCAGGCTCATAAGGGTCGCCCTTGCCTGAAATTCATCACTGTTTACAATGCTGATATCAGACAGCAAAATAAACATCCTGGCCATCCAGTACTGGTGAGGAGTATTCTGTTCAATAAACTCATTTACAATAATTTCGGCATCGGTAACTTTTTCCTGGTTAAATAATATTTCAGCTATTCTGAATTTTGATTCTGCACCTTCAGAAGAGGTAACCTCAATGGCAACACGTCTGAAATCATCAAGAGCGGTACCTGCATTATCAAGTGCATAATTTGATTTTGCCCTCATAAAGGTTGCCTCTCTTGCCAGCTCCTCTGTTAGTTTTTCAGAAGCAAGAACCTTATTAGATGCCGAAATAGCTCTTATCGGATCACCCATATTATATGCCGCCTTTAACTGTCCGACTGAAGCTTCAAAAACATTTTCGGAAGTTTCAGCGACACGTTCAACCTCTTCGTAATAGATAAAAGCACTGTCAAATACCTCTTTAAACGAATAAATACCCGCTATTGCAAGATATGATTGTCCGAGGAAGGGATTATTGGGTGTCTTCACAACCTCAAGATAGTGAGTAAGAGCCTCATCAATCTTACCGTCAGATTCAAGACAGTCGGCAAGATAGAAACTGGCATTGAGTCTGAAGCTTCCATGCTCAAATTCTTTCAGATAATTGGTGAATATCTCCGAAGCCCTGTCACAATTACCAGATATGTAAAGGTTCTCTCCGGAGATATACAGAAGGCTGTCTCTTTCACTTGTTCTGACATCTGCATAACCATCAAGAGATCTGACGTATGCAAAATATGATTCAACATCGTTCATCTCAACATAAGTAGTTCTTAAGCCGGTAAGAGCACTCCTTGCTTCAGGTGTAGACTGATAATTCTCAATTACCTTTTTATACTGATCCACTGCAGCTTTATTCTCTCCTGTGTTAAAATATAGCAATCCTAATTGCACCATTGCCCTTGGAACAAAAATGCTGTTGGGTTGTGAGGAGATAATCGTTTTAAAATCGTCTTCCCCTTTGCTATAATTCTCGAGGCTTATAAAGGCACGTCCTCTCTCAAAAAGTGCAGACGGGATCAGGGATGATGAAGGATATCCGGCAATAAGAGTAGAAAGCACCTCCTCTTTAGACTTTTGATCGTGCATCAAACCCATGGCAAATCCCTTTCGGAACATGGCGTAATCTGCCCCGGAAGATCCCGTGTTTATCACCCTGTCGTAATAATCAATAGCCTGAGTATAATCAGTTGAAATGTAATAACAATCTGCTATCCTGTTATAGAGGTCAGCCATTAAATAAGGATTACCTCCAACACTGTTTGATTCGAAATCCCTGAACCACCTTAGTGCCTCACTATATTTCTCCCTGTTAAAATAAACATACCCGATATTATACCTTACCATCCTGAATTCTTCAAGCCCTGATGCTCCCGGGATACCCATAAACTCCTCGTAAAAACTGAGAGCATTATCGGGGTCATTCAGCCGATAATGTGCTTCTGCCTTCCAGTATAGCGCACGAGCTCTTAGCTGGCGGTTGTACCTTCCATAATTCAGTGATTTATCAAGCATATCGATAGAAGCCTGGTATCTGATATTCTTATAAAGCTCAAGTCCGCGGTAAAAAGCGACTTTCTGGTATGCCCTTTCCAATCTTTCATCTTTATGTCTTATCCTGTCGAGTGATGCTATTGCTGCCTTATAATTCTTAATTTTCATATAAGCGGAGACAAGATAATCGTAAGCCTCCTCGATGTTATCTGATCCGGGATACTGCTCTATATA
Organism: Bacteroidales bacterium; assembly: GCA_030596125.1. Classification (GTDB taxonomy): domain Bacteria; phylum Bacteroidota; class Bacteroidia; order Bacteroidales; family VadinHA17; genus JAUVKT01. The sequence goes on along the minus strand of JAUVKT010000030.1, from coordinate 19,569 downwards.
CTCCTGAAAAGCCCTGATAACTTCTCCGAATGGGGAGTAAGTTGTTTCATAGGTTAGTTTTGCAAAGTTAAACAACGACTCCTGCTTAACATCCTTATCAAAATCCATTTTAGAAGCTGACGAGAAAGCAGCCTGAGCCATCTTCTTTTCTCCCTGTTTCAGGAAACAATCACCTAAAAGGTAAAATGCATTCTGGCTCAACTCATCCCTCCTCCTGCATACCTCCCTGAACAGGGGAATCGATCTGTCATATTCTCCGGTCATATAGTAACAATAAGCAAGCTGGAAACTTCCCTCCCTGCCTGTTCGCTTGGCGCGGGTAACATGTTCTTCAAGGTTTATCACTGCTTCTGCATAATTGGCCTTCTGAAAATATGCATCACCTATTATCCTGTAAAGCTCTGAAGCCCTCTCCTCACCTGCTGCGTCAAGCAGAGATGGAGCAATCTTAAGGATGTCGTCATACTCTTCCATAATGTAGAGGATCTGTACTATATAGAAAGGTACTACTGAACCAAACGACTCATCGTTCTTCAGCCTCATAAAACCGTCAAGTGCAGTGCGATACATCTTGTTATCATAAGCTAAATGTGAGAAATAATAGATTGCCGGAGACGTAAATTCCGTATCAATATCCATTATCTCGGAAAAGAAAAGCATGGCCCGTTTTCGGTCTCCCTTCATAAAATGTGAATACCCGAGTTTGAAATAATATTCAGGGAGAAGAATATCATCAATCTCAAGCCGGTCGGTTTTCTCAAGATATATAATAGCTTTTTTGTAATTTTTCGATTGATAAAAGGTTCTCCCGAGCTCAAACCACGCAACGTTATTGAGTGGACTTTCAGGATGAGTATTAACAAACCTGGTAACCCTGTACTCAAAGTTATTATTATACAACCTGACAGATGATAATGCGGCAAGAAACTCAGCCTCAGATTTCTTTCCCGACAATATATCACCCGATTCTAATATATATTTATCAAAAAGCACAATGGCGGCCGCATATTTTTCTTTGTTATATAACTCCTTCGCCCTGAAAAAATCAGAATCTCCTTCCTTTATTGATAAAGGTCTCTGAGCCAAAACACCAATTGAGAAAGTGGGAATCAGAATGATTATAAAGAGCGTAATTTTTATTTTCATATGTTTATTTTTTTTCTCAATGGCCATATGCAACTCGTTCGGCAGCCGCCGGGCTCGGTTCATATCAATTGTTTTCGAAAAATTTAGCCAATAAAACAACTACTCTTACACGAGAAAGAAGTCTATTAGCCTCTGTTTCTATAACCTATACCAGATAAATCGCATTTTTTATTAAATGTAAAATTACAACTATAAAACGCTACTGATCTGCCTTTATTATCGAACTTATCAACATTACCCTGTTAATTACTATCAGCAGGACACAGTCGGCCCTCCTTCGCTCTCCACTTCGTTTCAAGCTTCGGAAGGGCAAAGCAGTCGGCAGTCGGCAGTCGGCAGTCGGCAGTCGGCAGTCGGCAGTCGGCAGTCGGCAGTCAGCAGTCGGCAGTCAGCAGTCGGCCCTCCTTCGCCTTAGCCTTAGCCTTAGTCTTAACCTTAGCCTTAACCTTAGCCTTAGCCTTAGCCTTAGCCTTAGCCTTAGCCTTAACCTTAGCCTTAGCCTTTTGCTTTTTGCCTTTAACAATTCTTTTATTACTTTGCAACATATCAAAATAGAAATTGATGACAGAAAACAATATGCCTCTCGGTAGCATAATATCTCTAACCGGATGTAAGATTTATCAGCAGGATCACCTGGTTCTAAGCGATGTTACCCTAAATATTGACAGAGGCGAATTTGTCTATCTGATCGGTAAGGTCGGAAGTGGTAAAACATCACTTATTAAAACCCTTAACGGACAGATTCCTTTACAAGAGGGGGAAGCTCTTGTATCCGGTTTTAACCTTGCCATGTTAAAGAGGAAAGATATACCTAAACTACGCCGTAACCTGGGAATTGTTTTTCAGGATTTTCAATTGCTTTCTGACCGGACAGTCTATTCGAACCTTGAATTTGTACTAAAAGCTACAGGATGGAAAAACAAAAACGAAATTGACGAAAGGATAGTTGAAGTACTTGAGAAGGTTGGTTTGGGAACAAAAGGATATAAAATGCCTCACCAGCTATCAGGAGGTGAACAACAAAGAGTTGTAATAGCGAGAGCATTACTAAACGATCCTGATATAATTCTCGCTGATGAACCAACGGGGAACCTCGATCCTGAGACATCAGATTCGATTATTAACATACTTAAGGATATCAGTAAATCGGGCAGGGCTGTAATTGTTGCCACCCATAACTACACACTACTTAAGAAGCATATTGCCCGGACTATTAAGTGTGAAGACGGGGCAATCTCGGAAGCAAATCACGACCAGGAACTGGAGTTCATACACTGATACTACTCTTTAAACATGCTTAAGGGCCATGGCAGGTTATTATGAAATAGTCTTGAATATGGCGAGTTTACAGCGCCAAATGAACTGTTAAAAGAGGCCACCCCGGGAATTGATGAACCTGCAAAATCAAGGATCATATCGGTCCCGGCATATTGCTTGATTATTGAGTCAACAATAAGATAACCTGTACGTTTTTTTCTGCTTTCTTCACTGGTGGATGTTAAAAGCAGGATAATCCTTCTGCGGTATTTAATGATAAGGATCGCATAAATAAGTTGATTGTCAATATATACTCCCTTTATCTCTCCATAACCATTGGCAATCGCATAGTCCATAAGAGATATAAGGCTGGTATAAGAATCCTTTTTTATACCGTTTATTCCTTTACCTGCTCCTGCAACAAAATGGTTAACAGCCTCTTTTACCGGAATTTCTCCGAAAGAGGCAGGTTTAACTGTCTCTGCCAGCTTTAAATTCCTCCTGCAATCTGATGTATATCCACCTAACAACTGACCATACTCATTTTGAAGAGGTAATTCATAATTATCCCTTGAGACAATTTTGCCCTTTATATTTTGAGGTTTGCCCGAAATACGAAGATCTGTAAGAGCATATCTGTCAGGAATAAACCTAATAAATTCTTCTAGCCTTTGAGAGCTTTTATATTCATAAGAGAAAAGACCCAGTTTCTGAAGAAACACAGGAGTATATATATAGGTAAAGCCATACCTCTTTTTATTTGGAATTGGAAAAACAAAACTGTAATCATCGTCAATAAGAGCATCCCATCCCGGGGCCATTATGTCAAGATACCAGGAGGTACCATACGGCAGACTGCCGGAATCAGCCTCTATACAATCATCCCACCTTTTCCTGTCTATCTCACTATTCTTCAGATATCTTATCATTCGCCTGAAATTTAATTACTTTCTCAAAAAGCGAACGCCATCCTTCCCATTCGTTCTTTCCGGTTAACGATGTATTATGCCATAAGCAGACGAACAGCCCCCCGACATTACGTGTCTCGTCAATAAGCTTCTCTATCATCTCAAAAGACTCATCAGGTGTGAGTCTTTTGTACTGCTGGAGAGTGACGTCCATATACTGAAAAGGTATAAGCAGGAGGTCTGTTGACTCTTCCTTCTCCAGGTCATAAAAATGGAAAGGTCTTGCGATCGAGGCTCTGAATCCAGGTTCTCTGGCATATCCCAGGGTATAGTCATATTTAATCCCCGCAGACTGCAAACTCTGATAGGTGTCAGGGAAACTTAGAAGCAGAAAATGTTTTCTGGTACTATCAACTTTTATCCTGGACGCTTTCTCAAGTCTTCTCAGTTCTTTGCCCAGTATCCTTACATCCTTGTTCGAAGTGTAAGAAGGATGCAAGCCAATCTTAAATCTGCCAGCAATTTTTCTGATAAGTTTACGGTAACATCTCCGTGCAGGATTCGGATTTTTATCAAACCGGCTTCTCCTGCCTGTAGAAAAAAAATACTTTATGGGAACATTATACTTTTCTGCATACTGATTAAGGTAATCAAAAGTATCATATGGATCCTTCTGCATACCTGTAATACATTTTAATCTCTCACTGACCGGCACTCCTCTGAATAAATCTTTGATCATTCCTCCCATATTCCTGAGAATTCCTTTCCCCCTGTAGGAAAAAGGCTGATCGACATCGATCGTTAAAAGATTATTATAACTGTTATTTCTGACCTTAATGCCCGGATATAAAAGACTAAGAGTATTACCGAACCTCTGCACCCACAGGTCAACTACCGGCCGGTACAAAAAATTATGTTTGTAGGCCATACTCGATTCTGCAGCAAACCTGCCATGCCCGTCACGTGTAAACGGCAGGTACTCCTCGTATCTCGTAACAAGGTAAAATACATAAGCAAACAGGTCTATTAAAAAACCTGCCTCGGGTGGCTGCTGATAAAACAGAGGCAGTTCATCCATATGTGCAACCCATATATCCTGTTTCCTTACTCCGGTCTCAAACAAGAGTGGTTCAGGTTGAATAAATATTCCGCCAACAGACCGGTCGTATGAATAATTTACCAGGGGTTTAGAGTTGTCAGGCTTTTCAGTTATCTCATATTCCAGTCCGAGTATATTATTAAACACCAGATCTAATGAATATATCAATCTCGGAGAAGTTTTAACACAATATATCTGTATAGCAGCTGACATCGATATAAATTATATAACCGAATATAATAATTTATTATGAGTAACGTGAAAAATTGAGGAATTGTTTTTATTGTAATATTGACAATTGTCTATTTACCTTATGCCTTACGCCTTTCTAAAACCTCCGCTACAGTCTGGCTCCTCACTAAAATCACCCACAGGGTAATTTTTAACGTTCGGCCCCCTTACGCCTTATGCCCTACGCCTGCTTCTTAACCATAATCACTGATCTTCAGAAGTAGTTCGTAATTTTTAATCTTTAATTTCTTACCATCCATCTCTATTAAATCATCCTGCCTGAATTTCTTCAACATTCTGATAACACTTTCGGTTGTCATCCCTGTTAGTTCGCCAAGCTCCTTGCGGGTAAGATTAAGACTGAACTCCTCCTTATAAAAAATTCTATCTGAAAGACATATCAGAATATCCGCAAGCCTGCCATAGAGTTGTTTATGAGTAAAACTGAAAAACCTGCCATAGGTCTGTAGTGTATTATTGCAGAAAACACAAATTACCGATGATGCAAACTCTCCGTTTTCCCTGATAATCCTGCGAAAAACGTCTATATTTATCAGGCTTGCTTCTGTATCAAGATATGTGGAGACAGTATAATGGTATGTAGTATTGTCATCACTCAAAGATGAGAGACCAATTAGCGACCCGGGTGCAGCCAGTTTCAATATCAGGTTATCATTTGCCCCCTCCAGATAAACTTTTGCCAGTCCTTTCTTCAGAAAAATAATATACGGAGCAAAAGTTCCGTGTTTGCAGATAATTTCTCCCTTATTATATTTAATATCAACCGTATTATCATCCATCAGCTTTTTCTGGGCTGGTGTCAGGGTGTCAAAAAAATCCTTCTTTGTAAGACTAACAGTACAACTGCTGAAAGTTTGCATATGAACATTTTTTCCCATTGATTTTGAGTTCTTAGATAATACGTAAAAATCAAAAATACAATTTAATATTCAAACAATAATATCAAATAAGTGATTTAGATCAGTCTCAATAATGATATAGATCATTAAATAGTATGGATGAGTATCATACGATGTTCTGCATCAACATCATGCCGGTACTGTTTATTAATTCACAGCAAATATCAATCTTTGTGTTAAATTATTAACACTAAATTTTGAGATTATGGATTATACTATTAAAGAAACACTCGATTGCAAAGGTCTATCATGCCCCATGCCGATGATGAAACTTGCAAAAGCAATGAAAGGACTGAGCTCAGGTGATGTTCTGGAGATGATTGGCACCGACCCTGGAACCAAATCAGACCTGCCAAAATGGTGTGATAAATCCGGTAACACACTCCTTGAAGAAGGGGAAGTAGAAGGTGGTGTTTTCCGCTTTATTATCCAAAAAAAATAGGAGGATAAACAATGGCAGAGAATAAGAAAGAACAAGGCGCTCTTAGCGAATTGTTCAGGGTTTTCTTTTCAAAGCATTGGCCGGTTTGGGTCGGAGGTATAACATTAGGATTACTTAATATTATACTCTTTGCAGTAAAAAGTCCCTGGGGTGCCAGTGGAGCATTTAACAGCTGGGGAGAAAATACCTTCAGGCTTATTGGCATTAATGCTTTTGAAGGCACTGCCCCGTCTACCACTAACCTATACGCCATGCTGGGTTTATTTACAATCCTTGGTGCAATGGCCGGAGCCCTCTTTTCAAAGGAATTCGCTTTGAGGATTCCACCTGTAGGTGAACTTGTAAAAGGTTTTATTGGTGGAGGATTAATGGCTCTTGGCGCTACACTCGGAATTGGGTGTACTATCGGAGCATTTTTCAGCGGAGTACCTGCACTGTCAGGGGGAGCTATTATCTTCACAATAGGACTGTTTATCGGTGTAATTATCGCACTTAAGTACCTGTTATGGGAGATGGAGAACGTTCCAAAATTTAGTACAGGTAAAAGCTTCACCCTCCTTGCTGTATCATCCGAAAAAGGAAAATGGCAGGTGATACTGGGTTGGATTGTAACCATCGCAACCTTTGTCCTGGCCTATCTTACAGCAGGAACAAATGGTGTGCTGGCCTGGTTCATATTATCAGGGCTTGTTATGGGTCTGATCTGCCAGAGGTCAAGATTTTGTATCGTCAAAGCATTCCGTGATCCGTTTATGACAGGCGAAAGCGATGGCTCCGTAGGAGTTATTGTCGGTCTGTTTGTCACACTCATCGGTTTTACCGCAATAAAATATTTTGGTATCAGCGCAGAGGAGACTACTCTCAGAGCTCGTGAAATGACATGGGTATTCGGACACACATGGCTCAGGGCTATACTTGGCGGGTTTATATTCGGACTGGGAATGACTGTTGCCGGTGGTTGTGCTGTCGGAACACTTTGGCGCGTAGGCGAAGGCCAGGTTAAGCTATGGATGTCTGCTTTAGGCTTCCTGCTTATTTCCCCTCTTTCAAAGAAATACATAGTACCTGCAATAGTTGACAATCTTCCTACATCAATGAAATTTAAAAGCTACCTACCCGATTATATCGGATATGCAGGTGCATTTATCGTTGTTGTCATCCTACTGCTCTTATGGTACATGTTTGTGAAGTGGAATGAGAGAACCGGAAAATTTAGCGCTTATTAGAAACTGATTGTAAAAATATTGTTATGAGAATCAAACAATTTCAAACAGCAATAATCCTTCTTTTTCTTCTGATTACCGGTTGCACTGCAATTTATGAAAATGGTAAAGAACTGGCAGCCGATGCAAAAAGACAAATTGAAGAGATTACAGTTGAAGATCTTAATATTAAATTAGAGAGCGGAGAGGAGTACCTGCTTATTGACGTACGCCAACCCAATGAATTCGCTAAAGGAAATATATCCGGTTCGGTAAATATTGCACGTGGCGAACTGATTTTTAAGATCGGAAACGAAGATTACTGGATGGAACAGTATATGTACCCTCCCACTACCGACCTGGAGATAATTATCTATTGTAAAGCCGGTGACAGAGGGATCCTCGAAACCCTTGAACTAAAGAAAATCGGATATACCAATGTCAAAAATCTTAAAGGTGGCTATACAGCTTTTAACCCGGATGGAGTGACAGAAACAGCACCAGCAAGTTCAGGTGGCTGTGGTGATTAACTAAACTCAAATTAATAATTAAACTCAAAACAAATGAAAATTTTAACAAAATTCCTACTTCTTATTATTATTCTTCCTGCGATTGTATTTTCAAGTTGTAAAAAAGATCCTGTTGAAGAAGAGAGAGTTACTGATCCTGAATTTCAGACTCTGATAACCTATATGCAAACTAATGGTGATGATCTTAATAATATTCTTGACGGATGGATCACAACAGCTGATAATATTAAAGATAATCTTACCAGCTACTATGTTATTGATATTCGTAGTGCTGATGACTATGGCACATCACACATCCCTGGTGCGGTAAATTCAACATTAGGAAACGTACTGGTAGAAGCAGAGAATTCTGCAAGCAAACCAATTATTGTTGTATGTTACTCGGGACAGAGTGCAGGACACGCTGTCTGTGCTCTCCGTCTGAGCGGATTTGATGATGCAAAAGTCCTCAAGTGGGGAATGAGTGGCTGGGGACCAACATGGTCAGCTTCATGGGATAACAGCACAGCAGATATTGCAGATGGTCATGCCAACTGGGTAGCTGCTCCTGGAGCAGTTGCTGATAGTAAGGAATTTGACGATCCTGATATTACTAATACAGGCACTGGTGCTGAAATACTTGCGGCAAGAGTTGCTACTATGCTGGCAGCAGGTTTTACCCCTAATGCTGTTACAGGCAATGATGTTCTTACAAATCCCGGCAACTATTTTGTAAACGTTTACTGGGGCGCTGCCGATGTTCAGCTTTACGGTCATATTGCCGGTGCATACAGGATCAGTCCACTTACACTCTCAGGTGAACAGTATTTTGGTCTTAACCCCGACAAACCAGTAGTTACATATTGCTGGACAGGTCAGACCTCCTCTGTAATTACAGCATATCTGGATATAATAGGGTACAATGCAAAAACCCTTAAATTCGGCGTTAACTCAATGATATACAGCGATCTACAATCAGGCAAATGGGCCACTCCGGCTGCAGACCTGCCAACTGAATAAATAGATTTAATATGGGGTAGTCAGATGACTACCCCATTACAATTTTAAATATTGAAAATGAAAAATATGAAAACAATTCTAAAAGCAGCAGTAATCATATTATTAGCAATTGCTATTAATCCTGCTATAAACGCACAGGGTTGTATGGAACCATCATCTGATGGAGGAGTAACTGTTGCAGGTTATATACAGCCACAGTTAGAATTTAATCAGACCGATGACGCTTGGGACAACAGCTTTACATTTAACAGGGCGAGGGTTGCATTCCTTGGTAATGTACCCTACGACTTCAGCTACTACTTTATGGCTGAATTAAGCAAATTTAAACCCGATGGCTCTTTTATGCTCGACGCTTTTGTTACTTATAGCCGCTTTGAGTGGGCCAAATTTTCCTTCGGGCAATTTAAAGTGCCCATAAGCCTTGAGCAAAATACTGCATGCCAGTCATTACATACAATTTACCGTTCAAAAGTGGTTGAAGAACTTGCCGGACCGCAACGCGACCTTGGAGTAATGCTTTTCGGTGGTGATAACAGTACTATAGTTAAGTATAGTCTTGCCCTGGTAAATGACTATAAAAGAAATTCGAGGGATGAAAATGCCGCTAAAAGTATTAAAGGGCGGCTGGTAGTAAATCCTACAGATTTTCTGAGTGTAGGAGGAAGTTTTGGCTACGGCAAAACCGGTATCGAAACAGATAATGTTAAAACCCGGTTTGGCGGTGATATGGAACTCCGTTTCGGCAACTTCCTGTTTCAGGGCGAGTACCTCTGGGGAGAAGATACAGGTGATTATACCACCGGTGGTGGTTGCGACGGAACACCAATTGAATTCCACGAAGGCCCGGTTACCAGGGATGGCTTCTTTATAATGGCTGCTTATATGACAAAATGGAGCCTTCAGCCTGTTGTGAAATTTGAAACTTATGACGGTAATAAGGATATTGCCGACGATACTAATACGATCAGTACTGTAGGAATGAACTATTTCTTTAACGACTGGACAAGACTGCAGATAAACTATATGTATAAGGCCGAAGGAAACAACGAAGTGCCAAACGATGCTGTTGTAGTTCAGTTACAGATAAAATTTTAAAAAACATATAAAATGAGAAAATTATCATTATCAATTCTATTACTGTTCCTGTATATATCAGGAATATATGCTCAGGATCTGATATCAGCGGCAGATGCCAAAAAGATTGTAATGAGTAAAAATACTATCTTTGTATCGGTGAGGCCGGCTGATGATTACGCAAGGGTTCACATTATCAATGCTGTTAATGTACCGGTAAGTACTCTCGCAAAAGAGGGTGAGCCCGAGGGTATTCTGAAAAGCCCCGGTGAACTGACAAAAATTCTTGGAGAAAAGGGGATAGACCCGGCTAAGAAGATAGTAATATACGGAACAGGGTCAGGAAAAAGCTCAGGCCGGATCTACTGGATACTTAAATATCTCGGTTACCCGGATGTAAAAGTTTTGGATGGACACATGAAAGCATGGATGGGTGTTCGTGGAAAAGTTACTAACGCTTCCGCTTCTGTTAAAGCTATTTCTGTTACAGCAAAAGTTGACAAAAGTATCTTTGCAGATTATGCCTATGTAAAATCAAAAATGGGGTCTGCTCTTCTTGTTGACGTAAGGCCTCCTGATGAGACTGCCACCGGCATAATTGATGGAGCTATAGAATTTGAATTCAGTAAGGTTCTGAATGCTGAAATGCTGAAATCAAAAGATGAGCTTGTTTCTGTTTTTAATGCTGCAGGCATGACAAAGGATAAAGAGATCATTCTCTATTGTGCCACCAGCGTACGGGCAGGTATCGTATTTCTCGCTTTGAAAAGCATTCTGGAATACCCAAATGTTAAAATTTACGAAGCGGCATATAACGAGTGGAAAACCAAATAACAAATAATACCGGGTTATGAACAAATATAAATATATCCTGATCCTCCTTGCCACTGTTTTCGCGATTCAGTCATGCGGACTTGAAGAAGCTAAGATCTACCAAAATGTCGATGAAATGGTAATGGAGGCAATTGAATCTGTTGATAAAATTACTCCTGATGAGTTGAAAGCATTGTTGGACGAAGGAACAGAAATCCAGATTATTGATGTCCGCGAACAAGATCTGTTTGCAGCAGGACACATCCCGGGATCAGTGAATGTGCCACGCGGGTTGCTCGAGTTTTCGCCAAAAGCCTCCAACAGAAGGTTGAGGACCATTATCCTTGGCAATGATGACTTTTCTGCTGCTCTGGCAGTACAAACTCTTCAGAAAATGAAATTTAAAAACATTCAGATGCTTGATGGTATCTGGTTCGAGTGGATAGCATACTTCCCCGATACATTTGAAGAAGGATTGGGAGAGTCAACAGCAAAAGCAGAACCGGCTCCATCATCAGGCGGAGGATGTGGTGATTAATATTTTTAATACAAACCAATATGCCAAAATTAGTATTAGCTCTTGCGAGCCCTACTCTCGACAAATTATTATCAGCAAGCGTTATCATGACTGGTGCCGCTGCCGATGATATGGAAATAGAGGTTTTTGTCCTTGTAAATGCAGGACATGCTTTTAAAAAGGGCGCCAAAATTGCCCAGATGAGTGATCAAACTCAGACTACGGATGAATTCAAAGCTGAACTTGCCAGATTGAATTCTCCAGGATGGCTTGAAATGTTTGAAATGGCTAAAGATCTTACAGATGTAACCATTCATATATGCAGCCTTGCAGGAAAGATTGCACATGCTGAGAAGATGGAAGACTTTATTGATATCGTGGATGATATCTGTGGAATTGGTGAGTACATAGAATCTGTACAATCTGCAGATGTTAATCTGTTTATTTAAATATTCACATTTCTAAAACTATAAATTATGACAACAGAAGAATTAGTTGCATTAACCATTGACAAATCTGTTGATGCAAGAGGAACAGCATGCCCGGGACCACTACTGGCAGCTAAGAAAGAGATCGCAAATATCGGTTCAGGCCAGATAATGGAGATTCTGTCTGCCGATGAAGGAACAAGAAGAGACATCCCAAAATGGGCCGGTAAAAAAGGCCATGAATATCTTGGGACAGTTGAAAAAGATGGATATTTCAAAATTTATCTTAAAAAGCAGTAATAATGAGTAATAACCAAAATGATCAAAAAGATCCTAAAATTTTGGTTTTCTCCACAGAGAAGATTTCAGATCCGGCAATTGACCTTGCCGGATTACTGAAACTTCATTACCCGGCAACCGCTTATACAATAAACGTACCCTGCTCAAGTGGAATAAAACCAAGATGGATAATGCATGCCTTTGAAAAAGGGTTTGATGGGGTTTTTATCGCTGCCGACGGAACAGACTGTCCTTACAGCATAGAGTGTACTACTAAAACAGGTGAACTCGTTAGTAAAGTTCATGGGATGATGAAAGAAAAGAATATCACCCCTGCCCGCCTGAAAATGGCAGCCATATGTTCAGTATGCGCCGAACCGTTTGTAAAGCACATGAAGACATTCCACAGCGAGCTGTCAGCTATGGCCAGTAATTAATCTAAGAGAATCTGATGGAACCTACTACAACAAATATTGAAAAACAAACAGCTGCCGGCGTTGATGTCACAACATACGATGCGCTTGTTATTGGTGGCGGTATTGGTGGTGAAGAGGCTGCTCTTAACCTGGCAAATATGGGTTACAGTGTTATAATGGTCGAGAAAGATTATTCAATTGGGGGAAAAATGGTACATCTAAGTAAGGTGTTCCCTACTCTCGATTGCTCAGCTTGTATTACAACACCTAAGATGTCTGAAACAATCAGACATCCAAACATTGAAATTCTTACTTACAGTGAGGTAAGGGGAATAGAAAAAGACGGAAAAATATTTAATACATCGATTGTTAAAAAACCGAGATATGTGATCGAAGCAGACTGTACAGGATGCCAGCTTTGCGAACAGGCATGCCCTGTTGTTGTGCAAGACCAGTATCAGTATGATCTTGTAGGCAGGAAGGCAGCATACATTCCATTTAGCGTTGCCGCTCCGCGTGTTGCAGCAATCGATATCGAAAATTGCACTCTTTGTGGTGCATGCGAAAGAGTCTGTCCACCTAACTGCATAGATTTTACAATGAAAGAGGAGGTGATCGATGTAATAGTAAAATCGGTAATTATAGCTTCCGGCTTCGAACTATTTGATGCCAAAAAAATACCACAGTATGGTTTCGGCAAATATAAAAATGTTATCCATGCTATGCAGATGGAACGCCAGCTCGTACCAACCAGACCCTACAATACAGTATTAAGACCCAAGGATGGTAAGATGCCTGATAATATTGCTTATGTACTGTGTACAGGTTCAAGGGATAAAACCATTGGAAATCCAATCTGTTCCCAGGTCTGCTGCATGTACTCAATCAAACAGGCTCAGCTTATTATGGGAGCGCTGCCAATGGCCGATGTAACTATCTACTATATGGATATCAGAGCATATGGAAAAGGATTTCATGAGTTCTATATCCAGACAAAAAATATGGGAGTAGAATTCGTAAAAGGCAAAATCGCCAAAATTGATGAAAAGGATGATGGTGATCTGGTTCTTCATTATGAAGATATTGAAAATGGCGGAGCACCCAAAACTGCTACTTACGATATGGTTGTTCTGGCAGTAGGTGTACTGCCTCAGAATAACATTCCGGAACTCTTTAAGAATGAAGTTCTTGAACTCGATGAATTTAATTACGTGAAGCAAACCGACAAGCTTGTTAACCCCGGTATGACAACCATTGATGGAGTTTTTGTTGCCGGGACTTCATCCGGACCAATGGATATTCCTGATACAATCCTGTCAGCCGGTAGCGCTTCAGCAGAAACAGCAAGTTATCTAAGGAGGTTATAATGAAACAAAAAATTGGAGTTTATATATGTCAATGCGGATCAAACATCTCTGATTACGTAGATGTTGATAAAGTACTGGATTCCGTGAAAGATCTGGAAGGGGTAAGTCTCGTGAAAATAACAATGTTTTCATGTTCCGATTCCACCCAGAATGAAATGGTCGATGATATAAAAAATGAAGATCTTGATGGACTGGTAGTGGCCTCCTGTTCTCCAAAATTACATCTGCCTACATTCAGGAACGTTGCAATCAGGGGGGGGCTCAACCCTTATAACTATGTTCAGGTAAATATCAGGGAACAGGGCTCCTGGGCTCATTCCGATAATCCTAAAAAAGCTACTGAAAAAGCTATCCAACTGGTTAAAGCAGGTATTGAAAGAACAAAGTATTCCAATGCCCTTGAGAAAACTGTTATCCCATCTGAAAAGGCCGTAGCAGTAATCGGCGCAGGTATCGCAGGAATGAAAGCGGCAATTGAACTGGCTGATATGGGACTGAGTGTTTATCTTATTGAAAAAGACTTCTTTGTGGGTGGACGAATTACCCAGTGGGAAGATCTGTGTACAGTTGAGGAACTGGCATCTGATACAGTAACCAGACTTTATGATGAGGTCAAATCAAAAGATAATCTTACACTTTTCCTTGGAGCTACAGCAGAAAATATGAGTGGGAGTGTCGGGAACTTTAAACTCACTATCAATATCAGGCCCAGGTATATCAAATCAGACTTCAATAAGGACAAAATTGAGGAGTTGACTGGAAAGTGTAAAACACTTACTCCTAATGAGTTTGATTTTGGACTAACCAAAAGAAAAATTGTTTTTAAAACATACCCCGGGGCTCTTCCTGATATTCCGGTTGTTGATATTAAGAATGCAGGTGATGATATTAATATAATTAACGAATTTAAGGATCACCTCGACCTTGACCGTAAAGATGAATCAATAACAGTTGATATCGGTTCGGTGATACTTGCAACAGGTTCCGATCCTTATACACCGAAAGTTGGTGAACTGGGATATAAAGAGATTGATAATGTCGTAACATTCCAGGAGTTTAAGAGGATCATTGAACTGTCGCCAAACGGTAAGCTTAAATACAATGGGAAAGATATTAAATCAGTTGGATATATCTACTGTGTTGGCAGTTGTCAGGCTGAAGGCAATATGTACTGCTCACGTTTCTGCTGTACATGTGCAATTTCAACCTCATTAAGTATTAACAAGAGATTTGAGAAAATCCGGTTTTACCATGTATATAAGCATATCCGCACATACGGTAAGCAGGAGGTTCTCTACGACCAGGCAGGAAGACAGGGAGATATTTTCTTCAAGTTTGATGAGGACGAAGAACCTGTAGTCTCAATGGTTGACGGTGAAGGAACCATTACATTCAACGACCTCCTTACCGATGGCGAAGAGATCTCAGTATCTCCTGATCTGATCGTTCTCGTAACAGGAATGGTTCCCAGAGATGACTATAAAAGAGTGGCTGAAGTATTTAAAGCTCCTATCGGAAGAGATAAATTCTTTAATGAAGCTCACCCAAAACTCAGGCCGGTAGAGACTGTTATCGACGGTATTATGATCGCAGGGGCGTCTCAGGGTCCGAAAAGTATTTCAGAATCAACTAAATCAGCTCTTTCTGCTGCCTCAAAAGCAGATGCATTACTGCACAAAGGAGAGATCGAATTAGAACCTACCCTCGCAATGATTGATACGTCGCTATGTGAAGGCAGCGGACTGTGTATACAAGCCTGCCCGTTTAATGCAATCACGATGATCGATGCTGGCGGCAAAAAACTTGCACAGGTTGAAAAATCTGCCTGTAAAGGATGCGGCTGGTGCCTTGCTGTTTGTCCGCACGATGCAATTGAACTTGCCGGATACACTAATAACGAAATGGAAGGAATGATTGAATCTTTAATAACTGTCTGACATGAATGCAAAGAAACAATTAACAGTAACTATACTGAAAAAGACCCGTAAAGCCTCTGAATCAGGGAAAGAGTCAATCAAAGCCTATATGAGGATGAAGAAAAAGATTCTCGAAATACTGAAAGAAGAGTCAAAAACAATCCCTGAAATAGCTAAAGAAGCAGGATTGAATATAGATGAGGTAACATATTATCTGATGTCAATGAGAAAGTATGGTTTACTAACCGTAGCAAACATTGATGATGATGATGAGTATTATTATTATCAATTAAAACAAGATTAAAATGTCCAAAATAAATCCAGAATTTGCAGATACACTGGCTAAATACGGAGCTTTTGATATAACTGCCTGTTTTAACTGTGGGACTTGCACATCAATATGTTCATTGTCAGATGAAGACAACTTTTTTCCCCGTAAAATGATCAGAGCGAGTGTTCTCGGACAGACCGACAAGATTGATAGTTCGCTTGAACCCTGGCTTTGCTATTATTGTGGCGAATGCAGCACATCCTGCCCAAGAGAAGCAAACCCGGGAGAATTGATGATGTCTCTGAGAAGATATCTTACAGCCCGATACGACTGGACAGGTTTGTCAGCAAAATTCTATACCTCCAAATTATGGGAACTCGGAGCAATTATTTTACTCGCCCTTTTTGTTCTCGTGATGTTTATTCTGTTTGCCGGACCAATGGATACAACCCTTACAGATCAAGGAGGCGTAAAACTCAATACATTTGCACCTGCCAAGGTAGTCCATATTGCCGACTGGCTAATGGCAGCATCCCTGGTATTTTTTCTGACAGGCAATGTGTTTAGAATGTATTGGAGAACAATAGTTAAAGATGAATCAGTAAAAATACCATTCAAGCTATACTTTACCGAAGCATGGAAATTCGTTTTTCATTTTGCTACTCAATGGCAGTTCAGTAAATGTGGTGATAAGATCGATGATGGAGAAAAGAAGAAAGAAAAAACCAGCACGTATTGGATAATACACCTGTTCCTTATGACCGGTTATGTGCTGTTGCTAATCATGATCGTAGGTTTTCTTAACTGGTTTCAGACTGAAGAGATACATCCCTGGTGGCATCCCCAGAGATTATTGGGATACTATGCAACTACAGGTCTTTTTGTAGGGCTGATATATTTTACAGTGCAACGAATAAAGAAATCCAGTGAAAAAGCTAAGTTTACTCATTATACCGACTGGACATTCCTTGTACTCTTATTTCTCACTACCCTTACAGGTATTATGGTACATATTTTCCGTATAACCGGTTTACCTTATGCAACCTACTATATATATGTGATACATCTGATGGTGCTGTTCCCGATGCTTATGATCGAAGTACCTTTCTCAAAATGGTCGCACCTGGCTTACAGACCTTTTGCAATCTATTTTAGCAACGTTAAAATAGCCGCCAAAAAAATTAAGAAATAAGTTGTTTTTGTTAACTTTGGCATTCAATAACAGACATGTATTGTTGTCTTAAAAGTTTTCTTGAATTGTCATTTTGAGCGTCTGCCGGCCAGCCGGCAGGAAGTCGAAAAATCTCACTACTGATTATCAGATAGTTAGATTTCTCTCCCGAATTCTCGGGAGTCGAAATGGCATTAGATATAACTTTTTATACAGTCCTACCAGTCAGTCGAATGTAAAACATCTAAAATGGTAAATCATGGGAAAAGGAGATAAAAAAACAAGAAGAGGGAAAATTATAAAAGGATCATACGGAGTTTTGAGAAGAAAAAAGAAGGCAGTAAAGGCAGGGAAGGTAGTAAAAGCAAAAAAAGCGGCAGAAGCGGTAAAGGCTAAAAAAGCAGTAAAGGCTGAAAAGAAGGTTGAGGAGAAGGCTGTAAAGGCAGTAGAAGCTGTAAAAGCTGAGAAGAAAGTTGAGGAGAAGGCTGTAAAGGCGGTAGAAGCTGTAAAGGCTGAGAAGAAGGTTGAGGAGAAGGCTGTAAAAGCGGTAGAAGCTGTAAAGGCTGAGAAGAAGGTTGAGGAGAAGGCTGTAAAAGCGGTAGAAGCTGTAAAGACTGAGAAGGAGGTTGAGAAAAAGAAAACCGTTGCTAAAAAACCAGCAGCAGTAAAAAAAGTTAAAAAGGAAGACGACAAGAAGACTGAAAAAGAAAAATAGTCTAATAATCAGACCATTACATATTTTTTATAATCAGCAGGGTCAATTCTGGCCTCGATAATAACAGGACCGTTTATTTGCATTGCTTTTTCAACAGAGTTATTGAAACTATCTGTTGAATCGGCAATCAAGACGGGTATACCAAGAAACATCTCTGAACTGAACAAATAATTATCAAAAAGATTAATCCCGTAAATATCTGTTTCAGCCTTTTCCTGTTTCAGTTTGATAAGATTAAGTTCATTATCTGAGAGAACAACAAAAATTACCTGTAAATTGTATCTCCTTGCTGTTATCACCTCGCCGGCTGTCATCAAAAAGCCTCCGTCACCAGTAACGCATACTACAGGTTTATCTTTTCTGTTAAGTTTAGCTGCTATAGCTGCAGGAATTCCGAACCCCATACCGGACCAGCCGTTAGTCATGAGCAGGTTATCATTTGAGGGGGTACTCCAGAGCTGACCAAACAGGTGGATATGAGAACCAACATCAAGTGTAAGGATAGTCTCTCCTGGTAATTTCTCTTTCAGTATCTTCAACAGGTTAACCGGACCAAAACCGGTAGTATCTGTTTCCAGCGGCTCTCTGATCGAATCCCTGATCTTTGCTATAATATCAAAGTCCCACTCCCTCTCTGTTTTTAAACAGACTGACAGGATATCTGTTAATCCGTGCAGGGTTCCTACAACCTGTTTTACCATCATTTTACCTGGCATATCGGTTTTTACCGTATCAAAATGAATAAGTGGAACATCTGGCATCCAATCTTCATAATTATATTCAACCGGGTCATAACCAAAGCCTATTATCAGATCAGCATCATTGATAACTGCTCCAAGTTTATCACTCAGGGCATGAAACAGTACACCGGTATAACATTTATGGTCTTCCGGAATCAGACCTTTTGCCATCGGTGTCACAACTACCGGCATAGGATGTCTGTTAAGAAAAGTCATCAACTCACCTGACAGCCCGTTTCTTGCAGCAGTAAGCCCGATTGCTAATAAAGGTTTTTTTGAATATTCAAGCAGACTCGTCACATCGCTATCAAGTATTATTTCCTGATCCCACTCCTCCGACCGGTACGCAACATCAGTTTTATTCACCTTCCTGCCCGACAGATCAGAAGGGAATCCTATATGTACCGGACCTGGATATTCTGATAATGCCAGTTCGAATGAATCATTTATTATTTCAGGTGCATTTATAGCTGTCATCCTGATACCGGCTTTGGTTAAAGGCTCAAGCAACTGGTAGTGATCGATATTCATCTGCACTGTACGCTTACTCATAGACGAAGGTACTTCAGAAATAAAAGCAATTACAGGTGACCGGTCGAGTAATGCACCGCCGAGACCTGTGCTAAGATTGGTAGCACCCGGACCAAGAGTAGCATGACATACTCCGGGAATACCGGTTATTCTGCCTGTCACATCAGCCATTATAGCTGCAGAAGTTTCATTTGATGTTAGAATAAATTCGATCCCTGCTTTTCTGAACTCATCCATATACGGAATAGATGAACCACCCGGTATTCCAAAAACATACCTTACTCCTCTCCTATAAAGGTCTTCTGCAATAAATTTTTCTATTCTCATATTACAGGCATTTATTCACTAAGCTACGGCATTTATTTTATTTAGAATAATTTATTCCATTTTATGTAAGGACGTTGCATGCAACGTCCTTACATAAAAAAAGCCCGGCTTTTCAGCTGAGCTTTTTCTTTATAAAGTTGGCGGCGACCTACTCTCCCACTTTTACGCAGTACCATCGGCGCTAACGGGCTTAACTTCTCTGTTCGGTATGGGAAGAGGTGGAGCCCCGTTGCTATAACCACCAGAAGATTATCAGGCAAATTCCTGCCT
>JAUVKT010000152.1 GCA_030596125.1 Bacteroidales bacterium | reverse complement strand
ATGCTTAGGAAAAATATCAAGTATGGGTTTTTGTTAAGAGGAAATGTTCTGCTTGCAACCCTATCACCACTCATATTGATAATCTTTGGAGATATAATCCCACTTCAATTTTTCTTTCTTATCGGTGGTATTGTCTTTTCTATTTATTCAATTTCAATGAATGGTATATTACTTGAAATTTCAGGAAATAAGAATAGAACAATGTATACAGGGATAGCTGGTGCAGGCAATATACTACCCGCACTATTTCCACTGTTAGGAGGCTGGCTAATAAAGCAATACGGATTTACACTGTTTTTTATATTATTTATTCTGATAGTTATACTTTCGCTATATTTTATCAATAAAATAAACTGTAAAAAATAGGGACAGCTTCCTGTTTAAATCAAATTCCTATTTTTCTAATAGCCTGCATCGGAGAAATATTTCATAAACTGTGTACGTTCATAAAGAGCCGGCCTCTTAATATTTTTCTGGCTTGCATTACCCCTGAAACCGGCAATATCATTATAATTATGTCTCTTCATCCAGTCAGTCAGGGTACTTATCATTTCGCCAATGACTTTCGGACCGTTTTTATACACTGCCGAAACAATTTGCGTAACCTGTGCACCAACCAGGAGATTTTTAATCACTGTTTCACCGTCATAAATGCCTCTTGAAGCAGCGAATTGAGTATTAACCTTATCATAAAGAATACCAATCCATCTTATTGTCATAATATTCAATTCCTTACAACTGTAAATATCTCCGGGAATAATACGTTCTGTTTCAATATCAACATTCGGACTATAAAATTTATTAAACAGAACCATGGCCGATGCATCAGTCATAGCCAGCTTATTAATAAAATTTGCCAGTCCGGAAAAATAGTAACTGATCTTAAGGGCAAAAGGAATCGAAATAGTTTTACTTATCTGTTCAACAACAGATAGATATATCCTCTCTTTATCTTCACCGTCCTGATCTGTCTCCGCAGGTAGCAGAAACATATTTACTTCAAGAGCATCTGCACCTGCCTCTTCGATAATTTTGGCATATTCGATCCATCCTTCATCTGACATACAGTTGATACTTGCAATAACAGGTATATTTAATGCCTCTTTATTCTTTTTGATCAGGTTTGTATACTGGGTAAGGTTATGTTTCTTACTGTAATACATAGCATAATACTCCTGATCTGCATAAGAACCATACATATTATTCAATCGTTGCTCATCCACATCGTGAAGTATCTGTTCTTCGAACAAAGATCTCAAAACAATTGCTCCTGCACCCTCTTTCTCATAAGCTATGGAGTTTTCGATATTATCGGTCAAACCGGAAGCTCCTACGATAATGGGACTTTGTAATTTTAACCCCATATAAGTTGTTGAAATATCCATCTTATCTGATTAACGATTAAATCTAAATCTATTTTGTTAAATATTCATCAATACCACGGGCTGCTGTATGTCCGTTTGCAATTCCATGGATAACATCAGGGCCCTGAATAATGTCACCTCCAATAAACAGCCAGGGTAGTCCGGACTGAAATTTTTCATTAACCCCGATTCTTCCGCGCGGACTAATATCGAGATGTTCTTTAATATCTTCAGTAAGATATGAGAGATCCATGCCCTGTCCAATCGCCTCAACAATCATACTGCCTTCATAGAACTTTTTATTGTCGAGATTACACTGCGGATTAAAATTACCCTCTTTGTCAAAAAGTGATTCACACTGTGCAACATGCAGACCTTTGATCTCATCATTCTCAATTTCGATACGTTGTGGAGCCCAACCCGGCATTATAACTGCTTTTTCTTCCCTTGCCTCAATAACTTCCTCCTTATCGGCAGGAATAATATCTTCGGTTTCAAGACTGGTAGTAATTACCTGCACTTTGCCATATTTGCGGTTCTGTAATCGTGCCAGTGAACGTGTTATATCCATCGCAACGTTTCCGCCACCGATAACAACAATTTTTTCAGCCACATGTATCTCCTCATCAAGAGTTATCTTACGAAGTAATTCGATAGCCTGGTAAACATGCTTATGATCTGTTCCTTCGATCCTTGTACTTCTTCCCAGATGCAGACCTGTTCCTGCAAATACGGCATCAAATTTCTCACCAAGCTCCTCAAGGGTAATATCCTTACCTATTGTAGTATTATATACAATCTTCACACCTAGTGACAGGATGTAATCTATATCCTTATCAATCTGATCATACGGAAGTCTGTATTCAGGTATGCCAAACCGCATCATACCACCTGCCTTTGAGAGTTTCTCATATATTGTACACTCATAACCCATAAGTGAAAGATAATGAGCTGCCGACATTCCGCTGGAACCTGAGCCGATAATTGCCACTGATTTACCATTTTTAGTAATACTCTCTGTTTCAAGAATACGCTTATACTCCTCAGATGGATTCTGGTCTGCAATATAACGTTTAAGCCACCTGATAGAAACAGGCTCTCCGCGATGCCCCAGTGAGCATACATCTTCGCATTTATGTGTACAGATACGGCCGCATATCCCGGGCAGTGGGTTTGTATCATATAAAATACGCAGTCCCTCTTCCATATCTTCATTACGAATTGCCTTAATATATTCAGGTATCCCCATATGAGCAGGACAGGTAGCTGTACAAATACCACATTCAACACATCTGTCTGCCTCCAGTTCAGCCTGTTCCTTACTGTACCCCTTAATCATCTCTACAAAGGAATCATCTCTCTCTTCCGGATGGAGATGTTCCATAGTAACACGGTTAAGTTGATAAAACTCGTAATTTGGTTCGGGCCGGTTCCATCCCATTTCTTCATTGTCCCATGGCTTTTTATCAACACCCGGGGTAAAACGATATTTTTCAGGATCCTCCTCAACCCATGTATAGGCATTAGTCAGTTTAAGTGAACCGGTAGTACAGATATCCACGCACAAAGCACACCAACAGCATCTGCCATAGTCAACCCTCGGACGAAGGCCGCTGTCGCCATCCTTTGTCTCAATACCCTCAACAGGCACCATATCAATAGCTTCATTCTCGCAAATATCCTCGCATGTTCCACAACCAATACACTCCTGTATATCATTTTTATGAAAGCCGCGATAGCGTGGAGCACCCGGACGATCATTAATAGGATCCTTTATTGTAACAGGCTTTTTAACTATCTTTTTCCATGCTACGAAAGGATATATTACATCTTTTATACTCATGCTTTTTTTTTCGATTTACTATTTATCAATCCCCAGTCTTCAGTCTTCAGTCCTCAATCTTCTGCCTTCTGCCTTCTGCCTTATGCCCTATGCCTTACGCCTTTTGCCTCTTATCCTCTTATCCCCTCATCTCTCAATTTCCGGCGGACAGGTAGCAAGTGATATCATAATTGCCGAAACGTCTGATATATTTTCATTTATCAGTAACTTTTCAAGCAATGTAACAGCATGGGAATAACTTGGTCCCCTGAGGTTAATACGCC
>JAUVKT010000085.1 GCA_030596125.1 Bacteroidales bacterium | reverse complement strand
TATGGAACTCGATTGCGATAAGGTAAGAAGCGAAAAATCCGCCAGGAACAGGTATGATATAGAGGGGTTTTAGGAGAAGAAGTGCCTAAAGTTAAAAGTGCCTAAAGTGAGCTAAAGTTTGAAGACTGGAGACTGAAGACTGAAAGATTTGGTCGATGGGGATAATTTTCAATACTCCCTTCTCCCACTCACTCTTTTAAAAACCCACTTCTGATAAGCAGCGCATCTATTCCCGCCTCTTTACCTCTGAATTTTTTGTATAGTTTACCGGGTCCTACCGTGCCTCCTTTTTCAAGGATATTTTCCTTAAATGATCCGGCAGTAATACTATCGAACAGACCTCTCTCCATAAAGAGACTGAAAGCATCGGCATCGAGCACCTCTGCCCATTTATATCCATAATAACCGGCTGCATAACCACCTGAGAAAAGATGTCCGAATGCACAACTCATATTGGCCTCTTTAACAGGCTTGAAAAGATCAGTAGGTGATATTGAATTGTTCTCAAACTCCTGAACATCCCCGTTAAAAGGTGAAGTTAATGAGTGCCAGGCCATATCAAGCATACCGAAACTGACCTGTCTGTTGCAGGCATAACCTTCATTGAAAGTGAGCGAGGCTTTGATCTTATCAATTGTTTCAGTCGGAATTTTTTCACCCGTCTTGTAGTGACGGGCCCATTTGTCGAGCCACTCTTTTTCATAAGCCCAGTTTTCCATTATCTGGGATGGCAATTCAACGAAATCTCTTTTTACATTTGTGCCTGACAGTGACTCGTATGTGCATTTCGATAACATCCCATGCAGTGCATGTCCGAATTCATGAAGAAATGTAGTAACCTCATTATGGGTAAGAAGAGCCGGTTTTGTCTCTGTTGCCCTGGTAAAATTCATCACAATTGAAACAACCGGCCTGATATCGTTTGTGCCTGATATGTACTGATCCCTGAAGTTGGTCATCCATGCTCCACCGCTTTTCCCTTTTCGCGGGTGGTAATCTGTAAACAGAATTGCGATGTGTGCGCTATTTTCATCCTTTACCTCAAACGATCTGACCTCAGGGTGGTAAAGCGGGATATCTTTTCTCTCAGTGAACGATAATCCGTATAGATTGCCGGCCAGTGAGAATATTGCCTCCTCAACATTTTCAAGACTGAAGTATGGCCTGAGTATTTCATCGTCGATAGCGAACTTATCTTTTTTCAGTTTTTCGGACCAATATGCCCAGTCCCACCGCTCAAGGTCTCCTTTTTGACCAAGGGAAAGTGCCAGATTCCTTACCTCCCTGTAATCCTTAAGAGCAAACGGACGTGCTGCTTCAAACAGATCATTCAGAAATCTGTTTACCTCTTCAGGAGAGGATGCCATACGGTCTTCAAGAACATATTCGGCATAAGAATCATAACCAAGCAGTTTTGCTTTTTCAAGCCGGAGGTTTGTGATCCTCTTTACTATTTTCCTGTTATCACTATCGTTACCTCTGAAACATCTTGAGCTGTATGCTTTAACCATTTTTTCGCGTAGTTTGCGATTATCTGAGTTTTGCATAAAGGGCATGTAACTGGGAGCGTGAAGAGTGAATGTCCATCCTTTTTTATCTCTTTTCAGGGTTTCGGCAGCAGCCTGTTCTATAATGGTGGCTGGAAGACCCGACAGATCATCTCTGTCGGTTATATGCAATTCGTAATCGTTGGTTTCTGCAAGTAGATTCTCTTCAAACTGAAGTGAAAGTTTTGAGACCTCTTCGGATATCTCCCTGAACCTGTCCCTGTCCCTGCCCGATAATGATGCACCACCATTTACAAACTCCTTCCATTTATCTTTTAGCAGGATATTCTGCTCCCCGGTAAGAGACAAACTTTGGCGGGTTTTATATACTTTGTTAACCCTCTGGAAAAGTTTTTCATTAAGTGTTATATCATTAGAAAACTTTGTCAGAAGGGGTGATGTTTCCTGGGCTGCTGTCTGTATCTCAGGTGATGTCTCAGCACTATTCAGATTAAAAAGAATTGCCGATATCTTATTCACCAGTTTGCCGGAGTTCTCAAGTGCCTCAATTGTGTTTAAAAATTCCGGTTTTTCGGGATTGTTTGTGATCTTATCAATTTCTGATCTGGCCATTGAGATAGCTTTCTCAACAGCAGGTTTGAAATGATCCGGCTTTATCTTATTAAAAGGTGGAATATCAAATGGAGCATTCCATGATTCTAACAGGGGGTTTTTCATAGGTAGGTGTTTTGTGCTGCAAAGGTAATGAAAGAAAGAAGTGACTAAAGTTAAAAGTGAGCTAAAGTGACTAAAGTTTGCCGACTGCGGACTGTAGACTGCGGATTGTCGTTTGTCGTTAGTCGTTCGTCTTTTGTCATTTGCCGTTTATTAGGTTCTTAAAATTATTTTGATATATCGCTATAATATTGTAATATAGTACATTATTATAATAACCAGATTATGAATAGTGAAGAAAATCAGAATAATGTTAGGTTAAAAGCAAAGCTGGATGAGGTTAAGAAAAAGCATTCCAGTCTCAGAAACGAAAATGAGCTGTTAAAACTTGAATTAAATGATACGTTAATTGCGCTGGAAAGATATAAGCTTATCGCTGATTTTGCGCATGACTGGGAAATGTGGTACGGTCCGGATGGCACAGTTGAATATGTTTCACCCTCATTTCAGAGTGTTACAGGTTATGCCTCTGAAGAATTGATAGCACGCCCCGTGATTTTAGATCAGATTATCTATCCTGAGGATTTGGAAGACTACAGGAAATTTGTATCTGATTCCCTTAATTTTATATGTATCAGACAATCGTTGAGCTTCAGGATACTTACCCGTACCAAGCAGGTACGTTGGTGTGAGATAAAATGTAAAGCTGTTTATGATAAGCGTGGCAAGTACCTTGGACAAAGGGTGTCTATTAATGATATTACAAGGTTGATGCAAGCGCTCGGGGAGATTAAGAATCTGTCTGATGGAAAACAGTATGAGGTAATGGCGAAACAAAAATATATGCGTGACCTTGAAAGCAAGGACCGTGAACTGGTGAGTTACCTGATGGCCATATCCCAGAAAAATGAAACCCTCCAATATACCCGGAAACAAATTCAGTTGCTGATGAACAGCTTGAGTAAGCAGGATAAAGATCAGCTCAGTCAGGTTGTTTCGAGGATTAACAGTGCACTGATTGCAACAGAGACATGGGATAACTTCAAGATGCATTTCGAAAAGATACACCAGGGATTTTTTGAAAGATTATCAAATGATTACCCTGCACTATCTCCAAAGGATAAAAAGCTGTGTGCTTTTCTGCGACTGCAACTCACTACTAAAGAGATTGCCGTACTTATGAATATTACCTTACAAAGCGCTGAAATAAGCAGGGTCAGACTCAGAAAGAAACTTGAACTTACACGGGATGTAAATCTTGTTGATTTTATCATGAAAGTATGATGTTAGGTTCAGAACTGAAAGAACTAAAATATTGATAGGTATTTGAAGTGATCTAAATAATTATAATATAAGTATATAAGCATAATATATATGTATTATGTTAGGTTTGGTGATGATTATGTTATGTTTATATTAGGTATTTTGTTATTGAAATAGCCGGATTTATTAATAGATTTGCATAAAATATCTATTTATGTATGCAATTAATCCGGAATACAGGGGTCTTACCAGTGAAGAGATAGGTCAGCTAATAATGCAGGGTTGTATATCTGACGACTGGGGACTGATAGAGGTAAAGGAAAATTTTTCACCTGAGAATATAAAGAACAGCACTTTTTCAGGAAAGATCCGCCTGGGTATCTTTGAAGAGGAGGTCAGACTGTTTGGGGGCGTTTCATTTAAGACAGGTATTTACAACGCATGGCTCAATAATTGCGTGGTAGAGGATAATGTTCTGATTAATAACGTTAAGAGTTATATTTCTAATTATAAAATTGAGTCACGGGTAGTGATTCACAATGTGAATACAATCGCGGTAGATGGGGTAACTTCTTTTGGAAACGGGATTCGTGTAAAGGCTATTAACGAGCAGGGCGGACGTGAAGTTACAATTTACGATCATCTTACAACACATATTGCGTATATACTGGCGTTGTACCGTCACAGGGGCAGGCTGATTAGTGTGATAGAAAAGCTGGTTAATGATTATGTAAGTTATGTGAGTGATAGTGTTGGTGTGATCAGGAGCGGTGCAAGGGTTATTGATTGTGATAATATACGTAATGTAAAGATTGGTCTGGCTGCAAGGGTAGAGGGAGCAAGGAAATTATTCAACGGAACCATAAACAGCTCCTACGAAGATCACGTTACTATTGGTGACGGAGTGATAATGGAGAATTTCATTGTTTGTTCAGGTTCAACCATCACCGACTCAACATTGATCTCTAACTGTTTTATCGGGCAGGGCTGTGTTCTGGACAAACACTATTCGGCTACCGAATCACTTTTTTTTGCCAACTGTCAGGGATTTCATGGTGAGGCTTGTTCCATTTTTGCCGGTCCGCATACGGTAACTCATCATAAATCTACACTTCTGATTGCCGGCATGTTTTCATTCTTGAATGCTGGCAGTGGTTCGAACCAGAGTAACCATTTGTATAAGCTTGGTCCGATTCACCAGGGTGTAATGGAGAGGGGAGTAAAAACCACGAGTGATTCATATCTTCTGTGGCCTTCGCATATTGGAGCTTTCACACTTGTTATGGGTCGTCATTACAAACATTCTGACACTTCCGATTTTCCCTTCTCATATCTTATTGAGAATAATGACGAAAGCATACTCGTTCCGGGAATAAACCTTAAGAGTATAGGTACTATCAGGGATTCCAAAAAATGGCCTACCCGTGACAGGAGGAAGGATGCCAACAAGCTTGACCAGATAAACTTTAATCTTCTTAGCCCATATACTGTTCAGAAGATGCTTAATGGCAGGAAGATATTATTGGATATTAAGAAAAATTCAGAGCCGGTTGATGGTGTTTATGCATTCCGGAGAATGAAGATCCGAAGTGAAGCTCTTGAAAGGGGAATTCATCTCTATGAACTGGCAATCTCCAAGTTTTTGGGAAATTCACTTATTACACGTCTGCAGGGACACAGTATCACTTCAGAGGAAGATATCTTTTCTGCTCTTGAGAAAGATACCCCTGTAGGATCGGGAAAATGGGTAGATCTTTCGGGACTGATTTGTCCGATAAAAGTTCTTGAGGAATTGTTTGAGAATATTGAGAACGGATCGGTGCATTCAATTGAGGAAATTAATTCGGTTATGGTATCTGTACATCAAAACTATTATAGCTATGAGTGGACATGGGCATATGATGCTTTTGATATCTTCCTTGGGAAAAAAATATCTGATTTCACTATTGAAGGATTGATTGAGGTGATCGACAGGTGGAAGAGTGCAGTTTTAGAGATCGATAATTACCTGTATGAAGATGCGAAGAAGGAGTTTTCACTATCAAAGATGACAGGTTTTGGTATAGATGGTGAAGAGTCTGACAAGCATCACGATTTTGAGAATGTAAGGGGAGAGTTTCAGACTAACCCGATGGTAGTATCCATAAGGAATCATATACAGGCCAAAAAGGAGTTGGGAAAAGAGATGAAATTATTACTGGAGAAGGTGACTGAAAGTGTAATTAATAAATTGTAACTATGTGTGGTATTGTAGGATATACAGGAACAAGGAATGTTAAAGATATTCTTGTTGAAGGATTACAGAAACTTGAATACAGGGGTTATGACAGTGCCGGACTAGCTGTTCATAACGGGTATTTAGAAATAGTGAAGAGTAAAGGTAATATAGACGAGTTGAGGAAGAAGGTTATTGATATGCACGATGGAACGATCGGTATTGCCCATACCAGGTGGGCTACCCACGGTGAGCCTTCGGAGCGTAATTCACATCCTCATGTCTCTTTTTCGGGCGATTTGGTGATGGTTCACAATGGAATTATTGAGAATACCGATGAACTGAAAAGCAGGATAAAGATAAAAGGCTATAAATGTGTAAGTGATACCGATACAGAAGTGCTGTTAAACTATATAGATTACAAATATCAGAATAACGGGAAGAGGATACTTGAAGCGCTTCAGGATAGCCTGGCTGATGTAGTTGGTAGTTATGCGATTGTAATTATTGAAAAAGCCCATCACAACAGACTTGTTATCTGCCGCCAGGGGAGTCCGCTTGTAATAGGATATGATGAAACAGGAACATATGTTGCTTCAGATATTTATGCTCTTGCTGATCATACAGACAGGTTTGTTTTTCCTGATGATGGTGATATTGTAATTGCCGGGAATAATGGTATTGGAGAAGCATTTACCTCAACCGGAGAGGCAAAGGTTTTTTGTGAAAAGAGGTATGTGATAGAGGACAGAGGAGCTGGTAAAGATGGGTTTGATCATTATATGTTGAAGGAGATATTTGAGCAGCCGAAAATAGTTTCAGAACTGGTATCGGGAGGAATAAACTTTGAAAGCAATATATATTCTGCAAAGGAGATAGATAAAATACTGGAGAAGATTGAAAGAATTACAATTCTCGGATGTGGTACTTCATGGCATTCGGGTTTGATTGGAAGATACATTATTGAAAAGTACGCAAGGATACCTGTTAACACAGAATATGCCTCGGAATATCGTTACCGCGACCCGGTTATTACTCCCGGAGAACTTGTTATCTCCATTTCACAATCAGGTGAAACGGCCGACACACTTGCAGCCAATAAGCTGGCACGTGAAGCAGGTGCTGTTACAATGGGTATACTGAATGTCAGGAATTCTACCCTTGAGAGAAATACCGATTTCCAGCTTTACCTGAAGGCGGGTGCTGAAATAGGTGTTGCATCAACAAAAGCATACACATCGCAACTGGTTATTATTTCTCTTCTAACTGCATACTTAGGCAGACTAAGAGGTAATGGTGATAATGTAAGCGAACTGGCTTTCAGTTTGCAATTCCTGTCAGGATTTATGACCGAAGCACTTAAATTATCAGGAGTGATTAAGAGTATAGCTCATAAATATTCAGTGTCAGACAATTTTCTGTTTCTTGGGAGGGGATTTAATTACCCTTCAGCCCTGGAGGGCGCGCTTAAGCTAAAAGAGATATCATATATTCATGCAGAGGGTTATCCCGGAGCTGAGATGAAGCATGGACCAATAGCACTTATTGATTATCATTTCCCTACCCTTGCAATTGTTACAGACAGAGAGAACAGATCGAAAATGATTTCAAATATTCAGGAGATAAAGGCACGTGGCGGAAAGGTAATAGCGTTTTTGTCGTCAGATGATAAGAAGACTACTTCATTAGTGGATGATTCACTGGTACTGCCATCGGTGCCTGATGTTCTGTCACCAATCCTGACAGCCGTCCCATTACAGCTTTTTGCCTATTATATTGCGGTAGAGAGAGAGTGTAATGTCGACCAGCCACGAAACCTGGCGAAATCGGTCACTGTTGAGTAAGATCTAATCTGCTTGCGGTTATTTCAATCGCATTATCCTCTTTGAAACAACTTTTTGGGAGCCTCTGACTTCGATTATATATGACCCTGAAGTCTCTCCGAGTTGAATAGTGTTAAGGTCCAGGTCACGGGCCTTATACATCTCGTTCTGAAAAACTACAGTACCATTTATATTAATAATCCTGATAGATATATCTTCTTCAACATCAAATCCTTTAACAAGTATTTTAAACTGGTCCCTAACCGGGTTTGGATAAACAATAATGTTATCAGTAGCTATATTATCTCCATCCTTAATATCAGGCAATTCATAAAAATCACAGCTCAGATACTGAATCTGCCAATCATAGAAAAAGAAATATTTATCCTTTGCATACTCCGTATTACCTGTTATTGAAACCATGTTAGATTGACCATACGGATATTTTGCACCGGTTATATTGAGAAACAAATCTCCGGGATCTGTTGCCAGGATAACAAAGTCTGTACCAACAGGAATTTCAGTATTCATTGTTACAATATTTTCGCCTTCCTTAAGATTTTTTGAAACCTCGTTAATCAGGTTCCCGGCATAGTCAAGTACCTGGAAGGTCTTTAGCCCTGAAGTGGCAGTATAAACCTTTACAGAGATCAGTTTTGAGGGGAAGTGTACATTAAATATCAAACCTGCTTTATCACCTTTGTAATAATTTCCGTGACCTATTGCTATGTTCACGGGACCCAGTTTAACCGGACTAAGAAGAGATTTGACGGTTATCTCTTTTTCGCCTGTACAGGTTGATGTAAACGGGTCATTAAATGCTATTAACCGGACTTTATACCTGCCCGGATTATTGTAAGTATGATCCGGACTGAATAAAGTGTCAGTATCACCATCGCCAAAATTCCATATATAGTTGACAGCATTCTCTGTAAGGTTTTCGAACAGGACAGATTCTCCCACACAAACAGAAGTTTTATTTACCGAATAATCAGCGATTGGTTTAGTTCCCGGCTGATGGTATAGGTCGGCTTCAAACAACCCTCTCCCATATGTAGCACATCTGAGTTTTCCGGAATTGTATTGGATATCGAGATGTCTGATCTCGGTATTCGGAATGCCATGTCCATAAAACTCCCAGTCATCCATTTCAGAATTGCGGTAATATATTCCGTAGGTCATCCCGATATAGAGACTTTCTGTAGTTCCCTTTTCATGTATAATGGAGAGTGCCGGGATATTAGGTAATGACCCGCTGATATTTACCCATGATCTGCCGCCATCCTCTGATCTGAAGACCTTTGAACCATCTGTATATCCTCCGGTTACAACCCAAACCAGGTTAGGATCATAATCACTTACTGCTATACCCTTTATGGTATTACCATCGGGCATCCAACTGGAGGTCCAGTTACCACCACCGTTTTTTGTTAAGAAAAATCCTGGTCCTGAAGAGGTGTAAATAATTTCCGGATCTGTTTCAGGAATTGCTATTGTATGAAGATTGTAGCCACCTGTAAGATTATTGCTGATTTTCGTCCATGTATCTCCCTGGTCAACAGACTCATAAGCATCTTTGAAACAGCCTGAAACAATTCTGTTGGTATTATTCGGGTCTATAGCAAACCTGCTGTTCCAGTCACCTTCGTCCGGTATGGGATCGATATTATCATAGAGAGATACATAGGAGTTCCATCCGTTGGATGTACGGTATATTTTACCCCCGGGATAGGAGGAGTAGCCATAATTTATGTCAACCGGGTCCTGCCATGTGTGCATCCCGTCACCCCCGTTAGTTGTCCTCCAAAAGCCGTTACTTTTTCTGTACCAGCCCCCATTGTCCTGTGACCCGCAAAGCAAAACAACAGTGTCGCTTTGAGATGAAGAGAGCGAATAATATTGGGATATTATCAGGCCGTCTGATCTTTCTGTCCATATATCATTTGCTTCATCGTAAATATATAATCCTCCGTCATTACAAAAATAGAGTGTGTCGGGTTTATGAGGATTTTTTTCAATCCTGAAATGATCGGCGTGTACTTCGGGAAGGGTGGTTGTATAGTACCACATAGTTTCCTGCGACCAGGTAAGGCCAAGGTTTGTAGATTTGTATATTATTGTCCATCCACGGTACAGGGTTTCGGGATCGGAGGAGGAGAATCCTATAGCACCCTCAGGGTCGTCGATCACCGTAGATCTTTTAGTCCAGACAGCCCCTTTATCGGTTGAAACATATATTGAAATTTCATCTGAACCAACAAGCTGAGCAGCCAGATAATTGGTATTAACCGGAGAAATAGTAAAATGTTTGAAAGTTCCCGACTCCTGGGTGTCAGTTATTTTACTCCATGTGACTCCTGCATCTGAAGATTTGAATATATCAGGACCTATTCCTATAAACACTGTATTGCCATCGGGATGAAAAAGAATATCCCAGCATGAGCCGTTATCTGTTTTTGTCCAGGATATTCCGCCATCTTCGGTTCTGTAAGCGCCATCATTACTGCTTGCTATCAGGATCAGAGGGTTTACAGGGTTAATTGCAAGACGACGTATATATTTTCCTTCCCACAGGTTTGCACTAAGCCCCGTAGGATTCCATGTTACTCCACCATTGGTTGTCTTGTAAACACCTATTGCCCGCTGCCAGTATCCGGTTCCTATGCCACCACCGGCCATATATATAATATCCGGGTTAGTATAGTCGATACATATACTGCTCACTCTGAGGAAAGGAAGATCATCTCCTATTGGAGTATAAGTATCACCGTTATCTTCGGATTTCCATATACCGCCCTGGTCTGCCCCAACCCAGATTGTGTTTGGTTCGGTAGGATGAAAAGCTATCTCACGTATTCTTCCCATTCCCCAGTATCCCCCGGGAGCTTCAGTCCGGTTAATATTTACCCAGTTGGCAACCTGACCTTTTGATCTGCTGTTTTTAAACTTTACATACTCATTGTACTCAACAATAGGTGATACAGGCTTTCCGTCTTTGGTAACATGGTTTAACCAATATTCTTCCCATCTTTTATAAGAAATGTATTTCCGGACGTTGCTATACTTCAGCTCCGGGTTGTCGTCTATCTTGAAATAACGGGAGAAGTACTCCTTTTCAGCATACTTAAAGTGTTCCTTTGCCTTTTTTTGGATTTCAAACAGGTTTTCCCCGATCGGGGATTTATCATCAGGATACATCTCTTTAAGCCATCCCTGTGCGTAACTACCGGTTGATAAGATACA
>JAUVKT010000089.1 GCA_030596125.1 Bacteroidales bacterium | reverse complement strand
CTGGGAGAGGATCTTCCTTCAGGAGAACATTTCCGGAATCTTGAAATAGCCAGGAAATGGGGTTTCAAAGTTTCTGCAGAGATAACAAAATGTAAGAATATTGAATATGTGATTAAATATATCGAACGATGGGATAGTGATCGTAATCTCCTGCCATACGAAATCGATGGTGTGGTTATAAAAGTCAACTCTTTAAGTCAACAGCATGATCTCGGTTTTACTGCCAAATCACCACGGTGGGCTATCGCATATAAGTTTCAGGCAGAAATCGCCTCCACAAGACTGCTTTCTGTCTCCTTTCAGGTAGGCCGCACCGGGGCAATTACACCAGTAGCTAACCTTGAGCCTGTGCAACTGGCAGGTACAAGGGTAAAAAGAGCTTCATTGCATAATCAAGCCCAGATCAGATTGCTTGATCTTCATCTGAATGACACTGTTTTTGTAGAAAAGGGAGGAGAAATAATTCCGAAAATTGTAAGTGTTGATATTGATAAACGAGGAGAAAATACTGTTGCAGTTAAATTCATTACTGAATGTCCCGAATGTGGAACAACCCTTGTTAAAGAAGAATTGGAAGCAATCCATTACTGCCCTAACGAACAGGGATGTCCACCCCAGATAAAGGGAAAGATAGAACACTTTATTAGCAGAAAAGCGATGAATATTGATGGTCTGGGAGAGGAGACTATAGACCTGCTTTTCAGGAACAGGCTTATCAGGAATGCAGCCGATCTGTATGATCTAAAACCTGATGACCTCGCCCCGCTGGAAAGACTCGGAGAAAAATCATCCTCAAATATTATCAGGAGTATTAAAGATTCGCTGGCAACACCATTCCCAAAGGTGCTTTTCGCCCTGGGCATACGGCACGCAGGAGAGACAGTTGCTAAACTACTGGCTAACCATTTCAGATCTATAGATGCAATTATCAATGCAAAACATGAAGAACTTACAGAAACTCATGAGATTGGAGACAAAATTGCAGAAAGCATTATCTCTTTCTTTTCATATCCGGCCAACAGGGAGATAATTGAACGACTGAAGGGTTACGGAGTAATAATGGAATCGACCGTAGAACAGTTACCAAAAGGAGATGCACTTATAAATAGGAATATTGTAATATCAGGCACTTTTATCCAATATACCAGGGAAGAGTATAAAAGACTAATTGAGGAGAATGGAGGAAAGATTGTAACATCTGTCTCATCAAAAACAAGTTTTATCCTTGGAGGAGAAAATATGGGGCCGTCCAAGACCGAAAAAGCAGCAGCATTAGGTATTGAGATAATAGATGAGGAGCACTTCCTTAAAATGATTAATAAACTGTAACCCTGTTTGAGGTTTATTGTTAAAAAACGATTAGGTTTGTATTATGGAGCTTTTTATAAATTTTCGATTAGCTGTTGGCAGATCCATAGTTAAAAGAAGACTGAAAAAAAATTACAGAATTAAGAAATTCAACAGCCTGAAAAATGCTCATAAGATCGGGATAGTATGGGACGGTAGCAATATCGACTATTTTAAAAGTATTACAGCATTTTTCCTGGAAATGCAGGAAAAGGGAATCCAGGTTGATATTGTCTGTTACTACCCCGGGAAAATACTTCCTGATGAATATACTGCATTAAGATACATATCCTG
This sequence comes from Bacteroidales bacterium, assembly GCA_030596125.1. Lineage (GTDB taxonomy): Bacteria > Bacteroidota > Bacteroidia > Bacteroidales > VadinHA17 > JAUVKT01. The sequence continues at coordinate 8,570 of JAUVKT010000089.1, read as the reverse complement.
TTTCAAAAGAAGTGACCTGAATCTGTTTTTTATTCCGCATATATCTGATCTAGATGAATTTATAGATACCCCTTACGAGATTTTAATCGATATCAATTTCAATAATCATTTTCCCTTATATTTTGTTTCAGCTCTTTCTAAAGCTGAATTTAAGATTGGTGCGGGGAAGACAATCAACCATAATACATTTGATATGACAATTGAGATTGGTAACAAAGAAGATATTAGTTACTATATTGACCAGGTCAGGCACTATCTGGAGATGATTAACACCGGAGTATAATTCAAAATTAAATAATATGACCAACTTCAGAGGAACGGGCGTTGCATTAATAACCCCATTTAAAAACGACTTCAGCATAGATTTCAAAGCTCTTGAACAGATCGTGAACCATATTATAGACGGGGGTGTTGATTACCTCGTGCTGCTTGGCACAACGAGTGAGGCAGTTACCCTTTCCGATGAAGAAAAGAAGGCAGTTGTTTCTTATGTTAAAGAGATAAATAGCGGAAGGGTCAGCCTTGTTATTGGTATTGGAGGCAATAATACAAGGCTGATCGAAAGTACAATCTATCAGACAGATTTCTCCGGAATTGATGGCATACTTTCTGTAGCACCATATTACAACAAACCCGGACAAAAAGGTCTCTACCAACATTTCAGGGCCATTGCAAATGCATCTCCGGTACCAATAATACTCTACAATGTTCCCGGCCGGACCAGTAGTAATATTGAGGCCGGTACATGTATTAAACTTGCAAATGATTTTTCCAATATTGTTGCAGTTAAAGAAGCCTCAGGGAATTTGCACCAGGTAATGAAAATAATAAATAATACATCCGGGGATTTTCTTGTGATATCGGGAGATGATCTGTTAGCACTTCCAGTTATCTCAATAGGGGGAGCAGGAGTAATTTCGGTGCTCGGCAATGCATTCCCGGGTGACTGGAGTGATATGGTCAGAAAAGCGATAAAATCAAATATTTCCACGGCCTCAACACTGCACTATAAATATTTGGATATGATTGGCCTGATCTTCGAAGAGGGGAATCCTGCAGGGATAAAGGCAGTGCTCAGTTCAATGGGATTATGCAAGAATATAGTCAGGCTACCTCTGACTACTGTAAGCAGAACCACGCAAACAAAGATCAATAATCTCCTGTAACTACACACCTGGCTGAGCAGGAGATGGTCCTCCCGACTCAATCCTGCCATGACAATGCTTAAATTTCTTCCCACTTCCACAGGGGCAAGGATCATTACGTCCTACTTTCTTATCAACACGAACCGGCTCTGTTTTTTGACCTGTTTCGCGTTGGGCACCACCCTCCCCCTCTTTATATGAAGAGTAATCACTCTTGGAAGTCCTGTAACGGCTCATATCGGTTCTCCTGCGCTGATCAGCCCTTCTTACCTGATCCGGATCAGGAGAAGGAATATGGCCTTTCATAAGAGTAGATATAACGCTTTTGTTTACCCTGTCGATCATGGCCTTGAAAAGTTCGAACGACTCAAACTTGTAGATCAGCAACGGATCTTTCTGTTCATATGTTGCATTCTGTACTGACTGTTTAAGTTCATCCATCTCCCTTAGATGCTCCTTCCAGAGTTCATCAATAGTTCCAAGAACAACAGTCTTCTCATATGATCTTGCAAGTTCACGTCCCTCCGATTCAGCAGATGCTTTTAAATTGGTAACTACCTGAAAAACCCGGGTACCATCTGATATCGGAACAACAACATTTTCATACACATGTGACTGTCTCTCGTAAACATCCTTAATAACAGGATATGCGTCAGAGGATATTTTATCAACCTTACGCTGGTAGGTTTCCACTACACGGGTATTTATCATTTCAACCAGGTCAGATGGTGAAATCTGCATAAACTCCTTATCCTCAACAGGTGAATCTATTGAGAATGATCGCAATAATTCGAGTTTAAAATTCTCATGATCACCCACAGAATGATAGTTATCTACAAGACTATCAGATACATCATACATCATACTGGCAATATCCACACTCAGTCTCTCCCCTTCAAGAGCATGCCGTCTTCGCCTGTAAATTACTTCACGCTGCGAATTCATCACATCATCATATTCAAGCAATCGTTTTCTGATACCAAAGTTATTTTCTTCTACTTTTTTCTGGGCTCTCTCTATCGATTTGGTAATCATAGAGTGCTGAATCATCTCTCCATCACCAAGACCTAATTTATCCATTATACCGGCCATACGCTCCGAACCGAATAGCCTCATCAGGTCATCTTCAAGACTTATAAAGAATAGTGAAGAGCCCGGGTCTCCCTGCCGTCCGGATCTTCCCCGTAACTGACGGTCTACCCTTCTTGATTCATGCCTCTCAGTACTGATAATAGCCAGTCCGCCAGCCTCTTTAACAAACTGTGATAACTTGATATCGGTACCCCTGCCAGCCATATTGGTAGCTATTGTTACACCGCCCTCTTTACCCGCTTCGGCAATTACGTCAGCCTCACGCTGATGAAGTTTAGCATTCAGAACATTGTGCTTTATCCCCTTCATCTTAAGCATCCTGCTGAGCAATTCCGATATATCAACAGATGTTGTACCAACCAGAACCGGCCTTCCCACTTTGTTAAGCCTGGTAATCTCGTCAATTGAAGCATTATATTTTTCACGCTTTGTTTTATAAACTACATCCTCATGGTCGTCTCTAACAATCGGTCTGTTAGTAGGTATCACTACCACATCAAGCTTATATATATCCCATAATTCTCCAGCTTCGGTCTCAGCAGTACCGGTCATACCAGCCAGTTTATGATACATCCTGAAATAGTTCTGAAGGGTAATGGTAGCAAATGTCTGTGTTGCTGCTTCAACTTTTACCCTCTCCTTTGCCTCTATCGCCTGGTGAAGACCATCAGAATAGCGTCTTCCTTCCATTATCCTTCCGGTCTGCTCATCAACAATTTTTACTTTGTTATCGATAACCACATACTCCACATCATTCTCAAAAAGGGTATATGCTTTCAACAACTGGTTCATCGTATGAACACGTTCAGACTTAACTGAGAAATCCTGCAAAAGAGAATCTTTAGCTTTTAGTTTCTCACTTTCAGATTTCTCTGATTTTTCGATCTCAGCAATCTCATCACCCACATCCGGTAAAACAAAAAAACTGGCATCCTCTACAGATGTTGAGATAAGATCAATCCCCTTTTCGGTAAGCTCTATGGAATTATTTTTCTCGTCAATAATAAAAAACAGAGGAGCAGTTGCTTTTGGCATCTCCTTACTGTTATTCTGCATATAAAAATTTTCAGTTTTAAGAAGCAGTGACTTATTTCCCTCTTCACTCAGGAATTTGATAAGAGCACTATTTTTGGGCAATCCTTTAAACGCCTGTAAAAGCAGCAGACCTCCCTCTTCTGTTTTATCCTCTCTTATTAGTTTTCTGGCATCTGCAAGTAGTTGTGTAACAAATTTTCTCTGTGCTGAAACAAGAGTTTCAACTTTAGGTTTAAGTTCATCAAACTGCTGAGTATCACTCTTTGCAGTAGGCCCCGAGATTATTAAAGGTGTACGCGCATCATCTATAAGAACAGAATCGACTTCGTCTACGATTGCATAATGATGTTTTCGCTGCATAAGGTCATCGGCATTAATAGCCATATTATCACGCAGGTAATCAAAGCCAAACTCGTTATTGGTGCCAAATGTAATATCTGCCAGGTAAGCTTTTCGCCGGGATGGAGAGTTTGGGTCATGTTTATCAATACAATCTACGGTCAGACCATGAAACTCATATATTGGACCCATCCATTCAGAGTCACGTTTTGACAGATAGTCATTTACTGTTACAATATGCACACCCCTTCCGGCCAGGGCATTCAAAAAAACCGGTAGTGTTGCCACAAGGGTTTTTCCTTCACCTGTTCCCATCTCGGCAATCTTGCCCATATGCAGGGCGACACCCCCAATTAGCTGAACATCATAATGAACCATATCCCACACTATCTCAGTACCTCCGGCGATCCATCTGTTTTTCCAGTAAGCTTTCGATCCTTTAATTTCAACGCTGTCGCGTGATGCTGCAATATCCTTATCAAAATCAGTAGCAGTTACCTCCAGTTCGTCATTTTCATAAAACCTCTTTGCAGTTTCTTTTATTAATGCAAAGCTTTCAGGTAATATTTCAAGAAGGATCTCCTCCAGTTTCTCACTAATTCTCCCCTCTATCTTATCGATCTCAATGAAATACTCTTCCTTGGTATATACATCGATTTCAATCCCGGCTTTGCTTTTCAGATCTTCAATTTCAGCATTCTCCTGACTTATTCCCTCCGATATCCTTCTTTTGAACTGACCGGTTAGGTCCCTAAGCTGATCATTAGTCAGATCGGCGAGTTTGTCATATTCAGCCTTCACTTTCTCAACATCGGGATTTATCTCTTTCAGATCCCTCTCGTACTTATTCCCAAGAAACAGGCCAAGGATTCTATTTAATATATTCATATTAGTTACTTTAAAGTACTACTGTAAAAATCCGGATTTTGAAATAACAATTTATTTTAATCTGGTCTGATCAAAATCTTTGCCAAAAGAAAACCCACCACAAAATTAGATTGTTTTTCCGGATATCAAAAGTATTTGGAATGTTGAAAGATTAAGTTGCAGGTCGAAGGCCCGAAAATCATTCGGCTTTGCAGGTTTGTCCCCGGTACCCGATACCCGGCACCCGGTACCCAGAACCCGGTACCCGCCAATAACTATTCACCACCGCCTGAATCTCCTCCTGTCCTCATACTAAGTATGTCACGATCAAATATATACATATTATGATCACCAACAAGATTCAATTTATCAATAATTGCCTGAACAGATGCTTCTTCTTCAAGCTGCTCAGAAACGAACCACTGTATCCAGTTATGGGTTGAATAATCTTTCTCCTTAAAAGAGAGTTCGACTATATCATTAATACTGGCGGAAATATACTGTTCGTGCTTTAGTACTTCATCAAAAAGGGTCTTAATGTCATTATACTCTACAGGAGGCTGTTTCAGTGCTGGCAAAATGGCATGTCCTCCGCGCCCGTTTATATATCTTACAAACTTCAGCATATGCTCTTTCTCTTCTTCGGCCTGTTCAAAAAGCCAGTCAGCTATTCCACTGTAACCCCGGGTTTCTGTCCATGAGGCCATTGCCATGTATAACAGAGATGAATATAACTCACGTTCAACCTGTCTGTTGCATATTTCTTCTATTGATTTCTTCATCATTTGCAAATATTTATTAATTAATAAAGTGGCCCAATTTAACATAAAAACATTAAATCGACAGGACATTGGAAGATAAAAGTCAGGTCAATAATTCATTAACCCGGTCCATAAACTGATGCAGGCTGAAAGGTTTTGCAAAAACCGCATCAGCTCCAAGTGTTTCTGCAATATTAAGGTAATTGGCCGGGCCGGCCTTTCCTCCACCTGATATTGCAATTATCTTAATATCCGGTTTCATTTTTTTCAATTCCATTATCAGCCCGATTCCATCCTGTTCCGGCATAAGAAGGTCTGTTACTACCAGGTCAACCAGTAATGATTTATATTTCTGCAAAGCTTCACGGCCGTTTGATGCTTCAATTACGACATACTTGCTCTTTTCCAGTGAGTTCTTAAGCATGCCCCGGAGGTCGTTGTTATCTTCAACTAAAAGTATTCCTGCCATTGCATTGAAATTAGGTTTCCTGTAAAGCATGAAGTATCTCCCTTAACGATACAGGTTCATTAATAATCCTTATTCTATTTCTGCCGGCATGAACCAAATCCCTGCAATGATTACCCCCCGGTTGAACAATTAAAACGATCTTGTTCCCGGGATTTAGTCCTAATATCTTCTTTATTAACTGTTCATTACTTTTATCTGCTGTATTACACCTTATCAGAAAAAGGTTTATTTCAGAGCCGATACCAGACATTATCTCCTCTAAATTATCCGATCCGTTCGCCAGCCATACCCTGTACCCAAGACGTTCAAGTGCAAGTGACACAGTTCTGGAGAAATAAACATTCTCATCAGAGTAAAGTATTTTTACAGCAGAACTGCTCTCTGTGCCGGTTATATTATCCGACACATTTAACAGAGGTAATCTTACATAAAACCGGGTACCTTTCCCAACACTGCTTTCTACACTAATCTCACCCCCCATTCCTGTTATTATTCCATGTGCTACGGATAATCCCATACCTGTTCCCTTACCAAGTTCCCTGGTGGTAAAAAAAGGTTCGTAGATCTTGTCAATAACAGATTTGTCTATTCCGGTACCGGTATCAATTATACTGATAACAGCAGTAATACCTTCATCACCTTTCGTTTCGGATAATTTTACAGTAAGTACTCCTCCCTTATCCTCCATGGCATGGATAGAATTTGACAGAATATTAATAAAAACCCTGAAAAGCTGGGTAGGATCTGTCAGGATCATCCCCTCAACATCTTCGAAATCTTTTTCCAGGTAAATATTAAATGGCATTCCTGATCTTATAAATTCACACGACTCTTCAAGTACCTCTTCAATTTTTACCGGGACACTCTCTGATTCAATCTGTCTGCTGAATGTAAGCATCTGATTTACTATATCTTCAGCTTTTTTAACCGAATGATTTACTTTGTTCAGATAATCATTTACAACAGATCCCTGTTCAACCTCTTCCATCGAAAGTTCAGAATAGCCTGAGATTGTAGTTAGTATAGTATTAAAGTCATGTGCAATACCACCGGCCAGTGTCCCAAGTGTTTCCAGCCGGTGAGTCTGGTTTAATTTTCTTTCAAGCAGTACTTCATGTGTATTATCTTCAAGAGTAGCATTAACCACTATTCCATATCCGGGATTTTTCCTTGCATGACTACTGATCCTGGTGAATATCTCACCTCCTGTTGCGGTTGTCATATGTAACTGACTGAACATAGATGCTTCGCCAGCTGTTATTGTTTTGAGGTAAGAGGTAAACCTTCTCTCCGAAGGGAAAAATGCAGTAAGGTTAACATTCTCCCTTTCAGCAGGGTCTATTTCCAGAATATTGTAAAAAGTTTCATTGGCCGAAATGATATTCCCGTTATTCTCACATTCAAAAATCCCAAAAGGAAGATATTTTTCGTAATAGTAGTTTCTGATATTTGCTAAATGTGCAGCCTTTTCGGCATTATCAATATCTGTAACATCCCGTGTTTCAACAATAGAATATCTCTCATCAATCCCCTCCGTTTTAAACGGACGATAAATAACTTCGTAGCAGCTACCGTTGCATCCTGGAATATCAAAATATGCCTTATATTTTACAATCTCACCGGCAAGGCTTTTCTTAAGACTTGATTCTATCTTCGACTGAAAGATTTCATTCCCCCATAACTCTGATGGTGTTGATCCGATTACATCCTCTTTCTTACATTTATGGACTTTACAGAATGAAGCATTAACTACCTCATATTCAAAATCACTGTTTATCACACTCAGGTATGAATCATGATTCTCAGTAATATGTTCAAATATCTTTCTTCCTATATTTAGATTTAAATCCTTACCAATATCCTTGTCCAGCAAGGCTTTGGTAATGTATTGAATAATAGAATCCAGACTGTCAGAATGAACTACACCACAAGCGCCGGAAATGATAAGGTCCCTGTAGGAATCAGCATCAGGCCCCTGACCCTGAAAAATAATAACAACCGGTGTCCGGGGAAAGTTAATAGCAAAATCAGAAAGAAGTTTCCTGCTCTCATTAATATCGGTTGCAGCACAAAATGCAAGATCCGGGATATTGTTATGACTCTTATTAAATGAAAGAAAATCAGGGAAGTATAAAACATTGATATCAATACCACATGACTCGATAATTTTTTTTGTTTTGTGGTATAGCATCTCGCCAGAGACGATCAGTAGATGAAATTTACCTTGCAATTCAGGGTGATTTGACTATCATGTAAAGTAACAAAGATTATCAATCATAATCAAGGAGAAAATCCTTTTTAAGCTTATCAACCAACGGATTCTTCTTACTCAGATGGTTATATTTCTGCTCCATTGTATAGGGTACAGAGTTGTCATCACCCTCAACAACAATTGTATCAAAGGATATGTTCCTGTTTTTCAGTTCATCCTTAAGATATTCAATCATATCAGCTTTAAAGTTCTTGTCAAAATAATCCTTTTGGGCTTCAGTCTTCAGTTGGAGTTCAATCTTACTATCATCTTGCAGAAGCGGATGCATGGCCTGAATGATGCTTGACATCCGGGGACTGCGATCCTTTAGCTTAACTCCAAAACTATTCCAGGCATTTAACAGATCGTCAAGACTGAATTCATTATCACTTATAATCTCATTATCATGCTTGTAATCAGACCCTTGCTCCTCTTTGATATTATCATATGATGAGTTTCCGTTTGTCAGAGCATCCTTTATTGATATTACTTTTTTCCCGGTTACAGAGATCCTGTCTGCAGGCAAAGGTTGTTCAACTTTGTTCTCGCCTTCCCTGACAGTCTCTTTACCACTTTGTTTTACCTCCTTTTCTGTAGTGCCGGCAACCGTC
>JAUVKT010000165.1 GCA_030596125.1 Bacteroidales bacterium | reverse complement strand
ATAAGCAGCTTTATGCCATTGGTTCTCCTGTGGATGATTAAAAAACTTATCGAAACAGTTACGGTTGCATCAACAATAGGATATGAAGATGGTATAACAATTGCCCTGTGGACCGTACTGGCAATTGCAGTTATTTATTTTGTCGATGAATCATCATCAGCACTTGCTAACCTGGTGCGTAAGAAACAGTCTTACAGACTTGAATCGCATATGTACTCGTTGCTCCATGCAAAAGCTGTATCGCTTGATCTGCAGCATTTTGAAGATCCGAAATTGTATGACACACTGACGAGGGCATCACGCGAAGCGCCCTACAGACCGGTATCCATTGTGAATAACCTCATATTATTTTTGAGGGGAGGAGTGTCCCTGGTTCTTATGAGTGGACTGCTGGCAGGTCTTAACTGGCTCCTGGTAATAATATTGCTGGTTGCTAATATCCCTGGTGTCTGGCTTCGTCTGCATTTTTCCGATCAGCTGTATAACTTCAGAAAAGAGGTTACCCCGGAAGCAAGAAAAACAGCCTATTTTAACTGGATACTGACGGGTGACAGACCATCACGGGAGGTGAGGCTTTTTGGTCTGGGAGATTATTTTATCAGCCGTTTCAAAGATTCATTTTCCAGACAGAAAGAGGAGGAGATCTCGATTGTAAAAAGGCGTACTTCCGTGGAATTTGTTTCGGCTCTCTTTAAAGGCGCTGCAGTATTTGTTACATTATATTATATTGTCAGGGAGACAGCTCTTTCATCTATTACTATCGGGGACATGGCGATGTATCTGCTCGCTTTCAGGCTGGGTATGACATATATTAAGCAGGTGCTGGGTTCAGTGGCCGGGTTGTATGAGGATAATCTTTTTATGACCGATATTTTTGATTTTCTTGATTTGAAGGAAAAGGTAATTGCTGTTCCTCCTGTTACTAATCCCACAGGCTTTAATGACAGGATTGTAGTTGAGGATCTCTCTTTTTCTTACCCGGGAAGTGACAGAAAAGCTATTTCGAAAGTGAGCTTTGAGGTAAAGAAGGGGGAGACTATCGCACTTGTTGGTCCGAATGGTGCAGGCAAAACAACACTGGTAAGATTGCTGTGCCGCCTGTATGATCCGGATGAGGGGTATGTGTTGTTTGACGGAAAGAATATTGTAAACAGCGATCCTGTAGTTTACAGAAAAATGTTTTCAGTTGTATTTCAGGATTTTATGCTTTATAATATCACTGCCGGAGAAAATATACTGTTGGGTAATATTAAGGACCCGGCAGACCGGAAGGTGCTGGAGGATGTTGCGAAAAGGGTGGGGATTCATGAACTTTTAGACGGTTTACCAAAGGGGTATGATACTGTAATAGGGCGATTGTTCGATGATAGCCGTGAACTCAGCTGGGGTGAATGGCAGAAGATTGCCCTGGCACGTGCTCTTTATCGCCAGTCACCGGTACTTGTGCTTGATGAGCCGGCCAGCGCCCTCGATGCTGCCGCTGAGTATGACCTGTTTACAAAATTTCATGAGATTACAAGAGATCGTACCTCGATACTGATAAGTCACCATTTCTCCAATGTTGCTATTGCCGACAGGATACTTGTTCTGGACAGGGGAGAAATAATAGAATCTGGTTCTCATGAGGAGCTGATGGAGATGGGCGGAGTTTATAAGACGATGTATGAACAACAAAAAAGCAGGTACGTGTGAGGGATCTGAAGCTGACAACTGAGCAGGAATTGCTGATTGGTTTGTGCCGGCTTGATCTGAGCCGGGAGCATCTTACTCAGTTAAAAAAACTATCTCAGAATTTAGATAACTGGCCTGGTTTTGCAAGACTGGCAAATGATCATGGTATCAGTGCACTTGTATATTATAATCTTGAGAAATATGCTCTGTGGAAATTTGTTAATGATGATGTTCGTGACCTGCTATATAAATCGTATCTGAAGAGTCTTAGCAGGAATACCAACCTCCTTGAAAAGTTTGCAGTTGTAAACAGGATACTTCGCGAATCAGAGATCAGTCCTTTACTGATCAAAGGGATGGCTCTTGAGCTTACTATCTATGGCAATACCGGGCTTAGGCAGATGAATGATGTTGATTTTCACCTGGAGAAGGATGTTTGTCTTAATGCCTGGAACAGGTTAATATCACTCGGATATAGTCCTAACCGTTCAAAATCACCTCTCTACAGGTCGATATTACTCCATATCGGCAAGCACCTTCCTGAATTGTTTAAGGATGGGATATCTTTTGAAATTCACCATTCTCTGTTCGACTCGCCTATTAATAATGAAGATGAGAGTTCGGTGTCGTCCGGAGGTCTGTCTGTAGTGATAATTAATCCGTCGGCGGCCGGACAGGTTAATTCTGAATTTCTTATTCCGGATCCCCGGCAGCATTTTCTCTATCTTATTAAGCATCTGAATTACCATGAGAACAATGGCGAATCACAACTGAGATTATATACAGATCTTTTTTTGATGGCTGAGAAGTATGGTGAAGAGATACTTAACAGCAACCTTGTTGAATCAGCCGAAAGGGCTGGGATT
>JAUVKT010000137.1 GCA_030596125.1 Bacteroidales bacterium | reverse complement strand
CATAGGCATATTCACCATTCCGGTCACTGTAACTTTCATTCTTCTTGTACTGAACCGCTTATCGTTTGGTCCACCAAACTGGTCATAATAGCCGTCTGAGAACAGGTATATTAAATCTCCCTTTTTGATCTTTATCAGATGGTTTGAGAATTTTTTGGCATCATCGGAAAAGCCGATAGGCATACGATCTGCTTTATACTCAGTCATCTTACCACCACGGAAGAAATAGATAGGATTGAAAGCTCCTGAAAACTCGAGTGTTTTATCTTTCCTGGTATATTTACATAATGCAATATCAAGACCATCGCTGGTTTGCTCATCGCTTCCGGAACGGTGAAGAGATGATATTATCTTTTCGCGCAGCAGATCCAATATTTCCCCCGCATGATAGTTCAGAGTACCTTCTTCTGTTATCTCATTAAGCAGTGAGATACCCAGCATGCTCATTATTGCGCCCGGAACACCGTGTCCGGTACAATCGGCTACGGCAAAATATACTATCTCCTTACTATTGGTTATCCAGAAAAAGTCGCCGCTGACAATATCTCTGGGCTTGTACAAAAGAAAGTAATCTGAGAAGGATTTTTCAAACAGGTGTTTTTCAGGCAGGATAGCTTCCTGTATCCTCCTGGCATATGTAATACTGCTTGTAATTTCTTCTTTTTGTTGTAATATTTCATCTCGTTGTATTTCGATCTGTTCTTTCTTTTTCTCTATTACAATAGTCCTCTCCTTCACCTTTTGTTCCAACACCTTTTTGTCGTGTATTAGTTTCTTTTGTCTCATATTTGAAAGAAACCAAAGCAGCCCTATACCTGCAATTCCTACAAGGAAATAGAACCAGCCGGTTTTGGTAAAAGGCGGCTTAATTGAGAATGAGACCGATGTCTCATCACTTATTTTGTTAAGTATATTTCGTGCACGCAGGTTTATTACATAATCGCCTGATTCAAGGAACAGGTTATTAATATTAGGATTATAGCTCCATGGCGACCATGTCTTCATTAATCCCTCAATAAAATATTGGTACTGTGTTGATGTCTCTTTCAGGAAATGAGGGGCGCTGATATTTATGGAAATTGCTTTTTCATGGGGTTCAAATATCAGGTTTGACAGGTCGAAACAGACACCTTCATCATTGGTAATGTTAGCGACAAAAATATTAAATCTGGGATCAGGCTCAATTTCCTTAGGGCTCTCTACCTTGAAAATACCCATGTCATTATCAATTATCCACCAGTTGCCCTTACTGTCACTGTTTATTGATGTTATTTCATCAAAAAGAGGAAGAATACTTTGAAGGAATGGACTGTTTTTTACAGATGGGTTAAGATAATACCAGTCTTGTCCGGTATAAATCCATGGTTCACCGGGCTGGGACAAAAAATATCTAAAACCAGTTCTGCCAGGTCTGGAGACCATCCTGCTTATGTAGGGCATAAATGATTCATCTTCTTCAGAGAAATATTGCATACCTGTTTCAGCAAACAACAATATTGTATCGTTCACATTATCTATCATGCAGTATTCCTGGAACTCAGACTCATGGTAGAACCATCTTTTTTCATGATATTTCTCTTCACCAATTTTTTCAAACTGGTAGATAATATTGCTTCCACCGGCCCAAACCTCTCCATTATCTAAAGTGGTAACAGAGTAAACAGGCTCTGTCAGATTAAAAGTTGTCAGGTCGGATATCCATTCTCCATCTGATTGTTTTATTATAAATAATCCGTTATCAGACCCTATAAACAGAATGCTCTTTTCATTATTGGATGAGATATCCCTGATACTTCTGTTTGCTATAACTTGTTTAACATCCAGATGGTTGTTAACTACAAACAGGCCGGATCCGGAAATCACAATCAAACCATTATCTGTAGCTACCATCCTGTTGCACCTTGTATTAATGCCATCAACCTTTCTATATATCCAGTTTATAGATTGTAATTTGCTTACAATTCTCTTTTTGTAAACCGGTGCCTGTGGTTGTGAAACTGCTTGTTTAGCTACCTGTTTGTCCTCACCAGTTTCATCTGCTGGCTCTTTTCCTTTTTTGTTGAATAATCTTGAAAACACCTTCATAATTGGTTTCTTAACTTTTTCAGGAGTATCCGGCATTTGCTCCTCAGTTAATGTTTGAGCAGATGTCTTCCCGGGCTGTGCTTTATAAAATACTTCTACTTCAGTATAGTTTTTAACTTCATCAAGGCAGAACAATCCCTTGTTCGTTGATACATATAGCTTGTCGTTATACCAGGCAGATGATGTTAACACACCTTCGAGTCCCGGGAATACCGAAAAATTACTAACAGGTAACGTTAGATCGACTCTGGAAATACCATAACCATGAGTTAACCACAGGCCTTCATTACTATCACTCCCCATAGCATAAATCTCATCGTCAGGAAGCCCGTTCTGATAATTTATGGCATGAATTATTTTCCTGCTGTTTTTATTTACAATGAGTGCGCCTCCGTATAAGGTAGAAAACGCATAGAGTGAGTCGTTTATCACTATACCGCTGTTTAGTATGTTCTCGCTGAGATAATTGTCATTACTCAGGGAGTAATCGGAGTATATCATTCCATCAAACAGAGATAATTTGCTATCGCTGGTTCCAACCAGGACACGTTTGTCAGAGTAAGGTAATGTAAATAATATCTCGCTCTTCTCAGTAAGGTAGCCGGTAACTATCGGGAAAAAAGTATCATTGTCAATTCTGTGCAATCCTTTGTTTGCTATGTTTATATAAAGCTTGTCTTTAATATGAATAATTCCTGTAAATAAATTTTCGGGTTCGGCAAACCATTGTTTAACGTCAGATGAATCTGTCCGGGGGAAACTTGTGACCGACAGGTCACTGTAAAAAAGTATTACGTCATCAGTAAATAGTATTCCGGCAATTATCCCAATATCCGAAGTGTCAGATGATAGTGAAACATAGTTCATAATACCTTTTGAGTCCCTTTCGAGGTATCCGAAATTATTCTTTGCGCCGACAAATATTTTGCCTGATTTACTATCTCTTGATATCTGGAACGGGGTATAAGGCATACTGGTTGTTTCCCATCTGAAACCATCGAATAACAATAATCCATGACGGTTAGCAAAATACATTATATCATGCTCATCCTGGCAAATGGCCCAGTTCTGTACATTTTGTTTACTGCTTTCCTCAAAGTGAGTAATAAACGGAGTCCCCTCCTGCGAGCTTACCCATAATGGTAACCAGAGAAAAAGTAAGTAGAGATACCGGCTCATATTCAATTGTAATTCTAATGCAAATATACAAATTAGAATTAAAGCGTCAGGATTCTCGGGGAACCCGGAGAAGAAATCTAACTAACAGATAATAAGGAGGATAAATAAGACCCCCTGGCTTTTATTTTATTTTTGATTAATAGTTGATATTTATAGACCAATAGCTTATAGAATTGATGAACGGCCATTATTATTAGATTAACGAATTTTCTTTCAATTTTTTTTACTGATTGATTATTAATTAAATTGACATAGACCATAATATTGATTAACTTGTACATGTATTATATCGACCCAATATTATGGAACCAAATGCTGTTGCAGGCAGGTCTGATGTCAGACAAAAGCAGCAAGTTCAACGGGGCTACGACAGGGTTGTAACTAAATTTAATGAAACAGAGATCAATTCTGTTTCGGAGAGTCTTGCTGCTGAATGTTGTGACTGTTTTCTTGATTACATCGATTCGTTGGGCCTTTCCCATAAGGCCAATGTAATTGTACTCTCTGCTACGCAGCATTATTATTATGATGTTGATGATTTGGCGGAGGCAGAGACTATTATTTCTCTTAAGCAGCTTAACCGGGTAAAGCATTTAGATAGATTCCTGAAATCGATTGCATCTGGTTTGCCTCCTGGTGGGAGTCTGGTGGGTTGTTTCATTGATCATAAAAGAAGAAGTGGAAATTTGATGAGAGTTCATCCCTCTGGAGAACACTATTTAGACTGTAAGAATCATATTGAAAATGGAATTATTTCTCACAGTCCGGTATTCAATAGGATCATTAATATTATGGATTCAAGGATATTCAGGAGGCTTACCGAAAATGTCGTTTACGGGTTATTGATAAATAATGGTTTCAGAGTTGAGAATATAACCGTTATAAATGGGATAACATATTTCCATTCCAGGAGAAAATTTGCACACAAATAATCACAACATTTTTTGTTTTTTGAGGCTGGCTATAGATGAATTATTTTTTAGCGTATCTATTCCAAATACCAGTTCTGAATCAGGACTAATAATATTCCGCAGACTATTATTTGTTAAACCTTGTACTGCAAGATTAACAATTGTTATAAGAAATACTCAAAATGCATCCATTTACCTATAAATTCTGACTGTTGGTCAAATAAAAATTTTTAATTAAAAAAAAGTATTTACTTTAGTTTTCTGATACCATCACCAATGCCAAACTTGACATTTTGTTCTTATCTTTATCTTCATTATTCTTTTGACTAAAGATAAATTTGCCAGATAAGGCATTAAGTGATTTTCTCTGCTCATATTGTTAGTCTTTTTATTGTGACTGACGGAGCGGAAGCGTGCCCGATGGCAAGCTTTTTTTATCTGTTCT
>JAUVKT010000116.1 GCA_030596125.1 Bacteroidales bacterium | reverse complement strand
GAATATGCAAGGTAAAAGAAAAAGGGTAGGAATTCTAACAGCAGGAGGCGATTGTCCGGGTCTTAATGCCGCAATAAGGGGAGTTGGTAAAACTGCTATCATTGAGTATGGGATGCAGGTATTTGGCATCTCCGACGGATTTACAGGCTTAATAACAAAAGAGTATTTTGAATTAACTGAAGCAAGGTTGTCAGGGATCTTAACTATGGGAGGCACAATTCTTGGTACTTCAAGGGAAAAACCATTCAAGAAACAGGCGAACAGTAACACCAACATCAGTAAACCCGAACTAATAAAAGAGCATTACGACCAGATGGGATTAGATTGCCTTGTTTGTATAGGAGGCAACGGAACTATGAAAACTGCTCATCTCCTGTCTGAAAAGGGTTTGAATATAATAGGTATCCCAAAAACAATTGACAATGATGTTTTTGGCACAGATATGACTTTTGGTTTTGATTCGGCAGTTAATATTGCCACAGAGGCAATTGACCGTCTGCACTCTACAGCCAACAGTCACAAACGCATAATGGTAATTGAGGTTATGGGTCACCATGCAGGTTGGATTGCACTCCATTCAGGGATTGCCGGAGGAGGTGATGTAATTCTTATTCCTGAGATTAAGATTGATGCAGATATTATTGCCCTGTACCTTGAAAACAGGGCGGCTCAAAATAAAGATTATTCTATAGTTGTGGTGGCAGAAGGTGTATCTGTCCCGGGTAAGAAAAGATCTGCAGGACAGTATATATCCAAAATGATCAATGAGAAGACCGGACTGGAAACAAGAGAGACAGTACTTGGGTATATACAGAGAGGAGGCACTCCCTCCCCTATTGACAGGATCCTGGCAACCAGGTATGGTTCTTCAGCAGCAGAGCTTATTGCAAGTGGAGATTATGGTAAAATGGTATCACTCAGAGATAATTGCATTGTTCCGGTTCCTCTTGGGGAGGTTGCAGGAAAGCTTAACCTTGTAACCAGGGATCACTCCCTTATCAGAAAGGCAAAAGCCATGGGGACCAGTTTTGGTTGTTCTGTAACATAGTTTTTTCAATATTGATATCAGAGTTTATTAAAAAGAAAATATGCCATCAAAGGAAATACCATTCACTCCAAAAGAGATAAGCTGGTTATCGTTTAATCACCGCGTTCTCCAGGAAGCTGACAACAGGAGTGTTCCGTTAATTGAAAGATTAAAATTCCTTGGAATATATTCAAATAACCTGGATGAGTTCTTCAGGGTCAGGGTCGCAACTTTGAAAAGATTATCTAACCTTAACACCAAAGCTGACTCAATACTTGGCTACAATCCAGAAACAACACTTAAGGAGATAAACAGGATCGTGCTTAAGCAGCGTGTATTCTATGAGGCAATATATAAAAGATTAATTAGCGATTTTGAAAAAGAAAATATCCTGTTTATTAATGAAAAACAGGTAAATGACACCCAGGCTCAGTTCGTAAAAGAATACTTCAACAGTAAGCTGAAACCAATCCTGATGCCATTTTTTATAAAACCGGATACACAGCATGGCTCACTTAAAGATGATGCTGTTTACTTTGCAATAACTATTATCCCCGCCAAAAAAAATAAAAAAATCAGGTATGCAATTATGCAACTACCTACACGTGATCTTCCCCGGTTTATCACGCTTCCTTCGGATAAAAATGAGAAGTGTTACATATTTCTGGATGATATTATCAGGTTTGGACTAAAGGAGCTGTTTTCTATTTTCAACTTCAGTGAGATACAGGCACATACAATCAAGCTTACTAAAGATGCTGAGCTGGATATTATTGATGACATCTCAGATTCATATGTTGAGAATGTATCCCGGAGTCTCGGGCAACGTAAAAAAGGAGACCCTGTAAGATTTATTTACGACAGGGAAATGCCTGAGTCACTTCTTAACCAGATCACTGAAAAATTGTATTTAACCGGAGAAGACACTCTGATTCCCGGTGGCCGGTATCATAACCTGAAAGATTTCATTAACTTCCCGGATCCTGGAGTTCCTGAATACAGGTTTCCTCCTATGCCTTACATAAAGCACAGGGACTTTGAGAAAGGTAAGAGCATTCTTGCAACGATCAGAAAAAAAGATATTCTGTTATACTATCCCTACTATTCATATGACACATTTATTGATCTCTTACGGGAGGCATCAATTGATCCGGCTGTAAAAGATATAAAGATCACGCTTTATCGCATCGGGAAAGGTTCAAGTGTTGTAAATGCTTTAATTAATGCGGTTAAAAACGGTAAACGTGTAACAGCAGTAGTAGAGATACAGGCGAGATTTGACGAGGAGGCCAATATTTACTGGAGTAATATTATGAGAGAAGAGGGGGTAAAAGTAATCTTTGGTATCCCGGGATTAAAGGTTCATGCAAAGATTTGTCTGATTACACGTGAGAAAAACGGAAAAGCTCAAAGATATGCATGTATAGGTTCAGGTAATTTCAACGAGCAAAACGCCAAAGTATATACCGATCACCTGCTTTTCACATCTGATACCAAGATCACTAATGAGGTTAATAAGGTGTTCGGGTTTCTTGAAAAGAACTATAAACGTCCAAACTATTATCACCTTATAGTGGCTCCGATCTATTCTCGTAACAGAATCAGCAGGCTTATAATTAACGAAACCCAAAATGCCCTTAATGGTAAAAAAGCATTCATCTATTTTAAACTTAATAATATTGTTGATAAAGAGATCAGTAATCTGCTTTACCAGGCAAGCAATGCCGGTGTTGACGTAAAATTGAATATCAGGGGAATGTTTGCGTTGAAAACCGGGATCAGGAATAAGACAGATAAAATTAAAGCTATTGGTATTGTAGACAAATTTCTTGAACACTCCAGGATTATGATCTTTCACAATGATGGTGATGAAAAATGTTTTATTACATCAGGAGACCTTATGACCCGTAATATGGAGCGCAGGGTTGAAGTTGCCTGTCCGATCTTTGACAAGGATATTCAGCAGGAACTAAAGGATATTTTTGATATTCAATGGAACGATAACGTAAAGGCAAGGATTCTTGACAAGGATCTTACCAATAACATTGCTAAAAACAATAAATCTCCATTAAGGGCACAGTTTAAGATATATGAATACCTTTTGGAGAAAAACAGGGTTGAGGAGAGTTGATAGGGAATTGGAAGAGTGGAAGAGTGAGGTTAAGGCTAAGGCTAAGGTTATTGTTTAATTAATAGTATTGATTATTTTTATCGGCTTTAATACAGATTAGTTTAATATTGAATCATTCTTTTACAAATATAAACAACTGACCTTTAGTCAAAAAAGTAAATTATGGATCTTAAGGGGAAATATTACAAAGCTTTTCTTGACCGGGAAAACAAGCTCAGGTCACAATATTCACAGGAAAGAGCAAAGAAACAACATAAGAAGGGTAAACTTACTGCGCAGGAGAGGCTTGACCTCCTCTTTGACGCTGACACATTCGAGGAGATTGATACATTTGTCACTCCCGACAACCAGGGACTTGAATTTGGAAAGGTAGAAGAGTCTTTTGGCGATGGAGTAATTACCGGTCATGGGAAGATAAACGGCCGGCTTATATTTGCCTATGCTCAGGATTTTACCATTATGGGAGGATCACTCGGTATTGTTCATGCCCGAAAAATTGCAAAAATACAGGAGATGGCTCTTAAAATGGGGGCTCCCATCATCGCTCTTATTGACTCAGGAGGTGCAAGGATACAGGAAGGAATCGCCTCCCTCACAGGATATGCATCAATTTTTCAGAACATTATTCAATCATCGGGAATAATTCCCCAGATAGCAGTAATAATGGGTCCTGCCGCTGGAGGAGCTGTATATTCCCCGGCCTTAATGGACTTTGTTTTTATGGTCAACTACACCAGCTTTATGTTTGTAACCGGACCTAACGTTGTGAAGGAGGTATTAAACGAAGATGTTACACTGGAGGAGCTTGGAGGAGCAGAGGTTCACGCAAAGAAAAGCGGAGTTGCTCATTTTATTTATGATGATGAAGAAAATACAATAATTGGTCTTAAGAAATTTCTTTCCTATCTCCCTTCTAACAATGTAGAAAATCCGCCTGTTGTGGAGGAAGAGGTCGATATGCAAGACATAAACGATAAGCTACTGGAAATTGTACCTGATGATCCCAATAAGGCATACGATGTAATAGAGGTGATAGAGAATATTTTTGACAGAAACAGTTTCTTTGAGGTTGCTGAACTTTATGCCCCTAATCTGGTTGTAGGTTTTGCCAGACTTAACGGAATCACCACAGGGATTGTTGCTAACCAGCCAAAGGTGCTTGCAGGAGTGCTTGATATTGACTCATCGGTAAAGGGTGCCAGGTTCATAAGGTTCTGTGATTCATTCAATATTCCTATTCTTACCCTCGAAGATGTTCCGGGATTTCTTCCGGGTATTGACCAGGAACACGATGGGATTATAAGGAACGGAGCCAAACTACTATATGCATATAGCGAAGCAACAGTACCGAAGATTACAGTTATTCTGAGAAAATCATACGGAGGCGCCTACATTGTAATGAACAGTAAAAACCTTGGTGGTGATTTCAATTTTGCCTGGCCTACTGCTGAAATTGCTGTAATGGGACCTGATGCTGCAGTTACTATTCTTTTCAGGAGAGAACTTGAAAAATCAGATGACCCGGTAAAATTGAAAGCAGACCTGGTTAAACAATATCGTGATAAAGTTGCAAATCCTTATATAGCTGACGAAAAAGGTTTTATCGACGAAGTAATCGATCCTGCAATAACGAGGAAAAAACTAATTTCAGCATTTACCGCGTTAAGTAATAAATGGGTACAGGTACCTTCCAGAAAACACGGTAATATACCACTATAACCTTTCAGAAAAACCGGATTATGAAGATATCAAATATATTGATAGCCAACAGGGGCGAAATTGCGGTAAGGATTATGAAAACCGCTAAAAAGATGGGAATTGAAACAACTGTTATTAAAACATCTGCAGAACCGGCCGCCGTATATCTTAATAATGCAGACTATGTTTTTGATGATACCGAGAACAGGTCGGAGATACCGGTATTCCTTGATATTGAACGGCTCATAAATATAGCCCTCGAAAGTAAAGCAGATGCGGTTCACCCCGGATATGGATTTCTTGCAGAGAATGCCTATTTCGCCCAGAAATGCCTCGATAAAAATATCAATTTTATCGGGCCATCACCCGACTCTATATATAAAATGGGTAACAAAACCATAGCCCGTAAAATTGCATTAAGTAAAGATGTACCTATGGCAATGGGTAGTGATGGTGAAGTGCCCACAGAAGATGATGCACTTAAGACAGCAAGACGGATAGGCTATCCGGTAATTATTAAAGCAGCCTCAGGTGGCGGCGGCAGAGGAATGAGAATTGTCAGAAACGATCAGGAGATCGCCAGGATGTTCAGGCTGGCCAGTAACGAGGCTGAAAAAGCATTTTCTGATCCTGCTGTTTTTATTGAAAAATATATTGAAAATCCAAAACACATAGAATTTCAGATACTTGGTGATAAACAGGGAAATGTAATTCACCTGGGAGAGAGAGAATGTTCAGTTCAGCGTAAACATCAAAAATTACTGGAAGAAGCTCCTTCTCCTGCCCTTGATGAAAAGACGAGGAAAATTATGGGCGATATTGCTGTAAAAATGGCAGAATCAGTAGGATACTATTCAGCCGGTACAGTTGAGTTTTTATATGACTCAAATAAGATCTTCTATTTTATGGAGATGAATACCCGTATACAGGTCGAACATCCGGTGACTGAGATGATTACGAGCATTGATCTTATTGAAGAACAGATAAGGATTGCCATGGATGAACCTCTCAGGTATAAACAAAAAGATATTAAACTGAACGGCTGGGCGATCGAATGCAGGATCAACGCCGAAGATGTTCAATCATCCTTCACCCCTGCTCCCGGGAAGATCGAAAAACTTATTTTACCTGATGATGATTTTGTCAGAGTCGATTCGGGTGTTGAGAAAGGCTCAGTAATTGCTGCCAATTTTGACTCAATGATTACAAAGCTGATAGTCACCGGAAAAAACCGTAAGGAAGCTGTTCTTAACTGTAAAAAAGCTCTTGACAAGGTATGGATAAAGGGAACTAAAACCACATTGCCGTTTTTCAGGATGTTGATACGTCACCCCGAGTTTATAAATGGAACAATTACCACATCCTTTATTGAAAACAGACTTGATGCCTTTTATGAGTACAGCGAATATGAAGAGATGCTTGCTGCATGGCTTGCAACCAGGCTATTTATTGAGGAGAACCTGGATGAGACCAATCTGAATGTCAATTTTGAAAAGGGCAAGAAACTTAGCCCATGGATACTTAATAAGAGAATGGGCCAGTTCTAACCAAAATTATTTATACTAATGGTTACTAAAAAGAAATTATACGCACTTCGCGACAAAAAAAAGTTTGGTTTCACACTTCCTTTAAGTAATATAATAACTATCGGGAAAAGGGAATATGAAATTAAAATCAAGGACGATGAAAAGCATGGTACCTATATTCTATGGAAAAACAGAAGATATCCGGTTGAGATTGTACAGAATAAACAGAATAAATATGAGATAATTTTTAATGATATAGGTTATAACTTTACAGTTGAAACCCCTTTCTCTTTAAAACGAAAACAGGTTTTGAG
>JAUVKT010000066.1 GCA_030596125.1 Bacteroidales bacterium | reverse complement strand
GGCGGACACAAAGAAGCAGTAATGTCAACTCTTGAGAATATTGGGATGACCGACTATTTCAATATTATTGTAACTGCAAACGATGTAACAAATCATAAACCTCATCCTGAGACATTCCTTAAATGTGCCGAACTAATGAGTGTTGACCCTGCACTTATTACGGTATTTGAGGATGGCGACCTGGGTATCCAGGCTGCAATAAATGCCGGTATGACACCAGTGGATGTTCGCGGGTGGTATGATAACAGGTGGTAAGAACGACGAACGGCGAACGGCAAAAGGCGAGAAACGAGATTATTCCGTCTTCTTAAGCCCGTTCAATCCTTTAAACTTATTATCGAGGTACATCTCTTTACTGTGCGGTATAAAATCTTTTGAATCGGCAATGACTTCATAGTTCACACCCTTTGTAAGAGCTGACAGACTTTTCTTTGGCGGATTACCGAGAATATGATCAATAGTTGCTTTTAACAATGCTTCTTCGGGGTCGCCAAATGGCAGCATGGTAGCAATATTCTCCTCTGCTTCAACATCAGGAGGCAGACCGCTGACAAAATCCGACACACCCAGTGAATTGGCAATTTTAAGAATAATTGGCTGCATAGCCCAGATGTGACCCGGTTTGATATTTCCAAAATTATCCCAATCATAAACGGTAAATGATCCTACATATTTACCTGTAGTGTTTTCGCCGACAAGTGTAACATCAATATATGGATCAAGACCATTAATTACAAGCTCACTGGCAGAAGCGGTACCATCAGTAGCAATTACATACAACTCCGATAATCCCAGGTTGTTTATCGCCGGAAGGCCAGGGGTAACAATATGATCAATTGTAATGGTATCAATCTGAGAAGCAAAATAGTAGTTAAAAAAATCAGAGCCATAAGCATTGAGCAGGTAATCCTGTATCCTGGCATTATAATTTACCTTGCTGAAAACAGTGCCCGTATTTGTAGTGTATATCATACTGGCCAGATAAATTGCTGATTGGATTGACCCACCGCCATTATATCTCATATCAAGGATAAGTCTGCCAATCCCTTCCGATTTAAACCAGGCAAATGCATCATTTAACGCAATATTAAAATCAGAAGTAAAGGCGTTATAAACCAGGTAGCCTGTTTTAACACCGCCAATGTCCATGACAGATGTATGGAATACCGGATTTTCCTGAAGTTCAACAGCTGTAAGATGCTTTGTAACACCAGTAAGATAAACCTTATTTTCCTCATTAATAGCTGCCAGGGAAAGGGTGTAACTCTCCTGTTCAAAAAGAAGACTTATGTAATTATTAATATTTAACTGTTCCCCGTCAACCTTCATAAAAAGGTCGCCCCGTACTATCCCTGCAAGGTCGGCAGGTGAATCGGACAACACATACCTTATATATCCGAAGACATCATCAGAACCTGAAAATCTGACCAGCCTGAAATCGTATCCCATTGATGTCGATATGCCTGCAAAAGAGTCTTCCAGTTCATTATAATCATCAACTATCCACGACCATTTATCAACAGTACCGTATTGATAAAGCAGGTCATAAAAAAGCCCCTCATAGTCAGTGCCAAATCCATTAAGGTAAATATAAAAATCATTGGCTGTTGGATAGTGGTCCGCAGACAATTTATCAACGTCATCTACCCAGAGATAATATTCATTCAATCCGGTCCAGATGTACTGGCTTATTTCTTCAGGCACCGGTTCGGTAGGAGCCGGATCCGCGGGAACCTTCTTCCTGCAACCGCCAAGCACTAAAATGCTAATAATAAGAAAATATACTATATACTTGCTGTTTTTGTCCATTTCACGATCAGTTAAATCCAAATTAATACTATAACCTGAACAGGCTTCTATTTCATTACAAAAACTATGCCTGATTTCTGACTGCAATTTTACAAAATTATTTTGCAATGCAACCGGTAATTACAAAATTGTAGCAAATTGCACGGTTTTTGAATCATTGTTAAATAAACCCTTATATAAAGAACATTGTCTGTTTATAATGATATATTTAACTGCCTCATAAAAATACATTTAGAGATGAAAACAAATTTGAGGATTACAATAACAATAGTAATGTTGATCACTTTTGCAGGATGCAGCGCTATATTGCACAACAATCATCTACTGTTTAAAATATCAGATATCCATTATTATTCATGGATGCTCGGAGAGAATGAAAAAGGTACTGATATAATCATTGAAGTTACAGACAGGGAAGCATCCGTTGAATTTAAATCTGTCACTTACCGGGGCATTGAAGTGCCTGTTTCGGTAACTGAAAAGGGTAAATCATTAATAATCAAAGGAACCATTAACACCGGAAATTCAACTATTGATAATATGGAATATCGTGTAACGGGAGAGGCCGATAAAATAAATTACACCTATAATGGATCCGATCATAGTTACCCGCTGGTTAATATCAGGAGAGAAAACAGTAAATACTATAAATAATGTTGATACGTTAAACTGTTACACGATTCGACTTCTTCACCTTATAAACTTTATCACCTTTTGTCTTTTGTCGTTCGTCGTTTGTCGCTTGTCTTTCTTAAAAACATATCCGGCTAATATCAATCCCCTCAGTATCATTAATATCAATCATCGAATTGATAAGTCTTAATTCTTTAAACCGGCGCAGGCTGGCAGGGGTAACTTCAATCTCGGAAATAAGACCCTTATCCAGGAGAGAGGATCTTTTTGTTCCGGGAAGCAGGTATGATGATGGAGTATACCATCTGTTATCCTCCCCTTTGAGAACTATGTTAGCATAATATGTATCAGTGATCCTTCCCCCCTTAACAATCAGAATATCGTCACATCCATAGCGCTGACTAAACAGGTTATCGAGATCGGCTCTGTCAATAAATTTATGACTGTAATCAAGATCTCCTGCCTCAACCATACGTACAGTTAAAACGGTCCTCAATTCATAGGGAATAAATTCGATATGCCTGATATGGCTATCATATTCGATACGGCACTTGAAAAGACCCTTATGTACATATGAAGGAATAATAATTTTGGTAGTAAGATCAACCGGCAATCCTATACCGAACAGATCTTTTCTGGTTCTGTTAAACCTGGCAGAATGGTATTTGCCATTATATATCCGGCCATCCTTAACCTTTATTGTTTCAACCAACAGGGACATATACTTTTGATATTAATTCGTCATACTCTTTTCTGACATCACTCAGCCAGGTGATGCCCCCTCCACTTTTATAAACATATTTACCACCACTCTGTTCAATGAATCTTATCATTACTGCACTTTCAACCCTCTCTCCGTCAAAAAGACCAAACACACCGGTATAATAGCCCCTTTCACATATTTCACTCTCCCGGATAATCCGGACCGTCTCCTTTTTTGGAGCGCCACTTATTGAACCGGCAGGAAGCATCGAAACTATAATATCACCAATTGTTTCCATCCAGTTTCCAGTAAGTTCCCCGGTAATCTCCGAACTGACCTGCAAAAGATCTTTTCCATTTGTCCTGATAAGATCAATGTACCTGTAACGGGTAACTTCAACATTATTCGATATAATGCTCAAATCATTACGTATAAGATCGATAATGGTATTATGCTCCGCCAACTCCTTTTCATCATGCATAATAATATCTTCCGCTCCGGGCAATGATGCATCAATTGTGCCCTTCATCGGATATGACCTGATAACTCCATTATCAATTCTTACAAATATCTCCGGAGAGAAAACAACAAACTCATCACGGTATAATAACTTATATTTTGCCTGGCTCAATAAGAAAATCTCCTTGAGAGTCAGGTTTATATCAATCTCTGTCGGAAAAGTGAGATTGAGGAGATAGCTGTTACCATGTTCTATATTACCGGTAACATTGTTAAAAGACCTTTTATAAACATCGAATTCCACCGGATGAATTTTCATTTGCAGTGAAGGTGATATCTCTTGCTCCTCAGGAGTTTTTCTATGGACCGGGGTTGAGAAATAGATATCACCTGGCAACTTATCGAGAGGAAAAAGCAGAGGCCTGGCCATCTCAAAATCAGTAATAAAGAAAAACGGACGGTTCGCGGCTCCCATCCTGTTCATCTCCTGCCTGAAATTATTCATTATCTTTGACGCCATGAATCTGCTGATTATTGACAATTACGATTCGTTTACCTACAATATTGCACATATTGTAAGAAATCATCCGCAGGTAAAATTACAAATAAAAACTGCAAATGATCTTACCCCGGATGAGGTGGAGCAATTTGATAAGATTATTTTTTCTCCCGGCCCTGACCTTCCGCTTACAGGTGATGCAATGAGCCTTGTAACAGACAGATTCAAAGATAGTAAAAGCATTCTTGGTATATGCCTTGGATTACAGGCTGTAGTACTCAGTTTCGGCGGAAAACTCCAGCAACTTGATAAGGTGGTCCATGGCAGAACCAAATTAATTAATACAACCAGAATACCATCTGTCCTGTTTAATGATATTCCGAACCAGTTTAAGGTTGGCCTTTATCACTCATGGATTGCTGACCCTTCTCTCCTGCCACAATGTTTGTCAGTCACAGCCCTGTCCGTTGAAAACAGGATAATGGCAATAAAACATAACCACTACGATATTGAGGCCGTTCAGTTTCACCCTGAATCGATTATGACACCTTATGGGAAAAAAATACTTTATAACTGGATTGAAGCCTGAAAAATCGTCTGTTCTCATACAAAAACTATAATCTACATACACCTATGTATGATAAAGAGCATCTTTATTATTAAGGTAATTGATAAACAATTAGTTAATTTTGCACCTGATTATATCTTCCGGATATGAGGAAAAACATAAAGACCAAAGTATCTCTTATTGGCATTGCATGGATGTTAATTTTTCTCCATGCTATTATACCTCATAACCATTCCGATGATATCTGTCATCTTAACAACAATATCATTCATAGTGAATCAGGAGATAACGTAAACACCGAAAATGACAACACTGTTTGGTTATCACAACCCGGGAATCATCATGGTAATATTTGTCACTTTTCAACAAATCTTTTCTTAAAGGTTATTCCCGATCACCTCTTTACAATATCATCGGTTCCGGATATAACCTCAGTGAGATTTAATATAATTACAACAGTAACCCATATTGAATCTTATTGTAACGGACCTCCATTAATTACAAGCCGTACTCTCAGAGCCCCTCCCTCAATGTAATCTGCCTCGCTCTGCGGGGATCAAATTGCCAACTTCAACTGAAGCCGGTTTATCTTTTGCTATACAGTATTTTACCAATCCATCACTCCATGAAATATTTAATATTTTTATTATCAGCGATTTATATAACAGCAGCAACCTCATGTAAAACAGAAGCAGATAGTCATGATCATCAGCATCCCGTACAGGATGAAAACACGCATGTTCACCAGCATCCCGATCAAAATGAAGCAGTTCATAATCATCAACACACAGAACAGGCAGAGCATGAGACCCACTCTGATGGAGATCATACTATTATGAAAGTTGAGAAGCAGAAATTCAGATTTACGCATAAGACAAGCGGACAGATTATAACAGATAAGAAAGATGAGATCATAATAACTGCTACAGGTAATGGCATTGTAAGGTTCATCAGCCACTCTCTCTTACCGGGTGTAAAGATCAGTTCCGGACAGCATCTGTTTGGCATATTTGGTGAAAACCTGACAGAAGGTAATATGAGCATCAATTATATAAATGTTCAGGCCGAATTTGAGACAGCGAAATCTAACTATAGCAGGGCAAAAAAGCTGATAGGTGATAAACTTATCACTTCCGAACACTTCCTGTCCGTGAAAAAGGAGTTTATAAAAGCTGAAGCACTGTATAATGTTTACAAACAGAATCTGAATACAGGCGGATCAGTAGTTAGTGCACCTTATGACTGTTTTATCAAGGATATCTACGTTGCCGAAGGACAAAAAGTGGAACCCGGGGACAAGCTGGCCTCTGTTATCATAGAAAACAGACTAATACTGAAAGCTGATGTAGCACCCTCCGATCTTGATATTTTAAAACTGGTTGAAGAGGCCAGCTTCATAACCAGCTATAGCACAAAAATCTACTCAACAGGTGAAATGAATGGCAGTAAAATATCCTTTGGAAAAAGTACCGGTAAAAATTCGTTCTATATCCCGGTATATTTCAGGATTGATTATGATCCGGAACTTATACCCGGAACCTTTGCTGAGGTGTGGCTTTTGGGGCCTGAAACCAACGAATTGATAACAATCCCTAACAGTGCAATTATGGAGGAGTATGGAAAATATTACCTGTTTATAGAAAAAGAGAGCGGTGAGTTCGAAAAACGGTACATCATACCTGGCAGAAGTGACGGAGAGGTCACCGAAATTCTGAAAGGTTTACACGCAGGTGAAAATATTGTTGCCTCAGGGGCTTATCAGGTAAAAATGTCTATGATGACCTCCATACCGAATACACACGATCATAATCACTAAACGGGTAAGCTATGTTGAACAGATTAATAAAATTCTCATTAAACAACAGGGTCACAATACTGCTCGGGGCATTAATTCTTATAATATCCGGAAGTTATGTTACCAGGGAAATGGATATTGATGTATTCCCGGAACTAACGGCGCCCACTGTGGTTGTTATGACTGAAGCTCCCGGGATGGCTCCTGAAGAGGTGGAGCAGCTTGTCACCTTTCCAATCGAGACATCAGTAAACGGCTCAACAGGTTTGCGAAGGGTCAGGTCGAAATCGTCTATGGGGTTCTCTATCGTTTGGGTTGAATTCGACTGGGATACTGATATTTATGATGCACGCCAGACAGTAACTGAAAGATTACTACAGGTTTCTGAGGAGCTACCACTTGGTACCGGCAAACCGGTTATTGCTCCTCAATCATCTCTTCTCGGCGAGATGATGATTATAGGGATCGAATCAAAAACTCTTACAGGGATGGAACTCCGAACACTGGCTGAATGGAACATCAGGCCAAGACTTTTATCAATTGCAGGGGTGGCGCAGGTTACTACCATTGGAGGCGATTCTAAGGAATACCAGATCCTGGCAGATCCTTATAAAATGCGCCACTACGAAGTAAGCATGAACGAACTGGCTGAAACCTGCCGGAATAATAATGAAAATTCTTCCGGGGGTTTTATTAACCAGTATGGAAATATTTATATGGTCAGGGGCCTGACAAGAACCAAAAATGCAGAAGATATTGGTAACTCTGTTGTTAAAATATCAAATTCACTACCGGTACGGGTAAAAGATGTTGCAAGTGTAACAACCGGGCCGTCACCAGTAATAGGTGCAGGCTCATACAACGGGAGAGATGCTGTTCTTGTCAATATAATAAAGCAACCTGAGATTAACACTGTTGAATTAACAGAAGAGATTAAAATTGCTATTTCTGAGATAAAGGAGAATCTTGGGTCTGATGTTATATTCCATACCGATATATACGACCAGGCAGAGTTTATAAGCAGGTCAATTAATAATGTACTCAGAGCTATTATTGAAGGTGGCATCTTCGTTGTTTTAATACTGTTCATCTTCCTGATGAACTACAGAACAACCCTTATCTCACTGATCGCTATCCCACTCTCACTCTTCTTCTCAATTGTAGTATTGAAACTGCTCGGTTATACTATTAACACCATGAGCCTTGGAGGCATGGCTATTGCTATTGGATCGCTGGTCGATGATGCGATTATTGATGTAGAAAATGTGTACAAACATTTAAGGGCAAATGTAAAACTCCCGAAAGAGAAGCGTTTATCGGTACTTAACGTAGTGTACAACGGATCCAGTGAGATCAGGCCTTCAATACTGAACGCTACAATAATAATAATTATAACCTTTATTCCGCTATTCTTTCTGGAAGGCTTTGAGGGAAGGATGCTTAAACCTCTCGGTATTTCTTTTATTGTTGCCCTGTTTGCTTCACTCATTGTTGCAATAACAATTACACCTGTACTATGCAGTTACCTGCTTACCAATGAAAAAAGACTGGTCAGAATGTCTGATGGCTCCTGGATGGAGAGATTTCTGAATAAACATTACAGCAGAGGATTAGATTTCTCCCTCAGAAAGAACAAGATTGTAATTGGGATATCCGGATTACTACTCGCTTTTGCATTAGTCCTGTTTCTTGGTCTTGGGCGTACATTTCTTCCACCATTTAATGAAGGAGCGCTGACCATTAACCTGGCAGCAGCACCCGGAACTTCTCTCGATGAATCTGTAAAAATAGCCAGGGAGGCCGAACATATCCTACTGGGATTTCCTGAAATTCAGGTTGTAGCACGACGAACCGGACGGGCAGAACTGGCAGAGCACTCATTTGGGGAAAATGTATCCGAACTTGATGTTCCATATATCATTCTTGACAGAAGTCGTAATGAATTCCTCGCTGAAGTAAGATCAAAACTTAATGAACTGCCGGGAATCAACCTCGATGTCGGTCAGCCAATTACCCACAGAATGGATCATATGCTCTCCGGAACGAAAGCCAATATCGCAATTAAGATTTTTGGCGATGACCTTAACACCCTCTACAGTATTGGGACACAGATAAAGAATGAAACATCTGATATTGAAGGCATTGGCGACATTAACGTTGAACAGGTTATTGAAACTCCACAGATTAAGATCAGGGCCAATCGTGAAATGTTAGCCAGGTATGGTATACCGGTTAATAATTTTACCGGTTTTGTGCGGATTGCCCTTGGTGGTGAGAAGGTATCCGATGTATTCGAAGAGGAGAAGAAATTCCCGCTTGTTCTGAGATATAACGATGAAACCAGAAGTACAATCGAAGGTATCCGAAATGCCATGATCGACACTTATGACGGGAAAAAGGTTCCCCTCTCCTTTGTAGCAGATATTGTTTCATCCTCCGGAGCCGGCGTAATCAGCCGGGAGAATGTAAAACGTAAAATAGTAGTTTCGGTAAATGTGTCAGACAGGGATGTCGGAAGTGTTGTTAACGATCTTCAGAAACGTATCGGCAAAACAGTAACTCTACCAGCCAATTACAGGATAGAGTATGGCGGACAGTTTCAAAGTGCCAGAAGCGCATCTGTCAGACTGCTTATCACATCACTTATGGCACTGCTAATAATATATATAATACTTTATCAGGAGTTTAAGAACTCAAAACTTGCAGGCATTATACTTATCAACCTGCCTCTGGCCCTGATTGGTGGAGTTTTTGCAATAAAGTTATCTTCGGGTGTTATTAGTATTCCCACTATTATTGGGTTTATTACTCTTTTTGGAATAGCCACAAGAAACGGACTATTGCTTATATCAAAGTACGAGGCCCTGAATTCATCAGGATTGAGTCTGAGTGATAGAATTATCAAAGGTTCTGTTGATCGTCTTAACCCAATACTTATGACAGCCCTGACAGCAGCCCTTGCCCTGTTACCACTTGCGGTTAGTGGTGATAAACCGGGCAACGAGATACAGAGCCCAATGGCAATAGTTATCCTGGGCGGACTTCTCTCCTCAACACTCCTGAATATATTCGTTATTCCATCAGTTTACTATTTATTAAACCTTAAGAAAGGCCATGATGATTAAACTAATAAAATCCTTATTAATAATTTTTATCAGCTCTTCTATTGTAACAGGACAGTCTACGAGCCTTTACCTGAAAGCTGTGTATGAAAATCATCCCGGTATTACTGCAGGAAGAGAACTGCTTAATTCCAAAGAAGCTGAAGTGCGAACCGGAACAAGTCCCGAAAATCCTATGGTCTCGGCAGGATACTTCCCGGGTAAACCTGACGTAATTGGAAACAAAACAACATGGAGCGTCACCCAGTCATTTGATTTCCCGTTAAAATATTCAAAGCTCAAAACATTGAAGCAAACAAACTTCGAACTTGCAACATTGGAGTTTGAGAATTTATCACTTATGCTTATGACTGAAGCCAGGGGTTATACAATAAAACTGTATAACGATCGTGAATACCTCTCTCTGATGAAACAAAGGTTAGACCATTTTCAATCACTTGAGACAGCATATAAAAAGATGCTTGAAAACGGAGAAACAACAATTATCGAATACAATAAGATAATGATAAGGTTGGCAAATATCCGGTCGGCAGCAGCCAGACTGGAAAGCCGCATATCGTCAAACCTGGCGATTCTTGATTATTATAGTGATGGCAACTCCGAATTGCTCAAAAATGGTGATTATCCGATTTTTAGTAACCCTGACCGGGACTCACTGCTTATGGAGAAACTAAATTCGCATCCGGCATTTTTGATCCCGGGTAAAATAGTTGATGTTTCCAGAAAAAATATTTCACTGAACAAAACCGGAAATTTGCCGGGAATCAACCTGGGATATGGTTCTGAATCAGTTGGAGGAGAATCATTTACCGGGCCATCTTTAGGAATATCCGTTCCGCTCTGGAAAAACAGAGGAAAAGTTAAGGCAGCAGAAGCCGAAACAGGGTTTATGGTAGCAGATGCTGAAAGAGAACTGTTATTACTCAAATCTGAACTATCTGATAATATACGAAGTTGTAATGCAATAAAAACAAATCTGGATGATGTTATAAAAGCTGTTGATCAGTCTGATAACAGGGAGTTACTAAAAAAAGCACTGGAGGCCGGTGAAATCTCAATAAGCAACTATATAATTGAGCTTACGGCCTATTATGAGATTGAAGATACCATGATAACACTAAAAAAGGATTATTATCTGTTCCTTTCAAAAATTTTCGATCACAAATTTCCGGGTATATTTTAAAAGAAATGTTAATTTCATACTCAAATTAATTTGAAAGAAAATGTTTATTCACGAAGACTTTTTACTTACTAATAACATTGCAAAAGAGCTGTTTCATGATCATGCTGCAAACCTGCCTGTAATTGACTACCATTGCCACCTCTCTCCAAAAGATATTGCCGAAGACAGGCAGTTCAGGGATATTTCTGAAGCCTGGCTTGAGGGCGACCATTATAAATGGCGCATAATGAGGGCTAACGGTACAGGAGAAAAATGGTGCTCGGGAGATGCGCCGGGGTATGAAAAATTTATGAAATACGCTGAAACACTACCCCTTGCTATCGGGAACCCAATATATCACTGGTCGCACCTTGAGTTAAAAAGATATTTTGGGATCGACGAAATACTTAACCCTGCAACAGCAAACAAAATCTGGGAAAGAGCAAACATCCTTATTAGCGATAAGAGTTTCTCCATTCAGAACCTGTTGCGAATGATGAAGGTAGAAACGCTATGCACCACCGACGACCCTGTTGACAACCTTAAATTTCATAAACAGATAAAAGAGACCGGTTTTGAGATAAATATACTGCCTACCTTCAGACCCGACAAAGCGATGAATATAACAAGCTCTCCGGATTTCATAAAATATATGAAAAAACTGGAGCTTGCTTCGGAAACAGAGATTAAAAGCTATGATCATCTGCTTATTGCTCTTGCTAAAAGGATTGACTACTTCAACCTTAACGGATGCAGGATATCCGATCATGCATTTACCTCCATGCCTGCTATCACATTTTCAACAGGAGAGATAAGAAAGATCTTTGAGAAAGTATCGGGAGGTAAAGAGGTTACACCAATCGAGTCAGATAAATTCAGAATTGCTGTAATGACCGAACTTGGTAAGATCTACTCTGAAAAAGGGTGGACTATGCAGATACATCTTGGGGCGCTGCGTAATACTAACAGCCGGATCATGAAAAAACTGGGACCCGATGTAGGAGCAGATTCGCTGGGTGACGAGCCGCAGGCACAGGGATTATCCATGTTTCTCGATAGTCTTGACAGAGAAAACAAGCTAACGTCCACTATTTTATATAATCTTAATCCGTCCGATAATGAAGTATTAGCAAGTATGGCCGGAAACTTCCAGGGATGTATGCCGGGAAAAATACAGTATGGAGCAGCATGGTGGTTTCTCGATAATAAAGATGGAATAGAACGTCATCTCCGGACAGTGGCAAATTTTGGTCTGTTAGGAAGGTTTATCGGAATGTTAACCGATTCCAGAAGCTTCCTCTCCTATCCAAGACATGAATATTTCAGAAGGATACTTGCGAATTTGCTGGGCAATATGGCTGAGGCAGGCGAAATACCGTCCGACACCGGCTATCTGTCACATCTAATCAGAGATATATCATACAATAACGTAAAAAATTATTTTAACTTTTAACCCCATTTTTTCACATTCCTTTAACGTACAATTAATGTAATAATATATTATCTTTGCGCAATATTTAACTAAAAATCAAAATAATGAATTTCAAGGGTTTAATTATGATTGCAGGTCTGATATTAATTTTTACAGCCTGCTCGCAAAATGTAGTAGATAATGTTAAGCTTGAGACCAGCGAAGATTCACTGTCTTATGCTATCGGAGTAACCACATATAAGGGTGTTACGCAACAGGGATGGGATATTGATCCACTGGCAATGGCAAAAGGGATGATAGACGCTGAAAATGATGAAGGCATATTTAATGATATTACTTCCACCGCCTACATTAATATGTATGCTATGAAAGAGCAGGAGAAAATGTTAATGGAAGAGAACATGGAATTTATCGCAGAAAATGAAGCTTTTTTGAGTGAGAATAGTACCAAAGAAGGTGTTATCACTACTGAAAGCGGACTCCAGTACAAAGTACTTGTAATGGGTGATGGAGAGAAACCTTCGGAGACTGATAAGGTAAGGGTACACTATACCGGAACAATTATTGATGGAACAGTTTTTGATTCATCGGTTGAAAAAGGAGAACCGGCCGAATTCCCTGTTAATGGTGTTATTGCCGGATGGATTGAAGGTCTGCAGCTTATGCCTGTGGGTTCAAAGTTTTTGTTTTATATACCATCCGATCTCGCTTATGGAGCAAGAGGTGCCGGAGCTATAATCAAGCCATTCGCATCTCTGATTTTCGAAATAGAATTGTTAGATATTATTACAGAAAAGTAATGAACGCTGAAATACATACATCAAAAGGGATGATGAAGGTGGGATTCTATAATGATGATGCACCCAAAACAGTCGAAAACTTTGTAACACTTGCCAAAGATGGTTATTATGACGGACTGGCTTTTCACAGGGTGATCCCCGAT
Organism: Bacteroidales bacterium; assembly: GCA_030596125.1. Taxonomy (GTDB): domain Bacteria; phylum Bacteroidota; class Bacteroidia; order Bacteroidales; family VadinHA17; genus JAUVKT01. The sequence continues at coordinate 638 of JAUVKT010000066.1, read as the reverse complement.
TTTGTAATACAGGGGGGGTGCTCCTACTCAAAAGATATGAGCGATCCAAGGATAGGTACGGGCGGACCAGGATACACAATTAAATGTGAACTTGATGGTGATAATCAGTATCACGACAAAGGCGTACTGTCCATGGCTCATGCAGGAAGGGATACCGGTGGCTCACAATTCTTTATCTGCCACAGCCGTCAGAATACACAGCATCTCGACAAACAACATACCTGCTTTGGAAAGGTAGAAGAGGGTCTTGAAGTTATTGACCTGATACAGCAGGGTGATAAGATAGAGAAAATAGTAATTAACGAAGAATAGGTATGTCTTTTGATTTAACAGGAAAGGTAATCGAAGTATCACCAATTCAACAGGTAAGCGACAAGTTCAGGAAACGTGAATTTATTATTGAGGTTGCCGAACAGGGTTCAGGTGGCAGGGAATTTATTGAATATATCAAATTTCAGTGTGTACAGGAAAGATGCGACCTGATTAACGAAGATTTCATTAATAATCATATCAGGATCTCTTTCAACATTAAGGGAAACAAATGGGAAAAAGATGGAAAAGTAAATTATTTTACTAACCTGGATGCCTGGAAAATTGATAAGATAGAGCCGGGAGCAGCACCTGCTGATGATTTTGCT
>JAUVKT010000082.1 GCA_030596125.1 Bacteroidales bacterium | reverse complement strand
GGTTGTAGAGATCCTTATAATATGCCAGTATATAAAATACTGCTGAGTATGATAGAAGAAAACCCGCATCAAACAGGTAAAGAGGATTTATTACGAGCATCAGAAAGGCAGAAGCCAGCAGTGAGTTTATACTGTTTGCTGATCTTTTAATCAGCTTCCCGGTATGCAGAAAAGAAAACATAAGGGCCGCTCTGACCACAGATGGTCCTAAACCGGTTAGTATTGCATAGCTCCACAGAACAACGAGTAATATTGTAATTTGCATTCTGCGTGATCTGATTCTCAGAACTTTCAGCAGAGTCATTATTAATATACTGACAATACCAACATGAAGTCCGGATACAGCCAGTATGTGCATTATGCCAGCCCGGGAAAACTCCTCCTTTATCTCCGGTCCGAGCATCTGCTTTTGACCGAGGACAAGGGCAGAAACCAATGCAAAATTTTCTTCTTGCCCTATGTTTTTTTCAATAACAGCCAGGAGCTTAGATCTTATTATCAGTGATTGGCCTGTAAATCTGCGATACCTGGTTTCCGTTTTCAGACAGGTCTTTGCAAAAGCATAATAATTGTAGCCCCTTGTAAGCATATATGTGCTGTAGTCAAAATTATCGGTAGTATCGAAATCCACTATTCTGAGTGGTTCAAGGTTGACAGATATTATATCACCTGGTTTAATAGTGTTCCATTCCGCTGATTTGATGAAGTAAATAAGAAGTTTCTTATTGCGGGAATGTGATTTAATGTTATCGATCTTAATAATTTTTACTGGTACCTTAATAGTACTTTTGCGCTCAGATGGATAGTCTGTTACTCTGACGACATAGGTGTGTTTTCCGGATGGGAGAGCTGAGGAGTTTTTTCTGAACTTTATATTGTAGGCAGTTAATCCGGTGATAAAGAAGAAAATAGTGATTAGGATACCAAACTTATCAGAAAGATAGCTGCTTTTTTCCCTGATATACCGGATAATAATAAATATCAGAAGAGACAGAAGAAGGTAGTATGGGGCATAAATATTCTGAACTAATCCTGCGGAAATTAGTTTCCCGGCAAGAATCCCTGTCGCCAGGGGCGGGCAAAAGCGTAAAAAAGGTATCTCTTTATACAGCACAGCTTCAGATGCAAGCTGTATAAAGTTAGGAAATAAAAACTATTTAACTTTATGTTTGGGTAATATAGTACGGTAATCAACTTCAAATTTACCTCTGCTTAGTCCGGCAAGCTTTGATCTAAGCAGTCTTTTACGGATCGGACTCACCTTGTCGGTAAACAGAATGCCATCAAGATGATCATATTCATGCTGGATTATGCGAGCCTTGAAGCCTTCAATAACTTCTTCATGAACCCCCCAGTTTTCGTCATAATATCTGATATGAATACGGGATTCCCTGTTCACGTCTTCCCTGATCTTGGGTATACTCAGGCATCCTTCATTCATTGGAGCTTTTTCACCTGATCTTTCGATAATATGTGCATTGATAAATACTTTTTTAAAGTCAGCCAGCTCAGGTTCGTCATCAGCCAAAGGTGTCCCGTCAACAACGAAAATCCTGATTAGTTTGCCAATCTGCGGAGCTGCCAGTCCGATACCTTCAGCTTTGTGCATTGTTTCAAACATATCTTCAATCAGTTTATCAAGATCTTCAAAATCTTTTTGAATATCATCTGATATCTTTCTCAGGACCGGGTGACCATATATATATATCGGATAGACCATTTTTTAAAATTATTTCTTCTGATTTTCTCTTTGTATGAGAAAAGACTGTAATATTAATGAAGCACTTATCTTATCTGCATTTGCTTTTTTTTGTCTTTCACTCTTTTTCATTCCGCCTTCTATCATAGCTTTTTGCGCAATTACAGAGGTAAACCGTTCATCAACAAGGTGAATCTCTATTCCGGTGAATATTTTTTTTATCCTGTTGATAAACGGATCCACATATTTAACTGATTCAGAGGGTATATTGTTCAGGTTGACCGGATAACCAATTACAATTGCATCGACCTCTTCTTTCTGTGTATACTCCCTGAGGAAAGTTTCAAGTTGATGTGACGAAACAGTAGTAAGCGGACTTGCAATAGTTTGTGTAATATCTGTTACTGCAATTCCTGTTCTCTTTCTGCCATAATCTAAACCAAGAATCCTCCCCATAAGAATATTAATACTCCATATTTGCAAGTCGCTTGTAGGAGTTGTATCTCCATTTGGCATTTTCCTCAGCAGCGACGAACAACTCTTTTGCCTGCTCAGGGAATGACTTTATCAGAGAGGTATAGCGTACCTCCGATTTCAGGAAATCCTGAAACAGACTCCAGTCAGGTTCTTTTGAATCGAGCTGGAAAGGGTTTTTCCCTGCTTCTTCTAGTCTGGGGTCAAACCTGTAATTATGCCAGTACCCTGCTTTGACTGCATCACCTGCCTGCGCCTGTGTTTTACCCATGCCGGCTCTTAGTCCGTGGCTAATACACGGTGAATAGGCAATAATAAGTGATGGTCCGGGATACGCTTCGGCTTCTCTTATAGTTTTAAAGAATTGTGACTGGCTGGCTCCCATTGATACCTGGGCCACATAAACGTATCCGTATGTTATGGCCATCTGACCGAGGTCTTTTTTCCGTATTTTCTTTCCTGACGCAGCAAATTTTGCAACTGCACCTGTTGGCGTTGCTTTTGATGCCTGCCCGCCGGTATTTGAGTACACTTCAGTATCCAGAACCAGGATATTTATATCTTCGCCTGAAGCTATTACGTGGTCAACTCCTCCGTAGCCAATATCATAGGCCCAACCGTCTCCACCAAATACCCAGAGTGATTTTTTTACCAGGTACTGACTGAGAGTGAGTATCTCTTTACAAATATCGTTGCCATCTTTTTCACAGGCTGCAATTACTTTCTCTGAAGCAGATTTGGAAGCTTCGGCATCATCTTTGGCTTCAATCCATTCTGTGAATGCCTCTTTGACATAGTCTGAAGGTTTGTTGTTAAGCAGGCTGTTCATCCTGATTGTTATTCTGTCGCGCATATGCCTGACACCGGTAGCCATACCAAAACCATATTCGGCGTTATCTTCAAAAAGTGAGTTAGCCCATGCGGGTCCCATTCCCTCTTTGTTTATTGTATATGGAGTAGATGGAGCTGATCCACCATAGATTGAAGAACAACCGGTGGCATTTGCAACCATCATACGATCACCAAAAAGTTGTGTAATAGTTTTGATATATGGAGTTTCACCACAACCTGCACAGGCTCCTGAAAATTCAAACAGGGGTTGTGCAAACTGACTATTCTTGACAGTTTTCATTTTATCAACAACAGTCTCTTTGTATCCAACCTCTTCATGCATATATGTCCATCTTTCACGCTGATCAAGCTGTGACTCAAATGGTTTCATGATCAGGGATTTTTCCCTGGACGGACATACATCTGCACAGTTACCGCATCCGGTACAATCAAGAACGCTCACCTGGATCCTGAATTTATATCCTTTTGTACCACCGATACCCTGGATTGATTCTGTTCCTTCAGGTGCATTCCCTGCTTCTTCGTCTGTAAGCAGAAATGGACGGATTGCCGCATGTGGACAAACCATAGAACACTGGTTACACTGAATACAATTATCGGCCTGCCATTCAGGAATCCAAACAGCGATACCCCGTTTTTCGTAGGCAGTTGTTCCTGCCGGGAAGGTGCCGTCTTCACGACCAGCAAATGCACTTACAGGCAGATCATCACCTTTGAGTTTATTAATAGGATTTGCAACATTCTTAATAAAATCAGGCAGTTCGCTCTCCTTTTTTTTCTCTGCATCTACTGCATTTTTCCAATCTGCCGGTACTTCAATCCTGGTAACAGAACCACCACTGTCAACTGCAGCATAATTCATATTCACAACATCTTCTCCCTTTGTGCCGTATGATTTAACGATGAACTTTTTCATCTCTTCTACAGCCAGATCATAGGGGATGACATTTGCAACCTTGAAGAAAGCACTTTGCATAATAGTGTTTGTGCGGTTTCCAAGACCGATCTCCTCTGCAACATCGGTTGCATTTATCGTATAGAATCTGATATCGTTTTCAGCGATGTACCTTTTAAATGCTGCCGGAAGGTTTTTAGCTACATCTTCCTTTTCCCATGTAGCATTCAGAAGAAAGGTTCCTCCTTTTTTCAGTCCTTTAAGCATATCGTACTTTTCGAGGTATTGCGAAACATGACATGCAACAAGGTCAGGAGTATTTACCAGGTATGTTGATCTGATCGGTGTGTCGCCAAAACGGAGGTGGGAAGTTGTAATACCACCAGATTTTTTAGAGTCGTAGGCGAAATATGCCTGACAATATTTGTCGGTAGACTCACCAATTATTTTAATAGAGTTTTTATTTGCACCAACCGTGCCATCTGAACCCAGACCATAAAATTTAGCTGAATACATGCCCTCATCACTTACATTTACATCAGGAAGGAGTGGGAGAGATTGAAATGTAACATCATCATTTATGCCGACGGTAAACTGATTCTTTGGATTTTCAAGTTTAAGATTATTAAATACCGAGATTATCATTGAAGGAGTGGTGTCTTTTGACGAGAGACCATAACGTCCGCCAACAATAACCGGTCTGTTATCTCTTTTATAAAACAGCTCTATGATATCGAGATAGAGAGGTTCTCCATTTGCTCCAGGTTCTTTGGTGCGGTCGAGAACTGATATTCTTTTTACAGTTTTGGGAAGTACATCAAAAAAGTATTTTGATGAGAATGGTCTGTAAAGATGAACTGAAACAAGTCCTGTCTTTTCACCATTATTATTAAGATAATCTATAGTTTCCTTGATTGTTTCGGTTACGGACCCCATAGCAATAATAATATTTTCTGCGTCAGGTGCTCCGTAATAGGTAAAAGGTTTATAATCCCGTCCGGTAAGCTTACTTATCTCCTTCATATAATCGGCAACGATATCAGACAGAGGCTCGTAAAATGGATTAACAGATTCTTTTGCCTGGAAAAAGATATCGGGGTTTTGTGCGGTACCACGGGTAACAGGGTGTTCGGGATTAAGAGCATTATCTCTGAATTTCTGCAATGCTTCAGTATCGATAAGGTGTTTCAGATCATCGTTATCGAAAGCTTCAATCTTCTGTATCTCGTGGGAAGATCTGAATCCGTCAAAAAAGTGAATAAATGGAATTCTTGACTTAATAGCTGACAGGTGGGCCACACCGGCAAGATCCATAATCTCCTGGACACTACCACTGGCGATCATAGCAAACCCGGTCTGTCTTGTAGCATAGATATCACTATGATCTCCAAAGATAGAGAGAGCATGAGCAGCTACCGACCTGGCACTTACATGAAATACGGCAGGTACCAGTTCTCCTGCCATCTTATACATATTAGGGATCATCAGCAGCAGACCCTGGGAAGCAGTAAATGTTGATGTAAGCGCACCTGATTGCAAGGAGCCATGAACAGCACCTGAAGCTCCTGCTTCAGATTGCATCTCAACTACCTTTACCTCTTCCCCGAATATATTTTTTCTTCCGTTGGCAGCCCATTCATCGATAAATTCTGCCATGGTGGATGATGGAGTGATGGGGTAGATGCAGGCCACTTCGCTAAACATATATGCCATGTGTGAGGCAGCCTGGCTTCCATCACATGTCATGAATTTTTTTGTTCTCATTTTTATTTGAGTGTTATTAAATTAACAATAGTATGTCAAAACTATAAATAATTATAATGATTAATAAAGATCATACAGAAAATATTCATATATAAATGTCTATTCTCCGTTCATGGAAACAAGAAACTCCTCATTTGATCTGGTCTGACGCAAACGATCTCTGAGAAATTGCATTGCCTCAACCGAGTTCATATCAGTAAGATAGTTTCTGAGAACCCATATTTTATTAAGGATGGTCTTATCGAGCAGGAGTTCTTCTCTCCGGGTGCTTGAGGCAGGTATATCGATAGAAGGGTAAATTCTCCTGTTGGAAAGTTTTCTGTCAAGTTGAAGTTCCATATTACCGGTTCCTTTAAACTCTTCGAAAATTACATCATCCATCTTTGAACCGGTTTCGGTCAGAGCAGTTGACAATATAGTGAGAGATCCTCCATTTTCGATGTTACGTGCAGCACCGAAAAACCTTTTCGGCTTCTGCAGAGCATTGGAGTCGACACCACCTGAAAGAACCTTACCTGAAGCAGGTGATATAGTATTAAAAGCTCTTGCAAGTCTTGTAATTGAATCGAGGAGAATAACAACATCATGCCCGCATTCAACCATCCTCTTGGCTTTTTCAAGAACGATATTGGCAACTCTTACATGCCTGTCAGCAGGCTCGTCAAAAGTAGAGGCAATAACTTCGGCATTAACATTTCGTGCCATATCGGTGACCTCTTCAGGTCTTTCATCGATAAGCAGTATCATAAGATATGCTTCGGGGTGGTGCTTGGCGATAGCATTTGCAATTTCCTGTAGCAGGACTGTTTTTCCTGTTTTAGGCTGGGCTACTATTAATCCGCGCTGACCTTTACCTATAGGAGCAAACATATCAACTATTCTTACAGATAACGTTCCTTCTCCTGGTGAGCATAAAGTATACTTTTCATCGGGGAACAGCGGAGTCAGGTAATCAAATGGAACCCTGTCTCTGATAAAATCAGGATTTCTGCCGTTGATCTGCTCGACTTTTATCAATGGAAAATATTTTTCTCCCTCTTTAGGCGGACGAATGGTTCCTTTAACAGAATCCCCGGTTTTGAGTCCAAAGAGTTTTATCTGTGACTGAGATACATAGATATCATCGGGTGAATTAAGGTAATTATAGTCGGCTGATCTTAAAAATCCATAACCGTCGGGCATTATTTCAAGTACACCGATATTACTTATAATACCTTCAAAATCATAAGGCTTCTCTGCAGGTTCCTCTTTTTTCTCGGGTTTTGAGTCGGTATCTCTGCGTTTATACTGCTTTCCCCTGTCATTGGGTGCAGGTGCCGGCCTTGGAATCCGCTCTTTTTCGCGATTTTTTTCTTCAGGTGGTTGATTTGGCATTTTGGCATTGTCAGATGTCTTATGCACAAATGGTTTTGTTGTTTTGGTATGTTTTTTTTCAGCCTCCGGTTTATCGGTTCTTTGTGCAGGCTCACTCTTTTCAACCTTTTTATCAGGTTTTTTTATTTCATCAGGGGCTTTATTATATTTTTCCTCCTGCATAGTGCGTGGACGTCTGCTTTTCCGTTTTGACCCATCACTAATATTCTCTCTCTGAGGTCGGATTTTATCTTTTTTAATATTGATTTTACTGTCTGCTGCCTTTTCAATTGCCTGCTGATCAAGAATAAGATAGATAAGATCTTGTTTACGATAGGATTCTATCTTTTTGATCTTAAGCTTTTTAGCTATCTCCTTCAAATCAGGGAGCAACTGTTTGTTTAACTCAAGAATGTCATACATAATTAAAAATATTGTGGAAAATTGATATAGAAATTGTATTGATTTTTGTTCTTTATTTGAAAATCTGTTCCAGATTTGAAAACAGGTTTGCAAGGAGTTATTTCCTATGCTGTATAAACCGCTGCAATATTAAGCAAATCCTTACTATAATACAACACTAACCTGAATAATTCACAAATTAATCTATTGCGAAGCCAAATTACTGTGATTAAAGGCAATGCTCAATTTTTGATTCTCAATATAGCTACGGCTATATCTGTGAGTCTCAAATCTGCGCTTACCTTTACTCTTTGTACTTTGACTTCTTATGACGAAAAACTTATAAATTAAGCAGGTTAAGTTCGGAAAAATATTTTATCAAAAAATGAAAGTTGCTTAAATTTGTTAAACATATCATAATTAGATTGTTGAGTGGAAGGATGGAAGAAGAACATTGCCGACTGCAGACTGCAGACTGCGGACTGAAAAGAGGAGGAGAGGTGGAGAGAGTATGGAGTAAGAAGTATGGAGGGTCGAAGCTTAGTGAGGGGACATTTGACATTTACTCGCTCACTCAGGCCACAATCACATGCCACTCATGAGCTCGTCCGGCAACTGCCGGCCTCGGTTGACTTCTGACATTTGACATGAAACGGAGAGGGGGAGAATGAGTGAATGGAAAACTCTCCAAGCTATGCCAATGTGTGTTAAAATGGATAAAATTTTGTCATGCTTGGTTCATATGTTGTTGAAAACTTTTTTTTTCACTAATATTGTAGAGACTGCGGTGTCTTAATAAATCAGTTGTTATAATTATGCGTCAGCTTAAGATAAGCAAACAGGTGACAAACCGGGATACTCCCTCTCTGGATAAATATCTACAGGAGATAGGAAGGGTAGATCTTATTACTCCTGAAGAAGAGGTTATGCTGGCCCGCAAAATTAAGAAGGGAGACGATGAAGCGTTAGCCAAGTTGGTGAAGGCTAACCTGCGATTTGTTGTATCGGTTGCCAAGCAGTACCAGAACCAGGGGTTAAATCTGCCTGACCTGATAAACGAGGGCAATTTAGGTTTAATAAAAGCGGCTCAGCGATTTGATGAGACAAGGGGATTTAAGTTTATTTCATATGCAGTTTGGTGGATAAGGCAAGCGATCTTGCAGGCGCTGGCCGAACAGGCAAGGATTGTCAGGTTACCTGTCAATAAAATAGGGTCAATTAATAAGATAAACAGGGCGTTGGCCAGGCTTGAACAGAAATTTGAACGGGAGCCGACAGCACAGGAGATTGCAGATGTGCTTGAAGTTGCATCCGAAGAGGTTAAGGAGGTGCTTAAATCAAATGGCCGTACTATAAGTATGGATGCACCTATAAGTAATGAGGAGGATAATAATATGTATGATGTTATCCAGAGTAATGATACTCCAAGTCCGGATAAACATCTTATAAATGAATCCCTTACATATGAAATAGAGAGAGCGCTGAGTACACTTGCCCCACGGGAATCAATGGTAATAAAGCTCTATTTTGGAATTGGTTTGAAACATCCCTTAACTCTTGAAGAGATTGGCGAGGAACTGGCTCTGACAAGGGAAAGGGTAAGACAGATAAAAGAGAAGGCATTAAAGAGAATTCAGTACACCACCAGGAGTAAGATTTTGAAAACTTACCTGGGTTAACAACTATATTTTACAAAACTGGAAATGGATCATATTATATCCCCCTCGCTGCTTGCAGCTAACTTTGGAAGATTGGAAGAGGATATTGAGCTTGTGAACAGCAGCGTTGCCGACTGGTTACACCTTGATATTATGGACGGCGTTTTTGTTCCGAACATCTCTTTTGGTTTTCCCGTAATAGAACATATTAAGCGGATAAGTAAAAAGCCTCTTGATACACATCTTATGATAGTTGATCCCGACCGGTATCTTTCAAGGTTCAGGGATGCCGGTGCTTCAATTCTAACTGTTCATTATGAAGCCTGTAACCATCTAAATCGTACTGTGCATGAGATCAGGAAGCTGGGTATGAAAGCCGGTGTATCATTAAATCCGCATACACCTGCTGCACTGTTAAGGGATATACTGCCATATATAGATATGGTGCTTATTATGACGGTAAATCCGGGCTTCGGCGGACAATCCTTTATTGAGCAGAGCTATCATAAAATATCAGAGTTAAAGGACATGGTAAAGAGTATCAATCCTGATGTATTGATAGAGGTGGATGGTGGTGTTGACAGTTCAAATGCTTTAAGGTTGATTGAAACGGGAGTGGATGTGCTGGTAGCCGGTAGTTCAGTTTTTGGTACAGATGATCCTGTTCGTGCTATTGCTGATCTGAAGAATCTTCAATAAACTTTATTATCTGTGAAACCTCCCCGGGTGTAAACCATGTTATGTCATTGTCGCGTGTCCACCAGGTTATCTGGCGTTTTGCATATCGCCGGCTGTTTCTTTTTATCAGTTCAATGGCCTTCTCAAGTGTTGTTTTGTCATCAAAAAAACTAAATAACTCTTTATAACCAACAGTGTTAAGAGCATTAAGATGTCTCCCGGGGTATAGTTGTCTGGCCTCTTCAACAAGCCCTGATGCGATCATTCCATCGACTCGCGAATTTATCCGGTTGTATAACGTTTCCCTGTCGGTTTGAAGTCCTGCTTTGATAATATTGAAATTCCTTTTCTTTCCCTCTTTTATTAAAAATGAGGAGTATGGTTTACCTGTAGTTTCACATATTTCAAGTGCCCTGAGTATTCGTTTTGGATTCCGGAGATCTATCCTGGCATAATGATCGGGGTCGAGTAGCCGAAGGTCTGTACGGATACTTTCGATGCCCTCCTCCTCAAATTTTTTCAGATATTTATCCCGGATATCCGGATCAACATCAGGTATTGCATCTATTGTCCCGCATACGGCATCAATATAGAGTCCTGACCCACCTGTCATAATTACAATATTTTTCTTGCGAAATAGCTTATTCAGTAGTTTGATGCTGTCAGTCTCGTATAATGAGGCACTGTAATACTGATCGACCGACAGATGCTGAATAAAGTGATGTTTTACCTCCTTAAGTTGTATGACGGAGGGAACAGCTGTCCCTATTGTCATCTCTTTATAAAATTGTCTTGAATCACATGAAATAATTTCTGTATGGAAATGTTTGGCGATATCAATAGATATACCGGTCTTACCAATTCCGGTTGGTCCTAACAGAATGATGAGGGTATTACGCATATTGTAACTATTCAGTGTCTTGTGTTTGAAATGGCTGATTTTATTATTCTTTGCATCTTTAAGTCGGCAATCTTCAGTCGGCAGTCCCGAAAAAACAGAAATTTGAAGATCAGTCTATATATACTTTTCAATCCCGATCTATCGGGAATATGATTAAGTAATCGTCCGATTTTTTCAGATCATTTATTAAAATCATCAAACCTTTCTTTTATATACAGTTAAGTTCCTAAATTCAATTGTCATTGTGCAGAATTGTTTATTGTTCTTTTGCCGACTGTGGACTGCCGGCTGCCGACTGATTAGTTACCGCATATTAAATAATAAGCAGTATTGGCAGTTTATATCTCCTCAAAATCATCAATATTTTCGAAATCGGGCAAGTCAGATTCCTCATCCGGAAGTATATCATTATCTGAATAATCGTCATCAGAAAT
>JAUVKT010000009.1 GCA_030596125.1 Bacteroidales bacterium | reverse complement strand
GCATCCTTTATTGATATTACTTTTTTCCCGGTTACAGAGATCCTGTCTGCAGGCAAAGGTTGTTCAACTTTGTTCTCGCCTTCCCTGACAGTCTCTTTACCACTTTGTTTTACCTCCTTTTCTGTAGTGCCGGCAACCGTCTCTGCTATAACTTCCTTCTGCTCAGGTGTTTTTGTTTCGGTTTCGGTTTCGGTTTCAGTTTTGTTTTCCTTTTTTATCGTCTTACCTGAAATATTACATAATTTTATCAGTGCAAGTTCAACATGCAATCTCTGGTTTCTGCTCGATTTATAATTGATATCGCAATTGGCCAGCATTTCAAGTCCTTCATACAAGAATCCTGAAGTACATCCGGCCCGCTGGCTGATATACCTCTCTCTTACTTTGGATCCCACCTCAACAAGGCTAATAGTAGCCTTATCTCCTGCTACCAGCAGGTTCCTGAAATGGCTGCCAAGACCTGCAACAAAATTATGTCCGTCAAAACCTTTTTCAAGTATCTCATTGAAAATCAAAAGAGAATTAGACACATCGCCCTTTTTAAAGGCTTCTGTTATCCTGAGGTAATATTCGTGATCAAGAACATTAAGATTTTCAATTACATTGTTGTAAGTTATTTGTCTGCCTGAAAAACTAACAATCTGATCAAAAATAGAGAGTGCATCTCTCATAGCTCCATCTGCCTTCTGGGCAATAACATTAAGAGCCTCCTGTTCGGCTTCAACACCCTCCTGGTCTGTAACATATCTCAGTCGGCTGGAGATATCATCAATTGTAATTCTCTGAAAATCAAAAATCTGACATCTTGACAATATTGTAGGTATTATCTTCTGCTTTTCGGTTGTTGCAAGAATAAATATCGCATGTGGAGGCGGCTCTTCAAGTGTTTTTAGAAAAGCATTAAAAGCAGAGGTAGAGAGCATATGGACCTCATCGATAATATAAATGCTATATTTACCAACCTGGGGAGGAATTCTCACCTGGTCGGTTAACGTACGTATATCATCAACCTTGTTATTTGAAGCTGCATCAAGTTCATGAATATTAAATGACCGCGACGTATTAAACGAGTTACACGATTCGCATTGATCGCATGCTTCAACATTTTCGGACAGATTCTGACAATTTATGGTTTTTGCCAGAATTCTTGCACATGTAGTTTTTCCCACTCCTCTCGGTCCGCAAAACAGGTAAGCCTGGGAAAGATGACTTGTCTTAATGGCGTTTTTAAGAGTATTTGTAATTGACTCCTGTCCAACTACAGTATCGAATGTGTTTGGCCGGTATTTCCTGGCTGATACAATGAAGTTCTCCATAAATTCTCCCTGGTCAGAATTGAAAATAATACCAGACAAATATATAAAAATTAAGAGTCGGAAGAGGCTCAATTGCAACCTATTTATATTTAATAAATTTGGCCTGTATATTTGTAATTAAGCAAAAAAACTCTAATTTTGCATCCCAATTTTAATACCAAATAAATAAAGTAATCATTATGTTAAATCAGTATGAAACCGTTTTCATTGCAACTCCCGTTTTATCTGAAACTCAGATAAAGGAAGCGGTACAAAAATTCAAGAAGGTGATCACCGATAGCGAAGGTGAGATCGTTCATGAGGAGAACTGGGGCCTGAAAAAGCTGGCCTACCCTATTCAGAAAAAGTCAACAGGGTTCTATTACATGATAGAGTTCAGGAGCCCTGGTGAATTGATTGAGAAGCTCGAATTACAGTACAGAAGGGACGAAAGAATCATCAGATTTTTAACTTTCAGGATGGACAAGTATGCCGTTGAATACGCCGAGAAGAAGAGAAAACAGAAGGAAACAGAAAAAGTAAAGGAGGATTAAGCTATGGCACAGAACGAATCAGAAATCAGATATTTAACTCCGCCAACTGTAGAAATTAAGAAGAAAAGATACTGCCGTTTCAAAAAGAATAAGATAAGGTATATCGATTATAAAGATCCTGAATTTCTTAAGAAATTTCTAAATGAGCAGGGTAAAATTCTTCCCCGCAGACTTACCGGAACATCACTGAAGTACCAGAGAAAAGTAGCGAAGTCAATTAAGAGAGCGCGTCATCTTGCGCTTCTACCATATGTTGTTGATCTTTTCAAATAAAAAGGAGGGTAAAAAATGATAATTATACTTAAGCAGGATATGCCCGGAATTGGAAGCAAAGATGATATTGTAACCGTTAAGAATGGTTATGGAAGGAATTTCCTTATTCCAAAAGGATTTGCCATTCTGGCTACTGAATCAGCAAAAAAAATGCATTCGGAAAATCTGAGGCAAAGAGCTCATAAAGAGAGTAAAATTAAGGAAGAAGCTGAACAGATTGCTACACAGATTGCTGACCTTAAAATCACACTCGGAGCCAAAACAAGTTCATCAGGCAAAATTTTCGGATCAGTTAATACCATTCAGATAGCTGAAGCTCTTAAAGAGAAAGGGTTTGATATTGACAGAAAAAACATTAATCTACCAGGCGACCAGATTAAGGAGGTCGGCAATTATGTCGCTACTGTTAAGCTTCATAAAGAGGTGAAGGTTGATGTACAGTTTGAGATCGTAGCTGAATAAAAAAAACAGCCTATATAAAAAAGGTGTTCTTCACAGGACACCTTTTTTTTATTGTTGCTGAAGCGCAGGCAGGAATCCCATTGTCTAATGAAAGTGCGTTTGTCGTTAGCCTTTGGTCTTTTCTATTTTATCGCAATAGTTTCTATCTCAATTATAGCTCCAAGTGGCAACCCCTTAACGGCAAATGCAGCCCTTGCAGGTTGATTTTCAGGATAAAATTCAGCATATACCTCATTCATATCTTTGAAATCAGACATATCTGCCAGCAGACATGTAGATTTCACCACATCTGTAAAGTTATAACCTGCCTCTTCCAGTATTGCCTTAATATTCAACATTACCTGCCTGGTCTGTTCCGTAATATCCCCATCAACTATCTTTCCTGTTGCAGGGTTTACAGGCACCTGGCCTGCAATGTAAAGAGTTCCGTTGCTTTCTACGGCCTGACTGTAAGGACCAACAGCGGCCGGAGCATTCTGAGTATGAATAATTCGTTTCATTGTAAATAAAAAATTTAATTATCATGATAATCTTTCCTGCGCTCATATTTCAGGTCTTGTAATATTGATGCTTTAGCCCTGATGGTAAAATCCCAGCTTTTCATGTAACCGTCCGGAATCCAGTTGAGACTCATTTCCCAGCAATGAAGATCTCTTCTGATACCAACCCTTGTCATGGTTATCTCCTTCATCCTGAAATCATAACCTGTTGAATAGGTTATTCCCCAATTGGTTGTAAGAGTTACACTTCCGTTAAGTGTAAGGTTTTGATTAATAGTGGGTTCTAAAGTTCTTTTCGAATAATAAAAATTATAGGCAACCCTTAATGACCATGGCACATTAAACTCAGTATATCCATACTCATCAAACATCATCTCTCCTGCCATTGAGGTAGGCATACCCGGAGGACCACCCCCTTCAGTTATGTTAGGCCGACCCATACTCTTTTCAGTGGTGGTAGTGGAGCTGGTGCTCTGGTCTGATCCGGATTCCGTAGGGGAAAACAAATTATCAAACACCCGCTTCAGGTCAAACCCAAGACTCACATTAAAACTGGTCAGCCTGAATGGTTTGCCTTCACTCTCCCAAACTGTAGTATTAATTCTCCTGTATGATTCATCCACAGTATAAAAATCGAAAGCTCCCCTTGCAGTTACACTAATCTCCTTAAGCAATCTTGTTCTTAACGTCATTGATAAAGGTGACCAGTTAAGTGAGTCGGCAAACAGGTTATAAGAAGTATTAAGAGCAAAATTCTCAATAATCTTTACTTTCTCTTCTTTACCGGTAGTGTCATTTTTAACCTTCACCTTAGCTTCGATAATATTTGTTAGTGAGAATGAGACTGAACTACTGCGCCTGGACAGCGCCGGCGTACCGTAAATCGAGTTTTCAAATATCGAATACTCCTGCATATTACCAAGGGTATCTTTCTGTACTTCACGGTACATATCAGTTGACAAGCCTTCAAGAGCCGGAATATATGACCAGGAGACAGACGGTTTCAGAACGTGCCGAACAGCAATATACCTTGATTCGGGATTGGTAAACAAATATGTACCAAATATCTGCGGGCTGTATCCGGCACCAATAGAAGGACTGAATGCCTGACCGTAAAACATACCCGGCATCTCCTCCTCCACAATCTTGCCTATTGTATCATTCAGCACCGGATCGTAATAATTCTCCTCCCATCTCTTTTCTGTCCGTTTTGTATATAAGACACCTGAATATCTAATCTGTGGAGAAATTGAAAAGTTATTAAATGGTCTCAGGGGGATAGTAATTGGAATATCGTGTTTAAACCCGTTATTGAATTCATCCCACATCTGATCTGTAAAAAGTATCGTATCAGCTATATTAATACGATTATCAAGTTTAGCCGAATACTGTACCTGTAGCTCCTGCCACCATTTAGTCGAACCTGAGCTCTTACCTTTCAAAGGATAAATCCGGCTCATACCGAATGCCATTCGGGGAAGATTAAAGCTAACCGTTTTACCCCTGCTATTCTGACTCTGGTTAAAGCTGGAAGAAAAGTTGAAAGGTGTTCCTGCCCATGATTTTGAATAACTGATACTTGACTGTTTTGTTGAATTTATATGATCGTTAACAACATAACTGTTCTCTTTGTCATACCCGCTTGAGCTCATATTAACGCTTGCAGAAAAACGGGAACCGGGCCGTGCTTTTGCATCCTGACTGTGAGACCATATTACAGAATAGTTTGTGGCCTTACTGAAATCTTCCAACCCTTTATGACCAGAAACATTATTGGCATAATTAAATGAGAAATTACCGTTATACTTATATCTTTTCCGGTAATTGGTGCCGGTATTCATTCTCCATGTTCCGTTGGAATAAATATCACCTCTTACCCTGAAATCAAAATAATCGCTTATTGCAAAGTAGTACCCCCCGTTCTTCATAAAGTAACCCCTTCTACTCTCCTCCCCGTATTGAGGGACAATAATACCGGATGAGACCTCCTTTTGTACCGGGAAATAACCAAATGGCAATGCAAGTGGAAGAGGAATATCCTCAACAACCAGGTAGGCCGGACCCGAAATAATTTTTTCTCCCGGTATCATCTTTGCCTTATTCAGGCTAACATAAAAATGGGGTTCAGCTGCGTCACAGGTAGTATATTTACTTCCCTTTACATGCAGGGATCCATCATCATGCATTTTTGTGATGTCACTGTGAAGAAACCCTCCCTCCTGCTCTGTAATAATGTTATTTATCCGTGCCCGCCTGGTCTTAAAATTATAATGGATCTCCTCTGTTTCAAACTCCTGATCGCCATCCCTGAAAATAGGTGTGTCAACATATTTACCTGTTGAATCCTTTCGTCCATAGGCATAAACCTCGCTTGTAACAAGATCAAACTCAATATAATAAGCACTCAAAAAAACATCACCATAAGTTGCAGTAGCATCCTTTACCAGATAGACCATCTGGTTTGGCAGATCCGTCCACATTGTATCTTCTGCAAAGTAAACAATTTGCATTTCAACAGCATCGGGCGAAATGGGGAATCCTCTTATAGTATCTGATTCCCTCTCTGTTGTATCCGGCTGTAGTAAAAGCGGTTCAAACCTGGTACTATCAATCTGGCCACTAACAACTGTTGATAAAAAAAGGAAGAATATGATAATATGTATCCTGTATACTAAATTAAAATGCAACTTAAATACTATTTTTGTATAGTTTGCGTACCTATTTTAAAAGATGAAGTAAAATTAATCAAATTTCACTATCAAAGTATGACAAGCCGGATTAAAGATCTCAAAGATTATACCATACTTCATCATACAGGTATGATTCTAATAACTCTCCTGTTATTTATGATTCCCCTGTCGGTTCTAAGCATTAATAAACCTGATCGTGATGAATGGGTAGTTGTAATAGATGCAGGTCACGGAGGAAAGGATCCCGGTTCGGCCGGACGACACAGTAAAGAGAAAGATATAGCTCTGGCGATTGCTTTAAAAACAGGTAGTTATATCGAAGAAAAAATTCCTGGAGTAAAAGTTATATATACAAGGAAGACCGACAAGTTTATTGAATTATATAAGAGAGCTGAAATAGCCAACAAGGCAAAAGCTGACCTGTTTATTTCAATTCACTGCAATGGCTTTCGTGACTCTCGCATAAAAGGATCAGAAACTTTTGTGATGGGGATCCATAAAGATGAGGGGAACCTGAAGGTTGCCATGAAAGAAAATTCTGTAATCACACTTGAAGAAGACTATACAACAAGGTACCAGGGTTACGACCCAAGCTCATCAGAATCATTTATTATTTTCTCACTTATGCAGAATATATACCTTGAGCAAAGCCTTAATTTTGCCGACTATATTCAGGATCAGTTTAGAGAACGTGTCGGAAGAGGAGACCGCGGTGTTAAACAGGCCGGACTTCTTGTATTATGGCAAACTACTATGCCAAGTGTATTGATCGAAGCAGGTTTTATTACAAACTCAGGTGAAGAGAAATTTCTCCTGTCCGGAAAAGGTCAGGATTATATAGCATCAGCAATTTTCAGAGCTTTCAGGGATTATAAATCGGCAATCGACCTGAAGAGTGACTTTACGGCTATTAAACAGGAACAACCATTAAACAGAGGTCAGGGAGCTATCGTGTTTATGGTACAGGTTGTCACATCAACGAACAGGCATGCGACAGACCCGGACAATTTCATGGGAACCGGGGATATTACTGAAATTATCTCGGGTAAATATTATAAATATGCAACAGGTCATTTCAAAACATATTCAAATGCTGCTGATTACCGTAAAAGTCTCAACAATAAGTTTCCGGATGCATTTGTTATAGCAGTTAAGGATGCAAAAATAATTCCTTTACAGGAAGCTATAGAGGCAACAAAAAAATATCAGAAATGAAGAAGTTATCAAATGAAGTCAGGATTGGAGCGGTTGCTATCGTAATAATAGTAGTTTTTATCTGGTTGTTTAGTTTCCTGAAAGGTAAAAATATACTAAACAGCACAGACAGGTATTATATAGTATATAACAATATAGCCGGCCTCGAGAAAGCGAGTCCGGTTGAAATAAACGGATATAAAGCAGGAGTCGTACAACAAATCGAGCTGTTAAATGATGGCAGTGGAAAGATCGTTGTAACTATCAATATCACCAAAGATCTTCTAATACCTGTTAAGAGTGTCGCTATAATAACAACCCAAACATTAATTGCAGGCATGAAAATTGAAATATTACTGGGTAACAAGTCAGAGTATTATTCTGATAATGACACTATCCCGGGCAAGCTTGCTGTATCCCTTATCGAAAAACTGGAATCAGATTTTGATCCTCTGGTAATAAAAACCGACATGCTTCTTGCCAGGATAGATACACTTGTACAGTCTCTTAATACAGTTCTTTCACCGGAAGTTGTCAACCAGATCAAAGGATCGTCAGATAATATCAATAGTATAACTGCCAGTATAGACAAACTGTTTACCGAAAACAGCTCCAGGTTCAGTAATCTTGTGGAAGAGGTTGACAGGTTCAGCACAATGCTTTCCGGTAACAGACAATTATTGGATACTACTATATTAAATATTTCCGATTTTTCAAAAATGGTTTCGGGTAATGATATGGAAAAGTCTGTCAACTCTCTCAGGAAAAGTATCGACGAAACCTCTTTGCTTCTAAGTAACATTAACATGGGTAAAGGCACCGCCGGGAAACTAATAACAGACGACTCCCTGTATATTAATCTTTCCTCTGCTCTTGAAAACTTAAATATACTACTTCTTGATCTCCGAAACAGCCCTGAAAATTATGTCCGTTTTTCTCTTTTTGGTGCGAAGAGCAAGAAATGACATCTTATGTTTATTGTTCGCTCATTCCAAATTACTGAATATCAAAAGATAAGAGCTATATATTTGATTTTCTGTAAGTTGTGGAATTAATTTTTTTTTTGATTCATAAAATACTGAATCCTAACCTAATATACTTTTTTTTAAAAAGTCAAGTAAAAATAATTTTTTTTATTAACTTTTTTTTTACAAATATTGTGGTTGATTTAAGGCCTGACCAAAATTACGTGTAGAATATATTAACCACTAATCTAAATGAACAAAACGCACCTTGATGTATGGGATAATTGTCTCCGTATTATAAAGGACATAATTCCATCAATAAGTTTTAAAACATGGTTTGAGCCGATAGTTCCCCTAAAACTTCAAAACAATATTCTAACCATTCAGGTGCCTAGCCCGTTTTTCTATGAATACCTTGAGGAGCAATATATCGATATCCTTAGAAAGACCCTCCGAAGAGAGCTGGGTAATGATGCAAAACTTGAGTATAACGTGGTTATGGAGAACAGCCAATTTTCCAACGGGAAACCATATACTGTAAAATATCCATCGAGGAACAAGAGTGATCTCAAGAACAGGCCGGTTTCAGTACCATACGAAGCTGCTCAAAGTTCTATTAAAAATCCTTTTGTAATACCAGGCATAAAAAAGGTTCATTTTGATCCAAGGCTAAACTCTGATTACTCATTCCAGAACTATATTGAAGGTGATTGCAACAGACTTGCCAGATCAGCAGGTATTGCAGTAGGAAATAACCCGGGGGGAACTGCTTTTAATCCCCTTATGATCTATGGTGAATCAGGATTGGGAAAAACCCATCTGGCACAGGCCATAGGAATACAGGTTAAGGAGGAATTCCCTGATAAGATTGTTCTTTATGTTAATGCTAATAAATTTCAAACTCAGTTTGTTGAATCTATCCGGAACAATAACAGAAATGACTTTCTTCATTTCTACCAGATGATAGATGTTCTGATACTTGATGACGTTCAGGAGTTTGCCGGAAAAGAAAAAACCCAGGATACATTCTTTCACATCTTCAATCACCTGCACCAGAGCGGAAAACAACTGATCCTTACATGCGACAGGCCACCGGTTGAACTGCAGGGACTTGAACAAAGATTACTGTCGAGATTTAAATGGGGCTTGCTTGCCGACCTGCAAAAACCTGACTTTGAAACAAGACTGGCTATTCTCAAAAAGAAAGCTTATAATGACGGTATTGAGTTGCATGACGATATATTTGAATACCTGGCAATTAATATTACAAACAATATTAGAGAACTGGAAGCTGTGCTTATATCACTTTATGCACAGTCGACACTTAACAGAAAAGAGATTACACTGGAGCTTGCCCGGCAGATGATCGATAAACTTGTTAAGCATACTACCAGAGAGATCACAATCGATTACATTCAGAAAATTGTTTGCGATTACTACAGGATTCCTATTGATCTGATGCAGAGTAAAACCAGGAAGAGAGAGATTGTACAGGCCAGACAGGTATCAATGTTCTTCAGCAAGAGTATGACAAAAGCATCTCTGGCGAGTATTGGATCACAAATTGGTGGAAAAGACCACGCTACGGTTCTGCATGCCTGCAAAACCGTCAATAACCTTATTGATACTGACAAACATTTCAGGCATCAGATCACGGAGATCGAAAAGAAAATTAATGTATAATATGACCGGCGGGCAGCTATCTGAAAAATTTTTTGAATTATATGGGAACAGGAATAATAATCCTGTTCTTTTTTTCTCCCCCGGACGGGTTAATCTTATAGGCGAACACACCGATTATAACAGGGGTTTTGTATTTCCATGTGCTATTAATTTCGGTACTTATCTGGCTATCAGAAAAACAGATGATGAAATAATAAAATTGCATACCCTTAACTTTAATTTTTCTCTCGAGACCTCCCTGACAGATATTAAAAGAGACGAAGATGGTGAATGGGTTAATTATCCGCTGGGAGTTTTCATGGAATTTCTCAATAAAAAACTCACACTTGGCGGTGTTGAACTGCTTTTCTCGGGAGATATCCCCAACGCAGCAGGGCTCTCCTCCTCTGCCTCAATTGAGATGGTGACAGCAGTTGCCCTTAATGAACTTTTCCAAACAGGATTGTCAATGCTCGACATGGTTATGATGTCCCAGAGTGCCGAGAATAATTTTGCAGGAATGAACTGTGGTATTATGGATCAGTTCGCTGTTGGGTTCGGAGAGAAGATGAAAGCAATCTTTCTCAACTGCGACACTCTTGAATACGAATTGGTGCCTGTAGAATTGAATGATTATCAACTTGTTATAACAAACACAAACAAAAGAAGAGAATTAACCGATTCTAAGTATAATGAGCGCCGGTCTGAATGCGAAAGAGCAGTAACCGACATCTCCTCTGAAGTAAGAATAAATCACCTGAGTGAGATAAATATTGACAGAATTGGTATAATCGATAATCTCATCGATAATGAAACCATCAGACGGAGGGCACACCATGTAATAAGTGAAAACGGTCGCGTGGTGCAGGCTGTAGATCTCTTAAAGAAAAATGATCTTATCGGTTTTGGTCATCTTATGAATGAATCACACGACTCTCTTAAAGATGATTACGAAGTTACCGGGTTTGAGCTTGATACTCTTGTTTATGAAGCCAGGACACTTGATGGTGTTATCGGGAGCAGAATGACAGGTGCAGGCTTTGGAGGATGCACAGTCAGCCTTGTTCATAAAACAAAAATTAACAACTTCATCGAAAAGCTTGGTAGTATATACAAGAAAAAAACCGGGTTAACAGCAGACTTCTACCTGCCCGCAATAAGCCCCGGGGCCGGATATTTATTATAATTCACTATAACTTTTACTTCCTTTTACTATAATCCTTAACACACCTGAATCCGACTGTAGCACTCCTGTCGAACCCCGGTGAAACCATCAACAGCATCTGTGTCTTATTTAGTGGCTGTGGTCCGCCCTGCACATACCACCAACTTGATGTAGGTTTATAGAAGCTGCCACCCCGGATAATCAGAAAATAGTGCGTGCCATTGTCGTAAACATCATTAGTGATCTGCCACACATTGCCAACCATATCAAAAACATCATAAGGACTCTTTCCCTTTGGAAAAGCATTAACAGGAGTAGACCTGCTAAATGAGTTATTGCATTTTGTACCATGAAACTCACTACCCCATGGCCATTCCCGTTTGTCTGTCCCTTGTGCAGCAAGCTGCCATTCAGTTTCAGAAGGTAATCTTTTCCCTGCCCACGCAGCGTAAGCCCTTGCATCTTCAAGGCTAATATAAACCACAGGATATTTTTCCTGTCCCTGCTTATAAATACCATTAGTCCAATGCTTCAGATAATTTGACGTATCAGCAGGAACATAATCTGCAACCAGGATAAACCTGGAAAAGTCAAGATTTGTAACCGGGTACTCATCAATAAAAAAAGAATCTACCTTAACGTCCATCCCGTCAGGAGTTGCAGGATGAACAATAAAATTATCGTTTGCCGATACCATGAAGTTAAATTCAGCTCCTGGTACCAACACCATATTTCCTGGAAACCTGAAAGCAGGTTCAGTTTTTTCAATCCTGCTGATCAGCCATGGGACTCCCCCGGTCCGATAGACTACATTAACATCTGCCAATGATCCATCAACGAGGAGCTGTATAACAACCTTTCCCTCATAGCTACCTGTTATTTCCGGTAGGTAAAAAGCCTTATCATCAACAATTTCTATCTCAAACTCCTCATTCAGGTATGATGGACATCCTTTCCATATCCGTATAATACCAGGAATCGAAGATCCAATTAAAAGCGTATCATTTCTTATACTGCTGTTGAGCAATTTCGGAAACCGCGCTATGCAATCCACCTCCCCCTCTTTCCTGGAACCTTTATATGATTGAGGATAGGGTAATAGCGTTACGGGTATCATTGGTTTTCCAACCTCTGAAACAGGTACTATCTCTTTGTCGTGCCACAAGCTGTAAAAATGATAATTGTCATCTTTATCTACCTCAAACACAGGACCTTCTGAACCATCAGGGCTCATTGTGAGAACAGTATATATGGTTTTATCATGATCGGTCCACTTGTTAACCAGCACGTTCTTATCTTTTGTAGAAATTAGCGGTGTCCAGTTCTGATCAAGAAAGGCGTTACTGTTTTCCCTCAATATCCTGGTTGTACGTGCCAGATAAGAATAATCTTCACTTATCTGATAATTCCGGCCGGCTCTGAATAGATTTAGTTCAGTTCCGTACCCGTTAAAAAATGCTACAGCAATTTCCCTGTGTAAAATAGCTTCTCCAACATCACAAACCCTGAAAATTGCAAACTCAGGTTTAATAAGCTTATTCAGATTTATCTCGGGAGACAAAAATATTGCATTATGCACCCTTCCGGAAACAATACCGGGCATATCCTTTGTTACCGCCATTCCTTCAGAAAACATAATAACTCCTTCCCTGACACTATCTGCAGCCTCTTGCAATTCATAACTGGAATTGCCTCTTGTATCGAGTACCACACCATCTGCCTCAATTTCATGAATTAAACGTGCCATGCCGCTCAAGGGATTTTCAATTCTTGTACTTTGATCCCATGGATTAAAAGCGATAAAAAACCTTGTACCATTCTTTCTGGATAGCCTTGCAAAATTCCGGAGCAATCCGGTTCCGCCAGGAAGGTCGGAATACATATCCCATTGATTGCGGTTATCAACACCCAGTCTGGGCCAGGTAGGCCAGATACCATATACATCGAGGTGTCCAAAAATACGGTTTGCCTCCCTTAATACTTCACCATAATAGTATTTCCCCTTGAACCGGTCATAAAAATTTTTATCCCAGGCAAACTGAAGAGCAATCAGATAACTATGCCTTATCCATTTCAGGTCATCTCTTTCATAAAGTGAGTTATCAAACTCATGCAAATCATACAAATATCTCTCCTGGAAAATCTTCCTTAATCCGTCCTGCCATTCACCGCTATATCTTTCCCCATAAAAGTCATATGCAACTTTGCTTCCCGGAGGAATGAAAGTACTGTACCTGTGTATGATAGCGCCTTCATTACTACCTCTTCTTATCAGTGCGCAAATTGATAATCCGTCACCCCTTCTAATTGACGAATAACCCAGTTCCCATGCATTATCAGGCAAAATTACCCTAACCGAATCATACCCCGGACGGTGCAACCACGCTCTTGCAAGGTTCCACGGGCCTTTACCTGTAATATAAACATTTGCCGGATTTTCACCAAAAGGCAGTACATTACATATTTCAATTGTGTCAAACCCTTCATTTTCGAATGTTATCTCTCCTCTCCAACCCGGATGGTTCCCTCCGAATGATCTGAAAGTTATCTTCAAAGACTCTTCGAAGCTAAGTATAAACCGGGAACCTGTGAGACCCGCCTTTACATCATCTGATTGATGATATTTCCCATTCAGTTCAAAACTAAAAAGAGGAAATGCCTCATCGGGTTCTACCTTACTGCTATCAGAAAAGAGGAGTTGTTCAACCTTAAGCCCTCTCCTGGTAGAAAGACCAAAATTCTCAAGATTCTGAGCCCCTGAAAAAATAGTTAATAATAAGAATAGTAAAGAGATAATAGATAGCCTTTTCACGTCTGCTGCAATATAATAAAAGACAAAACTAGTGCGCAATTTAGTTTTATTTAGGCACTACAGCAAATAAGAATCGAATAGTCAGTAACTTTTCTTCTTCAGATACGTAAATAAGGTTAATGATATTAATATTTTTTTAATTTGTTGTTGTTTTAACCTTATAGCAAGCTTCTAATAACTGACATTTATGAAATTTTTAAAATACTCCCTTATAGTATTACTAATGTTATTTATGGCAGGTTGTGCTACCCACAAGCAAAACCCTTACGCAAAAAAGAAAAGAAATACTCATCTCAACACCTCCCAACTTGGCAGAAATAAGTACTTCTTCTCTACAGCATACCAGAAAAAACTCAAAAAAAACTATAAAAGAAGGTAAGATCTTCTTATCCTCCTCCCCCGCTAAAATTCAATTCTTAGTCCGTCATATCCCAACTCAATATTATCAGGCAATTCTTTCATTACCTCAGCATATAATCCCAACTGGTGACCGATATGGGTAACAAAAGCCCGAAGAGGAGATACCTCCCCGATAATACTTACAGCTTCACTTAAACAAAAGTGAGTAAGATGCTTTTCCTTTCTTAAGGCATTTATAATAAAATATTTAACCCCGCGTAGCAGAGATATACTATTTTCCGGGATATAGTTCGCATCGGTAATATATGCAAGATCACCGATACGGAAGCCATATATCGGCAGCCTGTGATGGTACACCTTTACCGGAATAATCTTAACATCCCTGATGTAAAATGGCCTGTCATCAATAATCTTCAGATTCATCATGGGGATTCCAGGATATTTATGTTCGGCAAAAACATAGGGATATTCTCTTCTGACAGCCCTGTGAACCCTTTCGTCACCATAAATATCAATAGCTTTTCTGCTTTTATAATTGTAAGCTCTTACATCATCCATACCACCGATATGGTCCTTATGCTCATGTGTAAGGAGTATTGCATCAAGCTGCCTGACATTTTCCCTGAGCATCTGCTGTCTGAAATCAGGACCAGCATCAATAACGATATTGAATTCACCTGTTTCAATTAACAAGGAAGTTCTTAATCTTTTATCTTTTTTATCTGTTGAGGAACATGTTTTGCAATCACACGCTATTACAGGAACTCCCTGCGATGTACCGGTACCAAGAAATGTTATTCTCACTATCTGAAATTTATATATTCAAATAAACAAAATAATTGGTGATCAACCGAACAATTACGGGTTACACTCTAAATTAATTACTACTTTTACGTAAAATTATCATTTTGAAAGGCACATTATTTCTTATTCCGGTTACATTGGGGACAAGTGAATACACACATGTCATTCCATCCGGAGTTACAGATATCACAAAAAATATCAGGTCTTTTATTGTAGAAGATATAAGGAGTGCCCGACGGTATCTTCGAACCATCGACAGGGAGTTTCCTATTGACGAATCCGATTTTTTTATTTTGAATGAACATTCCAGACCTGAAGAATATGAATCATTTTTAAATCAAATAATGAATGGGAAAGATACCGGTCTGATGAGTGAAGCAGGTGTTCCGGGTGTTGCTGACCCCGGGGCTCCGGTTGTATCACTCGCGCACAAAAAAGGTATCAGGGTTGTCCCGTTAACTGGTCCATCATCAATAATTCTGTCGCTTATGGCTTCAGGATTAAATGGCCAGAACTTCACATTTCACGGATATATACCTGTTAAATATGCCGAAAGGATAAAAAAGATTAAAGAAATTGAGGATAAAACTTCCGGAGGTGAATCACAGCTTCTTATTGAAGCGCCGTACCGGAACCAGAAACTGCTCGAAGATATACTGAAGGCATGCAGACCTCAAACAATGCTTTGTATAGCTGTTGATATTACCGGCGCTGATGAATTAATTGTCACAAAAAGAATATCAGACTGGCGAAAAAAGGTGCCTCAGATAAACAAACGCCCTGCTGTATTTATTCTTGGCCGATAATTACAGTCGGCCCTCCTTCGCTCTCCACTTCGTTTCGAGCTTCGGAAGGGCAAAGCAGTCCTCAGTCGGCAGTCCTCAGTCGGCAGTCTTCAGTCTTCAGTCTTCAAACTTTAGTCACTTTTAACTTTAGGCACTTTAGGCACTTCTTCACTTCCTACATATTCTTAAACACATAGCATTTGAAAAGATATATTGTTTCTTTTTAATAAATTGCCTGAAATAATTTTAAACTAATGCGATATGAACCTTAAAAGATTTCCGATTATTGTACTATTACTTCTAGCAATCACTTCTGCCATGGGACAGAAAGTGGATATGGACATGTTTCATGGTATGAAGCCCAGAAGTATTGGTCCGGCCGGTATGAGTGGCAGGGTTACAGCTATTGCTGTTGATATGAATAATCTCGAACAGTTTTATGTGGGAACAGCCTCGGGAGGATTATGGAAGACAACAAGTGGTGGAATAAAATTTGAGCCAATCTTTGATGATCAGAAAGTTGCATCAATAGGTGCACTTGCCATTGATCCTCAACGACCGGATGTGATATGGGCCGGTACCGGAGAAGGGAACCCCAGAAACAGCATAACCGGTGGATACGGACTATATAAGAGTCTGGATGGAGGAAAATCATGGAATCTGGCAGGTCTTGAAAAAACCAGGCATATTCACAGGATACTGATAAACCCTAACAACAGTGATATAGTATATGTAGGTGCAATCGGGAGTCCGTGGGCTCCAAATCCTGAGCGTGGTCTGTACAAAACTACTGACGGCGGTAAAACATGGAAACAGATACTATTTACTAACGAATCATCAGGGGTAGCCGATATGGTAATGGACCCTGGCAATCCGGATAAGATCTTTGTTGCTATGTGGGACCATCAGAGATGGCCCTGGTTCTTTAACTCAGGAGGAGATGGATCAGGCCTCTATTACACACTGGATGGTGGTGACACCTTTATTAAGGCCGAAGATGGTCTTCCGGAAAAAATCGGCCGGATAGGTATTTCAATAGCCGGGAATAATCCTGATTATGTATATGCCTATGTCGAATCAGAGGTTAATGCAATATACAGGTCGGTTGACGGTGGTTTTACGTGGCAGAAAAGAGGAGAAGAAAAGATAGGAAACAGGCCATTCTATTACGCAGAAATTTATGTTGATCCGCTAAATGAGAACAGGATATACACACTCTACTCCGGGATAAATGTAAGCGAAGACGGCGGATTAACCTTTCCTCAAACAATTGCCAGTACAGTGCATCTCGATCATCACGCCTGGTGGTTCAATAAAAATAATCCAAAGCATATTATTGAAGGAAACGATGGTGGATTGGCAATTACATACGATATGGGTAAAACCTGGCGGCATATTACTAATCTTCCTGTTGGTCAGTTTTATCACATAGCCGTTGACATGGAAAAGCCATATAATATTTATGGCGGCATGCAGGATAACGGATCATGGCGTGGTCCGGCTTATGTATGGGCAAATGGAGGAATAATAAATGAGTTCTGGGATTTCCTTATCGGAGGCGATGGCTTTGATGCACTGCCGGTTCCGGGTGACCCGAGATATTGCTATGCACAGTCGCAGAGAGGTTCGTTGCGCAGGATTGATATTGTTACCGGTAAAGGGAAAAGTATCAGGCCACAAGCTGAAGATAAAGAAAGGTTAAGATTCAACTGGAATGCTGCAATTGCCCAGGATCCTTTTGACAATAATACAATATATTTTGGCAGTCAGTTTGTACATAAGAGTACAAGCAAGGGTGACAGTTGGGAGAAAATATCCCCGGATCTTTCAACCAATGACCCCGAAAAACTGAAACAGAGACAGAGTGGCGGTCTGACAATAGATGCAACCGGCGCTGAAAATCACTGTACTATTCTTGCCATTACTCCCGGTATCGTTGATCAAAATGTTATATGGGCCGGAACAGATGATGGAAATATTCAGCTAACAACCGATGGAGGAGAGACATGGACTGAGGTAGGGAAAAATATTAAGAATATGCCTGAAAAATCATGGATTGCCCAGATTAATGTTAGCAATAAAAATAGCGGAGAAGTCTTTGTCGTTGTTAACAATTACCGTCAGGGCGACTATTCAGCATACCTGTACCATACAACCAATTACGGTAAATCATGGGAAAGGATTATTGATGACAGCGATGTATGGGGGTACCTGCTCTCATTTGTTCAGGACCCTGTTGAGGAAAAGCTGATGTTTGCCGGTACTGAATATGGACTATATGTAAGTTTTGATGCAGGAAAGGTATGGAACCAGTGGACTGTTGACTATCCAACAGTTTCAACCTATGATCTTGCTATTCACCCCAGGGAATATGACCTTGTTATCGGAACATTTGGAAGATCAATATGGATTATTGATGATATAAGACCCCTGAGAAAAGTAGCCGGTGAAGGAGTAAAGATGTTCGAAAAAGAGCTTGTTCTGATCGATCCACCTGTTGGCACCATGGCTCAGCGAAAGAATCTCCCGGGATATTACTTCAGAGCAGACGCTATGTTTATGGGTGACAACAGAAACAATGCAGCTTATATTACATATTACCTTAAGAATGATACAGATGATAAGGTTAAAATTTCTGTTACCGATGAGAATAACAATGTAATAAGGAATCTGGAATTTGATGCCAAAAAGGGTTTTAACAGGGTTGAGTGGAGATTTGATACGGATCCCCCGGAAATGCCGGGAATGATTGCCAGACAGCAAACACAACAAAGAAGAGGCAATATGTTCAGATTCAGGAGAGGAGCGTCAGTATTACCCGGAGAGTATAAATTAACTGCTCAAATTGGTGAAGTATCATCTGAAACTACTATATCGGTAGAATCAGACCCGAGACTCCCGGCACCCAATGTGGATGCAGTAATGGCAAATCGTCAGAGAGGATATGAATTACAGAATAAAATTAAAGCCTACAACTCTAAATATCAAGCATTTGCTAATACAAGAGAAAAACTTGCGAAGATGAATGACCTTATTAATGATGATATGGACTTCGCGAAGGAATACAAAGAGATATATAAAACTGTTAACGCAGAATATAATAAGCTAAACAAGCAATTTACAAGCAGGGACGACGGGTTCAGGATGAGGATGTTCAGACTTAATGTCCTATACAGTGCAACAGATAAACTGACAGATGGAGAGGAGAAATCTGTTACCGGTGCAATAAAGGCTATGGATGAGGCTGAAGCCCTTATTGACGGATTTATGGAAAAGCAATGGAATGATTATATAAACTTCTTCAAAGAGAAGAATATCACTCTTGATAAACTTATAAAATAATTATAGGAAAAAAGCTGCTTTCCGGAACGCTCTTAAATATGCGTTTGTCGTTAGTCGTTAGCCCTTAGCCGTTCGTCACCTTTAATGATTTGGCCCGGGAATTACGTTTACAAGGTGGACTTCGAAAACCAGTGGCGTATGACCCGGAATAGATCCGGTACCAGCATTTCCGTATCCAAGTGAACTGGGCATAACCAGCATAGCATGCCCTCCCTCATTCATATATGATAACCCCTCATCCCAGCCATCTATTACATATCCCTCACCAAGAGGAAATGTCAATAATGAACTACCAATATTTGAATCAAATACCGTTCCATCAACAAACATGCCTGTATACCAAACCTCTACAGTATCACTCAAAACAGGTTGAAGTCCGGTACCTTTTATCAACTCAATATAATATAATCCGCTTGCTGTTGGTTCGGTAGTAATATTATTTCTACTGAGATAGTAATCTATCTTTTCCCTCTCCATCTGTTCATAATCAATCTCATCATCACCACACGAACCGAGAGAAACAGATAAAACAATTATCCCCGTTATTAAAATGCCTTTTAGTCCCGCTGATCTCATATCTCCAATTTAATTATTAATATGGGTGTAAACATACAAAAACCATGCTAAAATTTATGAGATTTCTTCCTGCAATGTTATTGATTGGAACTTCACATATACTCATGGAGTTCCGGCAACAGAGATTCAAAATATTTAATGCAATCAATCAGTTCAAGACCCGATTTGCCACCGGCAGCATTAATATGTCCTCCACCATTAAAATATTTTCCGGCAAAACTATTTGCCTTAAAATTTCCTTTCGACCGTAATGAAAGTTTTATATGATCTTTCCGTTCAATAAACAATACGGAAAAGATGATCCCGTCAATAGACAGAGGCATATTAGCAAATCCTTCCGTATCCCCAACCTCATGCTTAAACCGGTCCATATCTGCCCTGTAAAGATATATATAGGCTGTTTTATACTGAGTCAGAACTACCATTCTTTCACCTAATGCAAATCCTTTTAATCTCATACGGGAGTCAGAAAAGTTATTATATATCCTGTCTGTGATAAAATCTTTATCAAGTCCGGCATCCAGCATAAGAGCAACATTTCGTAAGGTATTTCCATCAAAAGTGCCGAAGTTAAAATTACCAGTATCTGTCATCATTCCTACAAATATCGATTCAATAAACCTGTTTTCGAGATAAGGGTTACCCTCCAGTTGCATTATCAATTCAAACAACAGTTCTGCTGTTGAGCTGATGGAAGGCTCTGATATAACTAGATCTGCCTCTATTTCCGGTCCGGGATGATGATCAATAAGAATCCTTACATTCCCGGTTGTATTCATAGTATCTTCAATCTTACCCATCCTTGAAAGAGCATTAAGGTCGAGCATAAATACAAGGTCTGACTTTTTAATAATACCGGTACTTCTACCCGGTTCATCCTCAAATACTATAATTTCCTTCGACCCTTTCATCCATTTCAGGAATTTCGGCAGGGTATTCGGGGATATCATATAGCTACTTTTTCCCTTTGCTGTAAGATAGTGGTGCATAGCCAGCATCGAGCCTATTGCGTCCCCATCCGGGTTGTGGTGGCAAACCAGTGAAATAATTTGGGCGCTACCTAAAAACTGTGATAATTCTTTTATATATTTACTAACACTTTTTCTCATACTTGAAATAAAAGATTAAAGATAGACAAATATAAGACTTGCATTCTAAAACCTTTTGTATATGAAGAACGATTTTACATTTGCCATTATAAAACCAAATGCTGTAAAAAATAGATATATAGGTCAGATACTTGCAATGATAAATGAGGCCGGATTCAGGATATCTGCAATGAAAATGGTAAAAATGACCAAACCGCAGGCAGAAGCATTTTATGATGTCCATAAAGAAAAACCATTTTATAACGGCCTGGTAGAGTTTATGATCTCTGGACCGATCGTAGCATTAATCCTGAAAAATGATAACGCGATTGAGGAGTTCAGAACACTTATTGGGAACACCGATCCTGTTAAGGCAGAAGAAGGTACCATAAGAAAGATTTTTGCAGCCTCACTTCAGATGAATGCCGTACACGGTTCTGACAGTCCCGAGAATGCGACTATTGAAGCAAGTTTCTTCTTTTCAGGCTTTGAAAGATTTTATTCTTAATAATCCGGGGAATCTTCCGGTAAGGCTGGAAGTTATTTGAGTACTACTGACTTAACCAGCTCATCACCTGCTTTTTCGTTAAGCCGCTGTATTAACACCTCCCTGATCATCATCAATTCATTCCTTACTACAGACGAAGTGAGGTGTATATAAAGGGTTCCTCCCCTGAGGTAAACTTTTGAAGTTCTTTTGGCAATGGCCTTTCCGGCAATCTCCTCCCATGAATTGATTAATTCAACTTCCCTGAGACGGTTTTCAATACCCATCTCCTTCTTGTACTCCTTAAGTACATCTGTCAGCAGCATTGTTTTCTTACGCCTCATTATTGCTAATTATCTTTTTCACTGGAAATAACCTCCTCTACCCCGTGATTAATCTTAAACAGTTTATAATCAATATCTATTTCAGAGAGTATAAGTTTAAGTCTTTCCTGGTTTGTATCAGTGATAAAGATCTGTCCAAAACGATTTTCTGATACCAGTTTCATTATTTGCCTTACTCTCCCTGAATCAAATTTATCGAATATATCATCCATCAGGAGTATTGGTTTGATTCCTCCCTTGTTGCTAATATACTCAAACTTGGCAAGTTTAAGTGCGACCAGATATGATTTCTGCTGTCCCTGGCTCCCGAGATCCCTGATTCGGTACCCATCCATATAAAGCAACATATCATCCCGGTGAGGGCCTGCAGAGGTATACTGAAGTATTCTGTCCTTTTCATATGTCTTCTCAAAAAGAGATTTCATAGAAACATCATTCAACTGGGATCTGTATTCAAGTTCAACCTTTTCACGGTTGTCTGAGATATGAGAATAATACTCCTGAAAAACCGGGATAAGCTCCTTAATAAATATATCCCTGGTTTGATGAATGGTCTCAGCTAATGGGATCATCTGGCTTTCCCATAATTGAATCATCTCACGATCTTGATTCCCGTTTGACCCGTATTGTTTAAGAAGTATGTTTCTGTTTTTAAGTGCTTTATTATATCTCATTACAGTATCAAGGTACGCTCTGTCGTACTGACTTATTACACCATTCATGAATTTTCTCCGTTCTTCGCTCCCTTCTGTAATTATACCACTGTCAGCTGGTGAGATCATAACTACGGGGTATCTTCCAATATGATCTGATAACCTGCTATACTCTTTACTGTTCAGTTTAAATACTTTACGTTTATCTCTCTGAAAACCGCAATATACCTCGTAACTATTGTTATCATCAACAAACCGGCCCTTAATCAGGAAATAATCCTGGCCATGCATAATATTAATACTGTCAATATTCGAAAAATAACTTTTGGTAAGCGACAGGTAATGAATCGAATCAAGAATATTGGTCTTGCCCACCCCATTATCTCCTATGAAACAATTGATATGATCCGAAAACCCGAGATCTGATTCAGTATAGTTTTTAAAGTTTGTAAGTATTAGTCTGCTTAAATACATATCTTCCAGCCTTTCAGTTTTCCAGTCTTCTACCATTCCTCAGCCTCAGCCTTTGCCTCTTCCTCAGCCTTTCGTCTCTTCCTCAGCCTTTCGTCTCCAGTATTCAAATTATTATAGTTATACAAATTTAGTAAAACAAACTGTCATTTTAACAGATAAATATTAACAGATTCGTAACTATTCAGTGTTTTAAGTTTGAATTGCTAAAAATGGCAAATCTCATTATCCTTTGCATCTTTAAGTCGGCAATCTTCAGTCGGCAGTCCCGATTTATCGGGAATATGATTAAGCAATCGTCTGATTCCTTCAGATCTTTTATTTAAATCATCAAAACTTTCTTTTATATACAGTTAAGTTCCTAAATTCAATTGTCATTGTGTTCTAATTGTTTGATTGTTATTTGCTTTTTTGCCGATTGCGGACTGCTTTGCCCTTCTGAAGCTCGAAACGAAGTGGAGAGCGAAGGAGGGTGGACTGCCGACTGATTAATTTAACAGATTCAAATGGGAATAATTACAATAACCAAAACGGCATATCTCTTTTTTCTACAATTTGTTTTATTAAAAGCCGAAAAAAACTACTTTTGCGGAGTTAACAATTCATATTTTTTCTGGTAAAAATTAAGATATAAGAAATGGCAAAAAAAGTGGTGAAAGGAGATCCGAAAGGAATAGAGAATGTTGAAGCAACGCTAACCAGAACAGAGCAGTTTATTGAAGATAATTACAGACTCTTATTATATGGACTTGCAATTATTGTTATAGCTGTAGGTGCTGTATGGCTGATAAACATGCGCACAAAATCTAAAAGTAACGATGCACGTTCTCAAATGTATGTTGCAGAGGAATATTTTGCCAATGATTCTATTAACCTGGCCCTGTACGGCGATGGCAACTATCTTGGTTTTTTAGATATAGCTGATGAATACAGTTTTACCAAACCGGGTAACCTTGCCAATTATTATGCAGGGGTATGTTATCTTCGGAATGGAGATTATGAAGAGGCAATTGATTATCTGAATAAATTCAAAAAGAATGATCTTGCAATATCTCCTATAGCCTATGGTTGTACAGGTGATGCATGGGTTGAGCTTGGTGACACTCAAAAGGGTATTGAGTTTTACCTTAAGGCTGTAGATCACAGTGATAACTCATTTTATAATCCACTTTACCTGTTAAAAGCAGGTCAGCTATACGAGATGGATGGAAATAAAGCCAAAGCACTGGAGTTGTATCAGCGTATCAAGGATGTTTACCCCGACAGTAATGAGGGCAACACCATCGAAAAATATATAGCAAGGGTTAATTAGCAGATCTTTCAGTAACAGAGCGGATCTCTGATCACCTGCTGTTTTTTTAACAGGAATAAACCTTATGGCAACAGTAAACCTGTCATCCTACGATCCCGAAATTGTACCGGCGGCTTCAGATATGCGATTTGGGATAGTTGTATCTGACTGGAACAAAGAAATAACATGGTCGCTGCTCGAAGGAACCGTCACTACACTGAAAAAACATGGTGTTACAGACGATGACATTATTATTAAGCATGTTCCGGGAAGCTTTGAACTTCCGTTGGGCGGCCAGTTTATTGCTGAATATGATGACGTGGATGGTGTAATATGCCTTGGTTGTGTAATCCGTGGAGATACTCCTCATTTCGATTATGTATGTCAAGGTGTTACACAGGGTATAACAAGCTTAAATCTTGAATATAATATTCCCTTTATTTTTGGTCTGCTTACCACTGACACCCTGCAACAGGCAAAAGATCGTTCGGGTGGGAAACTTGGAAATAAAGGTGATGAAGCTGCAGTAACTGCAATAAGAATGGCAGCCCTCCAAAAGGAAATGGAATAGCTTTTATCTCAATATCTTACGCACAAAAGCAACAGTAAAGTAGGACATAAGAAACAGACCTACAAACCCTTCTACTCCTGATATCCATCTGATTGATCCGAAAGGATAATGGTCACCATAACCAATTGTCAGAAATGTTATTGCACTATGGTAAAAGGCCCTTGCAACGACAGACAGATTATCATCTACCGACGCTATAATATCTGCTTTTGTAAATACCATCTGTGAGAGATAAACAAGACTGAAAAAAATATAGGATACAACCATCGAGAAAAGAACCCTTACAGGATTGGTAGCATACTGGCCTGCAGCATCAAATACAAGCCATCTGGCTGCATAGGAAACAGTAGCTGATATTCTCCCTGCTCCGGTTTTTGTTTGCAAGTCTTCATCCAGATCAGACCTGGACTCCAGTCTCTTGAACATAACATATGCCAGGTCTTCATCATCATATTTACCGGTAACATTGAAGTTCTCCTTCAATATCCTGAACTGCTCTGCCTTTTGCCTCAGTGATGTATGCTTCTGGTTAAGAATAGCTGTTTTACAACTGTTTTTTGACCAGTCCATAAAGAGCTTCCCCAGCAACCTCATGCCTGACAAGTTAATTGTATCAATATCTACATCAACATTATATGGTTCAAGGTCGATAATATCCCTCACAATAGAATCGGAAAGATCAAGCTCTGAAGCGCCTGCTATTCTGAGATCAACATAATGATCAAGGTGGCAGGACTGAAGGCTAAGTATATTACACCTTGATGAATTGAAACTTAAACCGCCCAGGCCAAAATCGGTTTTTTCGAAACTCAGTTCAGCACCGGGCATCTCCATAAGGCTAAAGTCCTTACTTCCGATCTTCATTAATACCCTCTTGAAATAAAATTTAGACCCGGAGAACGATGCTCCTTCAAATGTTACTACACCTGTGCCAAATAGAGAACGGTTAAAATTCACCCTGCCTGTTCCAAAATCCACAGCCCGGAAGTCAACCCTGCTGTCACCAAATTCAGCCCTTTCAAAAACTACATCACCCTCTCCAAAGGTGGAATAGTGAAAATCTACCTTCCCCGAGGTAATACGTGTAATTTTAAAAGTAAATTTACCATTACCGAAATCAGTATTAATAAACAGGAGATCACCGGTATTAAACTCAGTGTTGGCAAAAGTTATTTCGCCATCAGAGAATTTCATATCCTGAAAATCTTTCAATCCGTCCCTGACTATAGCATTTTTAAAAACAAAATCGCCATTACCAAACTCCGAACCCGTAAATTCAATATGTCCTTCCTGGAAAAGAACTCCTGAAAAAATCACATCCCCTGCTCCGAACTTACTATTATTAAAAAGAACCTTACCATTTCCAAAACTTGCCCCTTCAAAAGAGACCCCCCCTTCACTAAAATTACAGTATGAAAGATCTGTGGCAATGTGAGCCTCAAAAAAAGTATTTCGTGCTGAGAAACCGTTTAATGTGACATATTCCTTCTTGTCAAGACCGTTGTGCTGACGGTATAATGATAATGAGAGATCTCCGATATAACAATTATCCAGGTTCAGATCACTTCCATCGCGTATCATTGAATATATATCACCTGTATCAAGATTTCCAAATAGCTCTGTCCCAATCTCTTCCCCACGGGTATCAAAGAATGTAACAATTGCCGTTCTGGGAAACTTTCGTCCATCATCAGTAATATACTTAAGATTTTTTATCTCAACATTATATGCAGAAAAATTATGTTCCATATTCCGAATATACAAATAATTATTTTACATCCTGTCTGTCACAGAGTTTGTTATATGAACAATATTTACAAACTGACGTTTCAGATGTCATCTCAAAATCACGCTCAGGATCAAATATATCAGAAATGATTCCGGTTAAGCAGGATACGAAATGATCATTAATCTTTCCGAAATCATCCAGTGAACCGGCACCAATACCATTTTTGATATTAAATATATCAGAAAAATTATTGTCGAAAATAAGCCTTACGGGATAAAGCGACGGACGCAGTTTTACCCCGGGGTTATTCCTGAGATATATAAAACAATATACAAGTGTCTGAAAAGCAGCACTGTTCTTGTATTTACCATTTTCTTCAAACAGGTCATCAACAGAGCGGATATAAAGATTATCTTTTCCTGATTTATAGTCAAGAATTCTTATAACACCATCAATGCTATCCACCCTGTCAATCGTTCCTTCCAGGGAAATTGTATATTTCTTATTACCTCTCTCAATAGTTATACCGGTTTTGTATTTTTCTTCGAGCGACACAATTTCTATCGGAGATAATCTGCTGTCAACCCTCATGATCTGTTTTACAAGGTCGGAAATAACAGATACAATAATTAGATTGCGACCACCAATTTTACCCGGTCTTCTGTTCATCATTATTTCCCTGAATGCACCTTCAACTGCACTGTTTATCTTATCTGCATTATTAATCATTGATTCGATTACATCTCCGGTTATTATAGTTCTTCCGAAACCTCCATACAGGTTTTTCATTGCATGATGAAGAATATTCCCAAAGAGGGGGGAGTCAACCTCCGCCTGAACATCATCGGCCTCCTTAAGCCCGGCAATATACCTGTAATAAAACCGCATACTGCAACTGTTCCATGTATTTAATGCACTTGGCGATAACGACCCGTAAGCACCCGGCTGAATATATTTTTTCTCCAGCAACTCCTGAATTATTACTGTTCTTTTTATCTGCTCAGGAACCCTTTCATGTGGTATTATCATAAACCTGCTTTCAGCAAATTGCGGTTTTAGTTTTTCACTGTATTTCAACTGTAGTAAAAAACGACTCATCTCTCCTGACTTAAGACCTCCGCTGCCTGAATTATATAGAAACCTTATCTTTTTTGATCTCTGGAGCAGCCTGTAGAAGTAATAGGCGTAAATTGAATCCTGATGTTTAATAGTTGGCAACCCGAATGCCATTCTCAGGTTGTAGGGAATATATGAATTTCCGGGTGATCCCTTTGGAAGTATCCCTTCGTTAACAGAGATAAATATTATATTTTCAAAATCTAATACCCGGGTCTCAAGTATACCCATTACCTGTAGTCCGCACAATGGTTCACCCGAAAAAGGCACATTAATATTTCGCATTAACTTTTCGATAACCCTGCTGTAAATATCCTTTCCGGGCGTTAACCCGGATGTATCAAAAAGAGTATCAAGCTGGTTTATCGATTTAATAAGAATATACAGATATTCCTGCTGCAGGGATAAACGACCCGAACCGGTTTCTTCATCACTATCTGTTATCGCCATAGAAGATATCACCTCAAGCAGTACACTACCAATATACCTGTTGAGTGAAATATGATCATCGGCTGCAATAAAAAGTTTTGAAAAGAATTCATTAACCATGAGATCATCTGCCGGAACTCTTACAAGATTCTGGTCTCTGATCATGGAGACCACCTTGTCGCAGTCATCCCTGAACAGATAAGCAGTATACTGGTGCTTCAATATTTTCAGAACATCACCATAATAAAATGTAATCAGGTTACCCTCTTCCCTCCTTCTCTTTTGAAGGCTCAGCAACCGGTTAACAAGACTGTAAACAGGAGTCTGATGCAGAGGATATCCCATCGTGATGTTAATATCTGTAACTGATAACGGAAGGCTATTGAGAACAGGCATAAGCATATTCTCATCGGCCAGTACAATTGCAGTATTAAATGGATCGGAAGTTATATTTCCAAGCTGCTCGATAATACCAGGAATTAGTTTTGCCTGGGCAACATCAGAAGGTGCACTGTAAACTATCCAGTCGCGCTTTGCAGGGTCACTGTTTTTCAGGTAGCTAAATCCTGACTTTTCATTTAGGTCCTGCCCCAGAATTTTAAGATTTTCCCTGATAAAATACCCTGCTTCATGATTATCATCATCTGAATAGAGCCTGTCATAGTCCCAGTAAAAGCGTGCCTTTTTAAGTTTTTTCAAGTAAACGAGCAGATCTTTTTCACACCTGTTAAGTGCGTTAAAACCGATAAAATGATAAGTTTTCTTTGTACCCGGCCAATAATCACCCCCATCTTCAAGGTCATCAATCATGTCACGCATTATCATCCCCTCATACGCCAATCCCTCATTTCTTAACCGTGCCCTGAAATCATTAT
This sequence comes from Bacteroidales bacterium, assembly GCA_030596125.1. Classification (GTDB taxonomy): domain Bacteria; phylum Bacteroidota; class Bacteroidia; order Bacteroidales; family VadinHA17; genus JAUVKT01. Next base: position 20,273 of record JAUVKT010000009.1, on the reverse strand, counting down.
AGAGTCTGCTCAGGATCTCCCATACAGATAAAAAATCAGACTTTTCAGATGTTAGTTTTGCAGGATCAAATCCCGACCAGAATTTTCTTATGATCGCAACAATATCAGGATCAAGTGAACCAAATTTCTCATCAATCTCACGCAGGTCATGCAGATTCTGGAAAATAACTGATGGATCTACCCTGTATTTATCAATATCATCGAAATCATTTACAAGCATTTCCCCCCAGAAATAGAACTCATCAAAAGGTTCTGCTCCCTTAATAAGTGATTTATAACTCTCATACAATTCGAAGATCAGTTTAAGCGATTCGGCAATATCCAGATCACTGTCTTTCCTGAAAATCTCGTTAATTGTCCGTATTTCTGGTGCCCAGAGAGGTTTATCCAACTCCAGGGCCAGATATCGTCTGAAGAATAGTGCAGACCTCCTGTTAGGAAATACAAGACAATGATCACCAAGATTATCACTGTAATCATTTATCAACTGCTTCGCTACTTCTTCTAAAAATATCTGCATCCTATTATAATATCACCCCTTCGGGGTTGTTCTCTCAAATCTCACTTCTCACTGCTCAAACTTTCTCCCCTGCCACGTGTCAAGCTCTTCCATTCTATTCTCAAACATAGTCATTAATCCTTCTGCCCGTTTTTTCCCCCAGCGCGGACTCACAATGAGATCGGGAGGAGCCTCACTGGTAAATCGTTCAACAACTAATGCGGGATTCAACCTCTCAAGAAAGCCAATTAGAAAATCCTGATACTCCTCCCACGTAAAAAGATTAAATATTTCAGGGTTAGCTCTGTAGTCTTTTTCCAAAGCAGTTCCCCTGATTATCTGTAACTGATGAAATTTTACTGTTGTGAGCGGAAGTTCAGAAATCATGGCAGCTTCCTTCATCATATCCTCCCTTGTCTCTCCCGGTAATCCAAAAATAAAGTGAGCGCCGGTATGTATTCCCCTTTCACTTGTCAGCTTAATTGCACTAACCGAAGTTTGAAAATCGTGACCCCTGTTTATCCTTTCAAGTGTTTTATCATAGCATGATTCAACACCATATTCAACTGTTACATAAGCATCCTTTGAAAGTTGACTCAGGTAATCGAGAATTTTCTCATTAACACAATCGGGGCGTGTCCCGATAACCAGGCCGATAATTCCGGGGAACGAAAGAGCTTCCGTATAGAGTTCTTTAAGACGATCCAAAGATGCATATGTGTTTGAATAGGCCTGAAAATATGCAAGATAACCAACTGATCTGCGGTACCTCTTCTTATGAAATTTAATGCCATGTCCTATCTGGCTGCTTATGCTTTTGTTTGGAGTACAATAAGAAGGATTAAAGGCATCATTATTACAAAATGTACATCCACCCTCCCCTGCTGTACCATCCCTGTTTGGACAGGTAAACCCTGCATCAATACTTACCTTCTGCACCCGGCCTCCAAACAGATTTTTAAAGTAGTTGGAATAGGCATTAAATCGCCTGTCATGACCCCATGGATAAGTTCCGGTATTTTCATTATTATTCATACTTAGCTACTTCATATTCAATCTATTATCCGTTTACCACTCCCGCCAGACAGCCATCCGCGGCAACTATAGCTCTTCTAATCCAATTTAACAACCTTATCCCTGTCAACATACCAGAGATACCCATCTACAGACTTGTATCCCATTTCGTTTAATAATTTCATATATAACCGAACCTGGTTCAGATGGGATGCATTTTCCTTTCCAAACTTAAAATCAACCACCACTACCCTGTTATCATAAAAAATAACACGGTCAGGTCTCCTGACATCTCCTCCGGGCAGCAGAATATCTGCCTCACTTTTTACATCAGCATCTTCGGTAAACCATTCTGCTACCGGTTTCTTTGAAATCATCTTCTTCATCTCCGGAATCAAATAATTACGCTCAGAGATACTTATTATTCCCTCCTTAACTGCACGATCAAAGGATGGTTCTATATCATCCGGAGTGTTTATTGATGAGAAAATATCATGCATCACCAAGCCATAATTAATTTTTTTCTCCCTGTTTTCATTATCTGTATAATCCTTACTGTGAAGCTTAAGGCGTAATCTGCTGTCATTAATAGAAACCCTGTAAGTTATTATCAGGTCATTTTCAGGATTACCAGTCCGGCGTGGCGGGTGAGTTGAAGGAATCTGTCCGAATGAGAACATCATCTTTTCACTATCCCATTGATTGAATATTACAGATGATTCTGTACTATTATGATCACAGGTAAAAAGATCAATTATTTTGGCTCCGATATTATCAGACTTTCTTTTCCCGGTTGGGATAAATCCATAAAGACACTCCTCTGCCCTTGTAAATGCTACATATAAAAGATTTAACCTGTCAATTGCTACATTGGTTCTCTCACGATAATAAAAATCCTCAAAAACAGTTTCGGCAATCTCTTTCTTATATTTCACAGGCATAGCGCCAAGGTTATTGAAAGGTTCATGGTCATTATAAACCCACATAACAGGTTTCATACCATGATCAAGTCCCCAGTTAACAAACGGTACGATTACAACCTTGAATTGAAGTCCCTTCGACTTATGAATTGTCATCAGTTGAATAGAGTCGGACTGTTCTGATGAAGAAACAGATTTTTTCTGACCCTCGTTTTCCCACCATTCGAGAAAAACAGGGATATCATTTGTCTCCTTTCCGGATAGTTCGAGAATCAGATCCTGCAGTGTAGTAATATATGGCACCGCAGATTTTACTGAAGAAATATCAAAAAAATCTATTAACCTGTCAACGATATCGAATAGCGGAAAGTAAATTATTTTAGTCAGGAACTCAGTATAACCGGCCGGTAAGAATCCAATATCACCTGGTAATTCAGAATGCAACAGATATGGTCGTGTTTCCCCGCCACTTTTTCCTGTTGTGGCCAGGTAATTATGTATCATTGATGAAAAAGCAAGCTTATCATTATTATCAACCATAAACTGAAGGGTAGAAATAATAAATTTTACCGCAGCAGAATTCTTAAGAAAAAGGGAATCCTGCGAGATCACCTGGTATGAATATCTCTTTCTCTTAATGCCATCGGCTTCTGCCGCATACCGCATTAACCTGTCGATGATCTTTTGCCCTTCACTGTTTACTCTTACAAGAATACCTATATCTCCTGCACTATAACCATTATCCTGTATCTCTTCAATCAGCAGGGGTATCTCATCAAGCATAATATCATTCTGATGATTTTCATCTGTTGCAACTATCTGTTTCATCCTGATATAACCATCACTGAACCGGCCCGGATCATTTTGCCTGACACCCTCGTATAAATCAGAAATAACATTTCCTCCTATTTCAGGATTTTCCTCTATCAAACCAGGAAGGGTTGAGAAAAGAGCATTATTAAAAGCAATAATATTTGGTGCCGATCTCCAGTTGTCATCAAGGGTTTCGTTACCGAACGATTCATTATGAAACTGATTATGCAAACCATTGAAAATTGTCCAGTCGCTGTTCCTCCATCTGTAGATAGCCTGCTTGATATCACCAACTACAAGGTTATGTTCGCCTTCCGATATACTGTTAAGTATCAATGGGTGAAAATTCTCCCATTGAATAAGGGAAGTATCCTGGAACTCATCAATCATAAAGTTATTGTAGCGGTTCCCGATCTTTTCATATATAAAAGGGGTCTGATCTTTACCGATAATCTGTCGTAGCAGGTCACCGGCATCAGATAGCAGGAATTTATTACTACTACTCAACAACTCTCTTATTCTGAATGAGATATCGTTCAGGATACCCAACGTATAAATATTGCTAAGGACCAGTCTTATAGACTTATAGATGGTAATATTTGAGTTATAGTAATGAGTTATCTCCCCGATTATCTCACCAAGTCCGTCTGCCAGAGCCATATCAACCGCCGTCCTGTCACCTTTTGGTGAATGATACCTCTTCTCTTCCGTTGCAATGGTCATTGAATTACCTATTTTTTCCGGCACAGAATTCAGTGACAACCCAAGAAACTTCTTAATACTATTACTTTTGCCCAGCAGGGAATCTTGATCCACCCCATGCTTTTCCAATATCCCAAGAGCCGAAGAGGCCATCTCTGACAATTTGTTTTTAAAAGACCTGTTAAAAATGTAGAGATCGTTTAACCTGTCGGTAAGAGATGACTTTTCATCAATGATCCTACCCTGTTCGGTGAGCAGCCTGAACTCTTCCTTAAATATCTCCTGACCAAGTTCTCCTATTTTTGCCTTTAGGTTCCAGCTATTACCTTCCGATATTTCATGCTTCGAAAAACGGATAAGCCATGACAACATTTCGCTGTTATTTTCGACACCGGATATAACATCGTCAACCGCTTCTGACAAAACAACAGAATGGTCAAGAACCAGGTTATATCCTGCATGCAGCCCGCTCTCCCTTGCAAACGAGCGGAGTATCTTCTGAAAAAAACTGTCAATGGTGCCAACAGAAAACCCTGAATAATCATGCAGGATATTTCTCAAGATCCGACCGGCTTCACTTCTTATTCTCTCTTCAGTTTTACCCGTCAGTTTAACTAATCTATTAAGATGGCCGGATGGTATATTTACTGAAAGCTCATAAAGTGAATTAAGGATTCTCTCCTTCATCTCAGCAGCAGCTTTATTGGTAAATGTCACAGCCAGGATATTGCGATAATTGGTAGGAGATTCAAACAGGTGGTCAAGGTAGACCCCGGCAAGCTTAAACGTCTTGCCTGAACCGGCTGATGCATTATATCTGGTTACTATACCGCTCTCCATGATGAACCATAAATATACATTATAATATTATGATGACCTTAATATTATTGTGATCAAGATATCAACACTATTTGAAGAGATTTATTAATTTTGAAAAAAAGTAAACATGGAGGAAATAATGGAAATAGAATTCAGGAAAGCAGAAAAAAAGGATATTTCTTTAATCTTTAGTTTCATACGTGAGCTGGCCAGGTATGAAAAATTATCATCAGAAGTAACTACTGATGAAGAGACCCTTGAAAAATATCTTTTCGGTGAGAGAAGATATGCAGAGATAATTTTTGCAATGGCAGATAACAGTGAGGCAGGTTTTGTTCTATTCTACCATAATTTTTCAACTTTCATTGGTAAACCGGGTATTTACATAGAAGATCTATATGTTAAACCTGAAATAAGAGGTAAAGGAGTTGGTAAAGCTCTTCTGTCACATATATCCCAACTGGCTCTTGAACGGAAATGTGGAAGAGTAGAATGGTCAGTACTGAACTGGAATCCTGCAAGGCAATTTTACGAATCCATAGGAGCAAAGATTATGGATGAATGGATCGTGTACAGGCTGAACGAAATTGCCATTAATAATCTGGCGACTAACTCAAATATTTGAATATTAATTATCAATTACACCTGAACCAATAAGTTCGTCACCTCTGTACCAGGCAGCAAACTGTCCCGGAGCGATACCTCTCTGAGGGAGGTCAAACAGTATATAGAGCCCGTTTTCCCTGCTGTATAACCTGGCCTTCTCAACCGGTTGCCGGTATCGAATACGCACCATATAATCATCTGATATACCAACCGGGATATCCATATCCGGTCTTACTCTGTGAATATCTTCTCTTCTGATAAAAAGACCTTTTCTGCTTAATCCGGAATGTGACTGCCCCTCTCCCACATACAATATGTTCTTATTCACATCTGTACCTATCACAAAAAGAGGCTCTATATATCCGCCAATATTTATTCCTTTACGCTGACCAACAGTAAAAAAATGCGCACCGTTATGCTTTCCTATTGTCTTTCCGGATGATGGATTATAGTCATAAGGTGATGTAAGCCTTTCCAGGTCACAATCTGAAATACTGTTTCCGGGAAGTCCGGTTTCAATAACATTATAATTAAAACTTTTGTCTATCTCTACTGTCCGTCCTGTTCGTACTTTAAGCTTCTGTTGCAAAAATGTCGGAAGGTCAACCTTTCCAACAAAACATATACCTTGTGAATCTTTTCGCTGTGCAGTTACCAGTCCGAGCCTTTCAGCTATCCTGCGTACTTCCGGCTTTACAATATCACCTATCGGGAAAAGTGCATTTTTCAATTGCTCCTGGTTAACCTGGCAAAGAAAGTAACTCTGATCCTTGTTTGTATCAACGCCTGTCAGCAGTCTGTAAATATCCTTATCCTGTACCCTGATAACATCTTTCCTGCAATAGTGACCGGTTGCAACAAGATCAGCTCCTAACTCTCTTGCTGCATCAACAAATGAGTCAAATTTTATTTCACGATTGCAAAGTACATCAGGGTTAGGGGTACGACCCTTTTCATATTCAGAAAACATATAGTCTATAACCCTCTCCCTGTATGGTTCACTTAAATCCACCTTATGAAAAGGTATCTCAAGTTTTGATGCCACCATCTCTGCAAACATAATATCATCGTCATAGGGACAATCCGATTTAATCAGACCGGTTGTGTCGTGCCAGTTCTTCATGTAAAGACCCACAACATCATATCCCTGCTCCTTTAAAACCCAGGCTGCAACACTCGAATCAACACCACCCGACAACCCTATAACTGCTCGCTGTTTCATTAAGAGCAAAGATATTAACAATAAACAGGATAGGCAATACAGGTAGCTACACAGCTATCGTTATGTATTCTTTTACGACTCGGTTTAATTGACACGTAACATTTTAAATGGTATCTTGTCTAAAACAGAAACAAAACCTAAACTCAATAATTTATGGCAAAAAAAGAGATTAATCCTGATCTTTCAAGACGACATTTTTTAAACAGTCTTGGAATCGGAACAGCAGGATTGCTTGTAATGGGTTCTTACGGATTTACTATCTCCCGTGATCCTGTGACAGGCAAGATAAAAGCTATTGCTGTTGATTTTGAGAAGTGTGCCGGGTGCAGAACCTGCGAAACAGTCTGTTCTGCCTATAACCATAAGGTTAATATAAATGGGAAAATGGTGAATGGCTCTGGAAGTCCGTTTCTATCTAACATCAGGGTATATCACTTTAATCCCGATGTGGATATACCATCAACCTGTGCTTTATGTAATGATGCGCCCTGTATTGAGGCTTGTCCGGTTGCACCCGATCCTGTTACCGGCAGAAAAGCTCTTTACAGGGATGAAGAGACTCTTACAATAAGGAACGATCTCGCGAGGTGTATTGGCTGCTCAGTCTGTGCCATTACCTGTCAGTCACAACGTGCCGGCGTTATCAGGCCAAACCCCGAAACAGGTAGTCCTGAATATATGTGCACTCTGTGCGACGGCGATCCGCAATGTGTAAAATATTGCCCTTTTGATGCTCTCTCATATATCGAAATGGATGATTCGAGAGATCTCGACAACCTTGCTCCTGAAAAGATAGCAGAAAAGATGATAAAAAAATTGTATAACCTTAATCTGACGGAGGTATAGTTATGGCAACAGATGGATATTACGGAAAATTGCTTGAAGTAGATCTGACGTCAGGCACTGTTAAGGTAACAAAGATCCCGGATGATGATATCAGGAAGTTTATTGGCGGACGCGGACTGGGAACCAAAATATTATGGGACAGGCTAAAACCCGGGACAGATCCTCTTTCACCCGATAACATTCTTATGTTTATGCCGGGTCCGTTCTCAGGACTTCCTATACCCTCCTCTTCACGCACTTGTGTTGTTACAAAATCAACCAGAACTTCACCGCTAACTATGAAATATGACCACTCGTCAACCATTAGTTATTCAAACATGGGTGGATTTTTCGGTCCGGAATTAAAATTTGCAGGATACGATGGATTACTTGTATCGGGAAAATCAGAGAAGCCTGTTTACATTAAGATCCGGAATAATAAAGTAACAATCGAAGATGCCTCAAAATATTGGGGAATGGGTACCGACAAATTCGATAGAATTTTTCACAGGGAGGTTGGCAAAGGCAGGTGGGAATCGTGTTATATCGGACCCGCAGGTGAGATCCTTGTCCCGATGGCAAGTGTATTAAACACAGCAGCCAGGGCAGCAGGAAGAGGAGGAACAGGCTGCGTAATGGGATCGAAAAATCTTAAAGCTGTAGTTGTCCAGGGTAGCAATATGCCAAATATTGCAAACCTTGAGAAGTATAACGAATTGCTTGAGAAAATCAGAAGATCATTTATGAAGAAAGATGATAAAGTAATGAATTGGCGATACGGTGGTACGGCCAATGCTCTGTCATCATCCTCTAAAGGGGGCACACAAGCTGTTAGAAATTACAGCGAAGGCACATTTAGTGAAATTGAAAAGATAGGTACGGAGGCTAACCGTAAAGCAATCTGGAAAAGGGATTTTGCCTGTTTTTCATGTCAGCTGGCATGCAAAAAAAGTGGTTATGCCAAGGGAGGATATAATACCCTGGTTCATGACGGGCCTGAGTACGAAACAGGAACAATGCTCGGTGCCAACCTTATGATTTCAGATATATGCGGACTTCATAAGCTGATCTTTGTGGCTGATGATTATGGTGTGGATATTATTTCCGCCGGTAACACTATTGGATTCCTGATGGAAGCTTACGAAAAGGGAGATGTTAGCCGTGATTTCCTGGACGGTATTGATCTTACATGGAGCAATGTTGATGCATCACTTGCCATGCTTCATAAAATATGTAAAAGAGAAGGCATTGGTGAACTGGCAAGCAGGGGAGTAAAAGCGCTGTCAGAGAAAATTGGTAAAGGATCATCAGATTATGCTATCCACGTAAAGGGTCATGAACTTGCAGCATGGAACGTTCCGGTTGGCAACAGATATTGGGCTGTAACTTATGCTACCGCTAACCGCGGTGCCTGCCACATGAATGGCGGCAGTGCAAAAGGACAGAACGGTGCCTGTCTGCAGGATTCAGTTGGTGCATGCAGTTTTGCCTCATCATGGTACAGAGACGATACTCACTACAGGCACTTTATGAATGCAATAACAGGTCTGGAGTGGAGCGAGGAAGAGTTTAATAAAGCAGGAGCCCGCATATTTACACTGGAGAAAATGTTTAATTACCGTGACGGCTTCAGACGCGAAGATGATTCAATTCCAGAGAAGTTCTTCACCAATAAATTCACTTTCGGCGAACATGCAGGGGCCATTGTTGACCGTGAAGAATTTAAAGAGAATATGGATAATTACTACGACTCCAGGGGTTGGGATCTGAAAACCTCCAGACCCAATAACGAGACACTAAAGGAAAATGGATTAGAATTTACTATATGACAAAAGAAATGGCGCATGCTAAATCATGCGCCATTTCTTTTTATCTATTTATCAAGGATTATCCTGTGAGGACCAATTTTCTCCTTTCTTGGATAAGCATTTATTATCTCAGGCCCCTTGATTAATCTACCTTTATAAGCCCATACTTTATATGCTCCCGGGTTTATATCCTTAAAATAGCATTTACCTTCTTTGTCGGTAATTAGTTTTGCTGCCTGACGCTGATTTATTGTGCTCACGAAAACTATTGCATCACTTACTGGCTTACCTCCCCTATCAACGACCTCAAATCCCATACTGACTGACTCTTGTACTAACTCAAATGTAACACCTGCTATTGATCCATATCTCTTAAAGTCTCTGAAAATCGGGGCCCTGAAGAATAGTTTCAAACGTTTCTTCTGAACCAGAACTTCCATTGGGATCTCTGATTTCTTAAAGCCCTTTACGCCTTTCTTAACGCTTATATAAGCCATCAGGTTAAGTTGTTGTCCTGGCATCAGACTAAAAGTAATGACACTGGGTCTGCGATTTCTTAGCTTAAACGGATAGATCTTTGCAGAGCGTTTCTCATTGAAGGAAAACAATTTCAAGTCAATAGACTCTCTCAACTTTTTATTCAGTGGAGGAACTAAAAGCTTAAACGTCCTTTTATCCTTGAATGGATTTTCGATTAAGAGTTCCATCTCCCTGAAATTCCTTATATGGTCAACTGTCTTTTCTCCTGCACCATCGGGATCCGGAGGCGGATCTTCAGGTTGCTCAGGGGGTACAGGTGGTGGCATTTCACCTCCTCCGGGAGGCTCACCTCCTCCACCCTCGGGACATGAAACCGGAGCTGGTGTTATATTCTTCTGGGCCTCAGCATAAACATTATTTGCATCCCAAAGTGAAGGATCATTAATATCGAAAGACATGATATCATAATGCAATAAGGACCTTATACATTTATGATCAGGCGTTGCAGGAAAATCATAAGTCCATTTATACATAAAAGAACCGGCTGTGACCTCGCCAGGTTTAAGTACAGCGGCAACTTCCCGTGAAGCTTCCGGATTTGAATCACCTGTTGCAAAAGGATAAGGAAAAACGGTTATTCCTACATAATGTGGTTGCACAGAGTGACATCCCTCATTAGTAACTCTGACATGAATATCATTATCTTCATCAACCATATACCTGTTATTGCCCTCATTTGTACCATTATCAGGATAACAGGAATTTGTAATCCATATATCAGGACTATTCCACCAACTGGAACCTACTCCAGGATGGTCCCCGTCACGAATAAGCAATTTGTATCGTCCAGGATAAAACGGATCTGTATTGGTACCTGGCCTTTGTGAAATAAAATAATCTCCAATACTTCCACCATGAATTTCTGTAGCTACTGCGCTAACAGTCAATAATTTCTCTGCATCAAGTATAGTAGGATTACTTAGTTTCATCAGATCATTCCATGAAGAGATAAAAGCACTCTTAACAGCAGGATCAAGCGAATCGTCTGCCTCATTTTCAACCAGCAGAAGTGTGCCATTCGCTAATGGTATATCTCCCTCCCATGCTGCTTTAAGTCCATCGGCAAATGGTGTAATACAAAGCACATTTACTTCACAGTCGCCAGTGTAAGCGACAGTAGTAGGAGGCCCAGAAGAAGGAACAAACTCTCCCTTTATTGCTTGCCTGACAATTTCCCATGTAACAGAATTTGTTCCGTCATTTAATCCTGTTGTATCAGCATCTCCCACAATAATCACCATAAGTGTTTTAGAAGTAGTACCACTCGGGACTGTTCCATCAATTACATGTGCATCGATTTGATTTGCCAGAGCCATATAGTCCGAAGTAAAATTTGCACATCCTGTGGACTCTTTGATATTTGCAATAGGATAGCCGTAATACTCATGTAATGTGTCTTTAAATACTGACAAATCGTCTGTTCCTGTTCTAAAAAGCAGGGCAAACTTGTCTTTGGCCGAATTTGTTGCTGTCATAATAATTTTTTAGGTTTATTCCATTTCCAGTATTCTATTAAGCTGTTCTTTTAGTGTTTTTAACTCACCTTGAATCTTCTCTATCTCAGTCTGCTGTTCCTTGATCCCTTCCAGAAGGATTACTGAAAGCTTTTCATAATCCACTGTTTTATACCCTCTTGATGTTTCATTTACCAGTTCAGGGTAGATCTTTTCTATATCCTGGGCTATAAGCCCGATTTGTCTTCCATCCCCAAATACCATATCTGGATACTCCTCTTCCTTCCAGGAAAAATATGTTCCGTTAATTTCACTTATCTTATCAAGAACATTGCCCATTGGCTGCAGATCTTCCTTATACCTACCATCTGAGAGAGCACCTTTCTTACCTGTATAAGAGAAATCACCATTAATAATTACTTCCTCGCTACCAGTTTCAAAATTACCGAAAATAAGCGGGGTATCAGAGTCGCTGTTTTCAATATAAAGCACATTATCTGCTCCTTCTTTCTGACCGGCTTTATAGCCTATGAATATTCTACCGAAGCCACCCTTGGAAGTTGCCTGGGTTTGTTCACCTGCCCTGGTACCTATATACACATTCTGGCCACCGGTCCAATGACTTGCCCCGGATCTGTATCCAATAAATGTATTACTGTATCCGGCTTCATAGCCTGGAGATTCACTATATCTACCATCATCAACTCCGCATTGTGCACCTATATAAATGTTTTCAGTTCCCAGGTCATTCCATTTTCCTGTACCCTGACCAATATACACATTATAACCCTTTGAGCTTCTTACTCCACTCTCATAGCCAACAAATACATTAGAATTACCGCTAGTATTACTCTTACCTGAACTATATCCCATATACACGTTATATGACCCATCTTTAGTGTCTCTTCCTGTTTCATGACCAACAAAGATATTACCATAACCACTTGTATTTTCCAGACCAGCCTTATATCCAAAAAATGCATTATACTTACCCTCATAAGCGCCTGAAGGTTGGGTCTTCTGTCCGGATTCATGTCCCACAAAGGAGTTAATCTTATTCAGATCCATAAATTTCTTAGGAGTTCCTGTTTGAACATTCGCAACAGAGAAGCCTGCTATAGAGTCATTAACAAAAATCCGCGTACTGTCCATAGTCACCTTCATATAATCCTGTCGTGATCCTGCCTTATTACGATCAAACCCACCGATAGAAAAACCTCCTTTTGTTCCTTTTGTTCCTTTAGATCCTGTATCATCAATATAAAAACGGGTACTGTCGGCAGTTAAAACCATATAATCCTCATAGGTGTTTTTAGTTCTGTCGAAGCCACCTATTGAAAAACCACCCTTTGGTCCTTTTGCACCAAATGGGGTCTCATCGATATACATTCTTATACTATCGGGTGTTACCCACATATAATCTTCTGTAATTCCCTTGTTGCGATCGAATCCGCCAATTGAGAATCCCCCCTTAGGGCCTTTTGTTGTTGAATCCGTTGGAAGGTATATCTTTACCGCCTCATTATAAACAGCAAAAATTGTCTGACCATCTGCCCGTTTTACCTCAAACAGGGCTTCTTCAAATGAATTATCCGGGCTGATAATAGCCACCTTGGATTTACCCGGGTTAGGTGATCCTATACTAAGACTAAAATAAGGATCGACAAGTGTAACAGTATCACCATTCATTGTAAACGGACTATCCATAAGGTCAGACAGGTCGACATCATTAATCTGTCCCGCTTCAGTAACAGAAAGAGTAGTACCCGTAAGAGTGATTGACTCAATTAACTCATTCGAATCATCCTTGTCGCCATCATCCTCGGCACTCTTTGCCGTTAACGCATAGGGGACGGATATTACCTGATTTGCAGGAAAATCATGCCATGCACTCTGGTAATAGACACTAACGTGTAAAAAGTGGCTGGCTGAACTCCAGTCTATATCCGAAAATGCAGCGAGCGAACCTCCTGACTTACTTCCATCTCCTATTACCAGCGAAAACAACCCAAAATCATTAGTCGTTGTATTGTGTTCTTCCTGCCAGATAAGTGCACCTCCGGCAGAGACTGTTGTTATTCCGAACCTGACATCAATCGTTTCTCCCGGAATAACTAAATTGCCATTATCCCTTACTACAGCCTGGTAAGAGAGACCATGTGGCGCCTGCGAAAAAGCAGCAGAAATAGTTAGCATAGATATTGCTAATAAAAAAAATAATCGGTTTGATTTCATAACAGACAAATTTTGGTTGCAGAATTAATAGCAATACAAGATATTAAAATATTGATTATAAGTCAATTATTTTTTCCGATAGTGTTCGAAAGGCTAATAAACTTACAGGTTAGAGCAAAAAATAATAGGTGCCCCAAAACATGGACACCTATTTCTTTATATAAAACCACCTGAAAACAGATCCGGTTTACCGAATAAATACTATGATGAATTTCTAATATATTCAGAAGCGGCAAGAGCAGCAATAGTACCATCAGCTACCGCAGTGGTTACCTGCCTGTACCTTTTCTGTATTGAATCACCCGCCGCAAATACTCCATTAATATTTGTCTCCATATCAGGAGTAACAATCATCTCTCCATATTTATTAATATCAATGATGTTTTTAAATAGTTCTGTATTAGGGATATACCCGACGAAAATAAAAACACCATCAACATCAATAGTTGAGATATTACCGGATGGCAGGTGCTCCAACTTTACACTCCTTACATTATCCTCACCGGTTATCTCTCTAAGTTCCGACTCAAGAATAACCTCAATCTTTTCATTCCTGTTTATCTCCTCAATTGCATGCTTAAAAGCCTGGAAATGATCAAATTGGTGCACAATGGTTACCTTACTGGCAAATTTGGTAAGGGTAACAGCCTCTTCAAGAGCTGAATTACCTCCACCAACCACAATAACGTGCTTGCCGGTAAAGAAATCACCGTCACACGTTGCACAATATGAAACTCCACCTCCTTTATACTCATTTTCACCGGGAATATTCAACATCCTTGGCTTACCACCGGGTGAAAGAATAACCGATTTTGCCCTATAGAGATCTGACCCGTTTACCCTGATAGTTTTTGTTGCCCCTTCCAGTTCCAACCCTGTAACCTTGATATTTGATTTTATCTTGCACCCAAAACTCTTAGCCTGTCTCTTCATTATATTGACCAGAGAGTACCCCTTGGTAATTTCCACACCGGGGTAATTGGCAATTTCATTTGTAAGCGTCACCTGTCCCCCAATGGCACCTTCATTAAGTACCAGCGTTTTCAGCTTACCCCTGGAGGCATATATCCCTGCTGAGAGTCCGGCCGGACCGGCACCAAGAATAATAAGATCAAATAATTCACTGTTCTGATCCATGTGCCAGCTTCAATTAAACGTTAACCTGCTTGAACTCCCTTTCGAGAATTCCGGCAACCTGCTCTTTACTCTGGATACTTGTGGTTGCGTCAACAACCTTACCATTCCTGTAGTACATAGTAAATGGAAGTCCCATAAAACCTGTGCACTCAGGTGCATTACGAATTACATGTGCTTCAGGATTATCAAAATCCATCACAGTGAATTTTAAATTTTCATACTCCCCATCCTCTTCAAGCTCGTCCATAGAATCATAAACCGGTATACACATAGGACCCATTCGTCCGCAACAAACCATAACATTCTCATTCTCTTCAAGAAACTTATTAAATTCAGCTTCAGTTTGCAGTTCTTTTAAATTTGTCTGTAACATATTGGTAAATATTAAATTTTGGTATCAATAACGGGGACAAAATTAAGTTTAATAATATCCTCTTTATAACAGTGATACCTGAAAGATTTCAATTTTTAAATTGAAATAGTTCAACTTTGCAGATTATTACTATTTTTGGCTTTAATATTCCGGAAAAGAAAAGCATAATTGCATGAATACTGATAATAACTCATCACCCTGTCTTGGCTATCTTTCCTGCTTTAATGCATTATCAAAGCAGGAGCTTGATTTTATTAACAGTAAAACCAGGCATCTTTTCTTTAAAAAAGGAGAGACAATATGCAAGCAGGGAGCTTATGCTCCATATATAGTTTTTCTGACCAGGGGTCTTGTTAAGGTTTACCTTGAAGTAGACAGGGATAAACATATAAGTACTCACCTTACAAAAAGTGGTGATTTTATCTCATTTTCGTCAGTATTTAATGAAGATGCATATAAAATCTCTGCCACTGCCCTCAACGATTCTGACGTCTGTATGATCGACCGTGAGGCTGTTATAAAGCTTCTAAAGGAGAATGGTGATTTCTCTTACAGGATCGTCTCACGTAACTGCTTGATCGAAAATAGATTACTAAGCATAATTGGCAACCTGTCGCATAAACAGATGGCCGGAAAACTGGCTACTACAATTATTTACCTGAATGATTTCGGCTATGACAATATTTTTGGTTCACTTACCAGAAAAGAGATTGCTGAATTCGCAAATATTTCTATCGAGAGCACTGTAAAATTGCTTAAAGACTTTGAAAACAGGGGAATACTAAGTCTGGAGGGGAAAAATATTACAATTAATAACCGGGAGATACTTCAGAAAATATCAGATAAAGGATAGTTTTTATGATCAACAGCAAGAAAAATATCAAACCCCTCCTACCTCTATTGTTTATAGCTATCCTAATGATATCAGGATCATGCCAAAACAATAGCAGGATCAGAATTCTGAAACTGGGACACGGACTTGATACCGAACACCCTGTACATAAGGGAATGGTCTATATGTCAGAGCTGATCGAAACCAGGTCAGGCGGAAAAATGAAAGTCCAGATATATCCATCTCAGCAACTTGGATCGGAACGCCAATGTGTTGAGCTTCTGCAGATAGGAAGCCTGGCTATGACAAAAGTATCTGCCTCGGTCATGGAGGGATTTGCTCCCGACTATAAGGTCTTAAGCCTGCCATTTATCTTTGATAACAGAGAACATAGCTACAGGGTTTTGGACGGTGAAGTCGGGAATGAGATACTGTTGTCCAGTGAAAAGTATTGGCTAAGGGGACTCACCTTTTATGATGCAGGAAGCCGGAGTTTCTATACAATAGATAAACCAATCCTTCATCCTGACGACCTTATAGGGCTAAAGATAAGGGTAATGAAAAGCCCTACCGCTATGGATATGGTGGAGAGTTTCGGAGGCAATCCCACTCCAATTTCGTGGGGAGAATTATATACATCATTACAGACCGGCAGGGTTGATGCTGCTGAGAACAATCCACCCAGCTTCAGGCATTCATTCCATTATGAAGTATGTAAATATTATTCTCTGGATGAGCATACTACGATTCCTGATGTGTTGCTTATCAGTACAATAATCTGGAACCAGCTTTCAGATCAGGAGAAAGAGTGGTTACAGGAGGCTGCTGATGAATCAGCCAGGTACCAGAGAGTGTTATGGCAGGAAGATGAAATAAAATCCTATATGATGGTCAAAGAGAAAGGTGTAACCATTATTCCGAATAAAGAAATAGATATTGAATCTTTTAAAGTAAGCGTTGAACCAATGTATAGAGAAGCAGAAAAAAACAGCAGGATTAAAGACCTGATAAACAGGATTAAAAGTGAAGTGTAATGAGAGATATAATTGATAAATTCCTGAGCCGTATAATTATACTGGCAATGTCAATACTGGTTATTGATGTATTGCTCCAGGTATTTGCAGGCTTCTTTCTGAAAAATTCAAATCCGTTTACATTTACCAGCGAACTGGCAGAATTTCTGCTGATATGGGTAGGTCTTATGGGAGCAGCCTATGCCAGCGGTAAAAAACAACATCTTGCCATTGAACTGATCAATCGTAAACTGAATGAACGATCACTTCGTAAACTATCTGTTTTTAATAATTCGCTGATTTTTCTTTTTTCCGCAGTTGTGCTTATCGCAGGGGGTACAAGGTTTGTGGTGATTAATATGAAACTGGAACAGCTTTCATCAGCTATGCAGATACCAATGTTCTATGTTTACCTGGTTTTACCATTAAGCGGACTGTTTATATGTTATTATGCAGTTGATGATATAATAATAAGGCTTAGGGTTGAGGGTTGAGAAAAGTTAATTTTAATTACAATATAGGATGGATTTACTAAGCATATTAATTCTTGTTTTTAGCTTTTTTATTTTACTGGCAATTGGTGTTCCAATTGCATATAGTATAGGAATATCTGCAATACTCACCATGATGGCAAGTATATTACCCATGCCTGCTTTTACCACCCTGGCCCAGCGGATGGCAACCGGGTTACAGAGTTTTCCGCTTCTGGCAATTCCGTTCTTTATACTGGCCGGACAACTTATGAACCGCGGAGGGATTGCAAACAGGTTAATAGAGTTTGCCAAGACACTTGTAGGCAGACTTCCGGGCGGTCTGGCATTTGTGAATATTATGGCAAATATGCTATTCGGCGCCATTTCCGGTTCGGCTGCAGCTTCTGCCAGTGCAATTGGCTCCATTATGACAAAAAAGATGGAAGATGAAGGATATGATAAGAATTTTACTGCTGCTATTAATATTGCCTCCGCCACTACAGGCCTGACTATTCCACCAAGTAACATTCTGATCGTATACTCGCTCGCCAGTGGCGGTCTTTCTGTTGCTGCATTGTTCCTTGCAGGATACATTCCCGGAATACTTACCGGTCTTTTCCTGATGGGGGTTGCAGCTGCTGTAGCTTATAGAAAGAACTATCCTGTAGGCGAAAAGACTTCCCTGAAAGAGGGTGTTCTTAAGTTTCTCGATGCGATACCAAGTCTCCTTTTGCTGGTGATAGTAATCGGGGGTATTACGAGTGGGTTTTTTACTGCCACTGAGGCATCTGCCGTAGCAGTACTTTATACATTAATACTCTCATTTATATATGGAGAGATCAGAATAAAAGATCTGCCCCGTATAGTGCTTGGTTCGGTACAGACCACATCAATTGTTTTATTACTGGTAGCAACATCAATTGGATTATCGTGGGTTATGTCGTATGAAAACATACCTCAGGAAGTTAGCAATACACTGCTTGGATTATCTTCAAATAAATTTGTAATTCTTCTGATTATCAATCTTATACTTCTTGTTGTAGGAACATTTATGGATATGACTCCTGCTGTTTTGATATTTACACCAATATTTTTACCAATTGTCACAGGTCCTGAAATAGGCCTTGATCCTATCCACTTTGGAATTGTGATGATATTAAACCTGTGTGTGGGATTGATTACACCACCGGTTGGGTCACTTCTTTTTATCGGTTGTTCTGTTGCCGATGTAGGGATTGAAAAGGTAATCAAGCCACTTATTCCTATGTTTATAGTGATGGTTATTGTACTCCTGATAATTACTTATTTTCCTGATCTCAGCCTCTGGCTTCCAAGAGCGTTTGGGAAACTATAATGGGGCATAAGGCATAGGGTGCAGGGTGAGCGTCGGGGATTTTTTACTACTGTGTGACATATCTGTTAATATCGCTTATTTGCTGATTTATATTAAGACAATTCTATATTTTACTTGATATTGTTTGGTATTATTATTTATTTGCTTACATTTGTCCATACATAAAACAGATTTGATGAATCGAGTTCAAAATAATTACAGCGCTTTTAATAATCAAAATAATCCTTATGTGGATTGGAGGTATTGATTTAGCATAATAATAAAAGAACCTATATCAAGCCTCCCTTCTCAAGGAGGCTTTTTTATTAAAATAATTAATATTAAAATCAAAAAAAATGAAAACAGACTTATTAAAAACAGAAGAGGCTATAAACCTTGTTAAGGACACATTTTCAGGTGAGATTATCAAGCGACTGGAACTAATAAAAGTATCATCCCCAATCGCAGTTATGGATGGTACCGGGATTAATGATGACCTGAACGGAGTAGAACGGCCTGTAGTATTTCCTGTAAAGGGGTTGCAAGACAGGAAGGCTGTTATAGTACAATCGCTTGCCAAATGGAAAAGGGTAAGACTAAAGGAGCTTGATGTTGAGCCAGGAAAAGGAATAATTACAGATATGAAAGCCCTGCGTCCCGACGAGGACTTTAGCCCTATTCATTCAATATATGTTGACCAGTGGGATTGGGAAAAGCATATCAGGTCTGAACAGAGAGATCTAAACTATCTGAAAGAGACGGTAAAAGTTATTTATGCAGCTCTGAAGACAACAGAGAGAATTGTAAATGCCTTTTATCCCGAAATCGAAACAATTCTTCCGGAAGAGATCATGTTTATACATTCTGAAGATCTGCTCCGAAAATATCCACACTTATCCCCTAATGAGAGGGAGAATGAGGTTGCAAGAGAATATGGAGCGGTATTTATAATTGGCATTGGAAATGAGTTAAGCAATGGATTACCCCACGACGGAAGGGCTCCTGATTATGATGACTGGAGCACCGTTAATGAAGACGGTTATACAGGACTAAACGGTGATATAGTTTTTTGGAATCCTCTGCTTGAATCGGCATTTGAAATTTCATCGATGGGGATAAGAGTTGACAGAAACGCCCTATTGAAGCAGTTGGAATTACGATCCTGTATGGAGAGAACCTCTCTTCACTTTCACAAACTTCTTTTAGCTGATGAGATTCCTTTAAGTATCGGCGGAGGAATAGGACAATCACGGGTCTGTATGTTTTTGCTGAGAAAATCACACATAAAAGAAGTACAGGTAAGTGTCTGGCCCGAACATACTATGGAGACCCACGTGATGAACGAAGTACAGATTATGTAAGGCTATAGCAGTAACTCCCGGGCTTCCTCCAGTTTCCGGGGGGAGCCTATGTCAATCCAATAACCACTATTGTAGCGAAACGTTGTAACCAACTCTTTACCTGCAAGCTCCAGGATAACTGATGTCATGGTATACTTTCCTTCCTGCATTATATCAAACACCTGCGTATTAAATACTGATATTGCCATAGAGGCTATCTCAGTAAGTTCAATTGGCTCATCCACAGTTACAATATCGATATTGGATTGTCTGTTAGTCCAACCTCTTACAGTCCCGGTCTGATCAACCAGAAAA
>JAUVKT010000143.1 GCA_030596125.1 Bacteroidales bacterium | reverse complement strand
AAAATTATCGGTAACGAAGAATTCCTCTTTTATCTTTTTATCATCTTTGCATCAATCCTTACTGTTACAACAGTACTTTATTTCAATAACAACACAGAGGCAGAAAAATCGTTTCGTGATGCAGCTTTCCAGGTGGTTTCTATTGTAACAACAACCGGATTTACTACTGTTAATTTCTCACTTTGGGGTCCATTTCTGGTCCTTTTATTGTTCATTTTAATGTTCACAGGAGGGTCGGCAGGATCTACAGGTGGTGGCATAAAAATGGTCAGGCTAATGCTCCTTGCAAAAAACAGCCGTCAGGAACTGAAAAGGCTGATCCATCCAAAAGCGGTTCTCCCGGTAAGAATTAATCATAAAATCGTACCTCAACAGGTAATATATAATGTTCTTGCCTTTATCGTTTTCTATTTTATGATTACCGGTCTCAGCGCCTTGGTAATTGCCGGGATGGGTTACGATTTGGTTACTTCCCTCAGTTCAGTGGCAGCAACTCTTGGTAATATTGGTCCGGGCCTGGGAGATGTCAGTCCTGATATGAATTACGCCCATTTCCCCGATCAGGGTAAATGGTTCTTCTCTTTTCTAATGCTGATTGGACGACTTGAACTGTTTACAGTATTGATCCTGTTTTCCAGATCGTTCTATAGAAATTAAGTCTGCTACCACTCCAGAATCCCTATACCTTGCCTGATAATTTCAGGTTCATCACCGGTGCAATCGACAATTGTTGACGGCTCATTATTACCATAACCGCCATCAATGACAATATCAGCAAAGTCACGGTATTTCTCATAAATAAGTTCAGGATCGGTTATATACTCAGTTATCTCATCCTGTTCACGCACCGAAGTTGTTATCAGGGGTCGGCCAAGTTCCTCAACTATGCTGATCACTATATTATTTGATGGGATCCTTATCCCTACAGTCTTCTTTTTATTCTTAAACAATTTTGGAATCTGATTATTGGCCTGAACAATAAAAGTAAATGGCCCCGGAGTATTACGTTTAATAAGCTTAAATATATTATTATCACGAATAATCGTATATTCTGCCAGCAGACTGAGATCATTGAATATCATCGACAAATTCGGCCTGGCAGGATCGAATCCTTTATGCTTTGCAATCCTCTCCATAGCCCTTACAGAACTTATATCACATCCGATTGCATAAACCGAGTCGGTAGGATATATAACAACACCACCCCCCTCAAGCACATCTATTACCTGTCTGACATGCCTCTGATTCGGATTCTCAGGATACATTCTGATCAACATAGGATCTCTGTTTTAAAGAGGCTAATATAATAACAATCCGACAAACGGCATACGACAAAAGACTAACGGTCATGATTATTTGTTGGGTACTGGAAGAAATTGGATTGAGGTGATAAGGTTGTCATCCCGCCAGAGTCGAGCTTTTGTGAGACGACGAGGGATCTCTTAAATCATTATGTATCTATAAAAAAAGGGTAAGCTACTTGCATCGCACCGCTACAACCACCTACCCTTGCTACCTTCCGGTCCTGGGGGAGTTCGGTGGGAGCTGGTCGTACAAGACTTACCCTCTGCAAAAATAGTAACTTTTATTTGTACTTCAAAATAATAATCACCTTACTAATCTCCGCAATATTGCATTTTTACACTATATTTGTTTAAATAAACCGGGTGAGAGTTATTAATATTAACAATCACCTAATTAAAGATTAATTTAAAGCCAAAGTTATGGAGAACAAAGTATCTGTATGGAAAGCAAACCTCAATAATGGTATTATATTAGGATTTGCCGGAATTATCTTTACGCTGGTATTATATTTCCTTGATCAGTCACTCAACAAGAACCTGGGATACATCTGGCTTGTGTTATTAATCGTAGTCCTCTTTTTCATGATCAAATCGTACAGGGAAAATTACCTGAAAGGTTTTATTACCTATGGTCAGTCACTCGGAGCAGGAGTTGTTATCATGCTATATTACAGTATTATATCAGCTATTTTCGGCTTTATTCTGTATACCTATATTGATCCGGGCCTGATAGAAAAGATGTTGGCCATGTCAGAAGAGGCCATGCTTGACAAAGGTATCCCTGAGAGTGCCATTGAGCAGGGTATGAAAATTCAGGAGAAGATTATGGTTCCATGGATTTTGAGCCTTGGTTCCATTCTAAACGGAGTGCTGTTTGGTACAATTGTCTCACTTATACTCAGTATATTCATTAAGAGAGAAGGGAATCCCCTGATCGACGACAGTATCGAAGAATAAGCATTCTTATGGATATATCTGTTGTAGTCCCCCTTTACAACGAAGAGGAATCACTTCCCGAACTGGCATCATGGATTGACAGGGTGTGCAGTGAAAATGGATTTAGCTATGAACTGTTGCTGATTGACGATGGGAGTTCTGATAATTCATGGGATGTTGTAACCCTGCTTGCTTCTGAAAATCAACATATCAGAGGCATCAGCTTCAGAAGAAATTACGGAAAGGCTGCAGCGCTGCATACAGGATTTAAAAGTGCCAGGGGAGATGTTGTCATTACAATGGATGCAGACCTGCAGGATAGCCCGGATGAAATTCCGGGCTTGTGCCAGATGATAAAGGAGGAGCAATATGACCTGGTGTCGGGATGGAAAAAGAAACGGCACGACCCTTTAATAAAAAGAATAACAAGTAAATTATACAATTTTACAGCCCGGAAAGTATCCAGGATAAAACTACATGATTTCAACTGCGGACTAAAAGCTTACAGGAGTGATGTAGTAAAAAGTATTGAGGTATTTGGTGAGATGCACCGGTATATTCCTATGCTGGCTAAACAGGCCGGGTACAGAAAAATCGGGGAAAAGATTGTTAAACACAGGTCAAGAAAATACGGAATAACAAAATATGGTCTCGACAGGTTTATCAAGGGCTATCTCGACCTGCTTACAATTACCTTTATTACAAGGTTCGGAAAGAGCCCTATGCATCTCTTTGGCCTGCTCGGGTCATTTATGTTCTTTGCAGGATTTGCTCTTGTTCTCTACCTTGGTATACGAAAATTGAGTTTTGTTAGCGTCGGACTCCGTGCCCCGCTTATAACAGACAGTCCCTACTTCTACATCTCCCTTGCAGTAATGATAATAGGCACCATGCTCTTTATGACCGGTTTTATTGGCGAGCTAATCAACCGTAACTCCACCACCCGCAACGAATATCTTATAAAAAATGAGATATAAATGAAAAAGCGTTGCATTCAGGGATCAACACCTTACGCCTTTTGACATTTAACATTTAACATTTGCCTTGTCACGCATCAGCGTGACACTACGCAAGATAATCTGTCAGATACATGTATCTTTCAGTCAGCTCACCATCACGGCAGATAGTTGCCCGTTCGAACATGCCGGTCTCTCTCCTGTTCATCAGGTCACCCATGATATGGTCAATAAGCTGACTGCCAAAATCAGAAGACGCATCACGTGGCAGTTCTCCGGGCAGGTTATCAACAGACATAACCGTTATATTTTCCGGATCTTTAAATGGTTTTTCCTCCTTTTCAGTGTGAGGATTATAGCCATAGAATGGTTCAGCAATAGTTGTTGCTCTTATGGTCGACCCAATTGGTCCGTCAATATCACAACTCACGTCAGATATTACGGAGATAATAAAATCATCTCTTTTCATATCCTCTTTTGTGAAGAATATCGGGGAGTCAGGGTCCCAGTAATGAGCTGCAATAAAAATATCAGTCACTTTGGTAAATGGTTTAAACGCCGACTCATATTCTCCCGGGTTATTTACAAAATGGTTAAAGTCGAACTTCCCTCCATCTTTTCTACGGGTATAGTCATCAGGACCAATTTGACATACAACAGGAACATCAAACTGTTTTGTCAAAAAATCTTTAGTGCTTACCTGTACAGCGTTAGTAATACT
>JAUVKT010000072.1 GCA_030596125.1 Bacteroidales bacterium | reverse complement strand
ATTCAGGCTCACAGTTCTGTTGAACACGACTACCTTACCGATGGTTTCTGGGCTGAAACATTGGCCGATGAACTGCCAAACCCCGGACTATCTGTTCGCTTTTTGGTTAGTATAGAAGATGTTACCGAAAAGGTTCTTGCTGAGGTTAAAGATAAGATGACTGAAGCTGAACGTTCTGAGATAATAAGAAATGTAAACCGCGAACTGGTTGATGACGCTACCGAAGGGACTCACTACATTGCCAGAGTAAACTCTTTCTTTGGCAACAATAATTTCTACCTGATGGTTTATGAGATTTATAGTGATGTAAGGTTTGTTGGTGCTCCTCCGTCATCAATAGGTAAATACGGAAATGATACCGACAACTGGGAATGGCCACGCCATACCGGAGACTTCAGTGTTTTCAGGGTATATATGAGCCCCGATGGAAAACCTGCCGAATATTCAGAAGATAATGTGCCTTTGAAGCCTAAATATTACCTCCCTCTGTCTGTCAAGGGTATTGAGCAGGATGATTTTGCCATGGTGCTGGGTTATCCCGGAAGAACACAGAGATATATGACATCCTATGAAATTGATGAAACTTTAACTATTTATCATCCTAACCAGATCAAATTAAGAGGTCTGTTTCAGGAAGCGTGGATGGAAGATATGGTTGCAGACCAAAAGGTAAATATCCAGTACGCCTCGAAGTACTCAAGATATTCGAACTACTGGAAAAATTCTATTGGTATGAAAGCCGGTCTGGAAAACCTCAATGTAAAGGCAAGAAAAGCTAAAATCGAAGAGAGATTTACAAAATGGGTGAGTAAGAAAAAGAAACGCCAGGAGAAATATGGCGAAGCGCTCAACCTTATTAAATCCGGTGTTGATGGTCGCGCTGTATCAAGTAATATTTCTCAATATGGAAGAGAATGTTTCCGAAGTGGCAGCGAATTACCAGGCTTTTCAATGATAGGACTGGATTATCTGAAAGCTCTTCAGGAGGACGACAAAGAGGCTATTAAAACAGAGGCCGGGAACCTGGTTGATCGTTCTGCAAACTTCTACAAAAATTACAATCATCCAACTGACAGGAAGGCCACCAAGATAATGTACAAAACTTATATGGAAGATATTTCGTCAGATTACTGGCCGGAATTCATGCATACAATTATTAAGGATTTTGATGGTGATGCAGATAAATATGTCGATGATATATTCGACAACTCAGTTTTCATAACACTGGAAAAGCTTGAGGCTTTTATTGCAAATCCTGATGCTGATAATCTTGCAAATGATCCCGCTTTATTATGTGGCCAGTCAATTATGAAGTTTAACACAGAACTCCAGGACAATAGTATTGATTTCGCACCTCAGATCAGAGAAGGCCAAAGACTTTTTATTGCAGGACTAAGGGAGATGGATCCTGGAGTTGTACCTTACTCTGATGCAAATTTTTCCATCCGCCTTTCCTATGGTACCGTTCTACCATACCAACCAAGGGATGCTGTAATCTACAAGCATTTCACAACAATGGAAGGTATTCTCGAAAAATATGTCCCGGGCGATTATGAGTTTGATCTTCCGGCTGACCTTATTCAGCTTGCAAAGGAGAAGAAGTACGGAAGATATGCTGCTCCTGAAGGTTATATGCCAATATGCTTTCTGACCAATAATGACATAACCGGTGGAAACTCCGGAAGCCCTGTATTAAATGGTAACGGGGAACTTATTGGTCTTGCTTTTGATGGTAACTGGGAAGCTATGAGTGGCGACGTTGCTTTTGAGCCTGACCTTCAAAGATGTATCAATGTTGATATACGATATGTACTCTGGGTAATGGATATCTATGCCGGTGCTCAAAGACTGATCGAAGAGATGGATATAGTAGAATAAAATATCACATGATCAATGGAATTTAATTTATTAGAAACAGTAGCAGCCTTTATGGTGCTGTTTGCCGTAATAGATATTTTTGGTTCCGTTCCTATCATCCTCGATATCAAACTGAAATCAGGCGAAGTAGGTGCGATAAAAGCAACACTTGTTGCATTTATTATATTTATACTCTTCTTCTTTATCGGGGAACCCCTCCTTGGGATATTTGGAGTTGATATTAAATCCTTTGCAATAGCAGGCTCTTTCGTTATCCTTCTTCTGGGATTTGAAATGGTGATGGGTATTGAACTTTTTAAACACGATGCACCCGGGGGAGGAACCATTGTTCCTATTGCATTTCCTCTGATTGCAGGAGCAGGCTCAATAACTACGTTACTGTCACTCAAAGCTGAATATGAAGCCACTAATATATTAATTGCTCTTACCCTTAATATGGTCATCGTATTCATTGTATTGAGACTTACAACTACTTTTGAAAAGTTACTGGGTCCGGCAGGAATACATATCCTAAGAAAATTTTTCGGCATAATTTTGCTGGCCATCGCTGTTAAACTGTTTATTACCAATACAGGTATAGTACTCCCCAATGCCAAATAATATTGTAATATATACAGATGGAGCAGCCAGGGGCAATCCGGGTCCTGGAGGATATGGAGTACTTCTTATCTCCGGCAAACACAGGAAAGAATTATCTGAGGGGTTCAGGCTTACAACAAACAACAGGATGGAACTTCTTGCAGTAATAAAAGGACTCGAAGCCTTAAAAAACGGAGGATCAGGGGTAACCATATATACCGATTCAAAATATGTGGCCGACGCTGTAAGTAAAGGGTGGGTTTTTGAATGGGAAAAAAAAGGGTTTAAAAAGAAAAAGAATCCCGATCTGTGGCGTAGATTTCTAGAAGTATTCAGAAAACACAAGGTAAAATTCAAATGGATTGAGGGGCATTCCGGAAATCCCGGAAACGAAAGATGTGACCAACTGGCTGTTGAAGCATCACTCGGTTCTGACCTTAATATTGATAATGGATATGAAGATAAGGATATTGAGCAATCACTATTCTGAATAATTTGTATAATATATTACTTGATACTGTTCGGCTAAATTTGCATATTTGTGATATTAACAGTGCAAATATGGAAAAGTTATCTATCACAGGAGGCGATTATTGCCCTGAAATTTTGTTCTCACCTGAAGAAAATATTTTTCACATAAAGGGAATTAGCCGTCCCGAAGATGCAAGAAGTGTATTTTACCCGGCGATAACATGGCTAAAAGATTTTTATGAGGACCTGTTAACAAACGGTGAAATAAGTTACTCCTTCGAAGATCCGTTTATTATTCAATTTGATCTTTCATATTTTAACTCCTCAACAGCCAAGTTTCTTTTTGATATTGTAATGATCCTTAAAAAAATGAGGACATCGGGAATAATAGTATCCGTTGTGTGGTTTTATGAGAAAAATGACACAGATATGAGGGATGCCGGCGAACATCTGTCAGAACTTGCTGAAATCGATTTTGTATATCTTCCTAAATAAAT
This sequence comes from Bacteroidales bacterium, assembly GCA_030596125.1. Classification (GTDB taxonomy): domain Bacteria; phylum Bacteroidota; class Bacteroidia; order Bacteroidales; family VadinHA17; genus JAUVKT01. The sequence goes on along the minus strand of JAUVKT010000072.1, from coordinate 9,549 downwards.
GAGAGGCCAACAGGAACTATATTCGCTTTTTGAGAAACTGGATATCAGCTTCCATTATCGTGAACATCCACCTGTAGCAACTATAGAGGAAGCAAAGAGGTACTGGGAAAACCTCGATTCAGGTCATTGTAAAAATATTTTTCTTCGTAACCACAAAGGTAACAGGCATTACCTGGTAATCCTCGAACATACACAAAACCTGAGAATCAGAGACCTGGAGCAGCTGCTTAAACAAGGTAAATTGACTTTTGCATCAGAAAAAAGACTCGATAAATACCTTGGACTAAAACCCGGATCTGTATCTCCGTTCGGGTTAATAAACGATAAAGAACATCACGTACATCTCTTTATAGATGAGAAGTTAAAAGAGTTCGATAAACTTTCCTTCCACCCTAATGTTAACACTGCATCACTGGTTATTTTAAGATCAGACTTTATAAGATTTATCGAATATCATGGCAATTCATATGAGTTTATTAAACTTTATGAGTAAGTCGGCCCTCCTTCGCTCTCCACTTCGTTTCAAGCTTCGGAAGGGCAAAGCAGTCGGCAGTCCTCCAACTTTAGACACTTATAACTTTATACACTTTAGGAACTTCTTCATTTAGTCACTTCTTCTCATAAGTCTGTTAACATAATTTAACAAATCCATATATCGCTTATTATCATCAATATAACTATTAGAATTATTATAAATAAAACTATATTGCAACAACTTCGTAAATTAATCGTCATTATTTTGATTAACACCTATAACTTGTAACCGAATTATGAATAAGATCTCTATTATGATTGCCTTTCTGGCAATATCAGTCTGTACAACAGCACAGGAATTACCCAAACGAATATATAAAGCCTACAGGGTTGAAGAGGCTCCCGTTATCAATGGCGATTTTGACGACAATGCATGGCAGTCAGAGGAATGGACCGGTGATTTCACACAACATGAACCATACGAAGGAAGAGAACCTTCACAACCTACAGAGTTTAAGATCTGTTTCGATGATCTGCATATGTACATTGCAATAAAAGCTTATGATTCATCACCCGACAGCATTACAAACAGGATGAGCAGACGTGATGACGGAGACGGAGATATGGTCTTTGTAATTCTTGACAGCTACCATGACCTTCGGACAGGATTTGTGTTTGGTGTCAGTTCCGCAGGAGTAAGGTTCGATATGATAATGTCTAATAATGGTCAGAATCAGGATGAAACCTGGGATCCGATCTGGCAGGCTAAAGCCAAGGTTCATGACTGGGGATGGGCTGCTGAGATGAAAATACCATTTACACAACTCAGGTTCCAGAAAAATTCAGACGACGTGTGGGGCCTTGAAATGGCCCGGAATATATTCAGGCATAACGAAATGAGTTTCTGGCAACATATCCCACGTAATGCCCCCGGAGTGATCCATGCAATGGGAGAACTCGACGGTTTGCAACAGGTGGAGCCCCGTAAACAGTTCGATATTACTCCCTATGGAGTTGCAGCTTACAATACTTATGAATCTGAAGAGGTTAATCCGTTTGCTACCGGTAGCGATTTCAGGGGTAACATAGGGTTAGATGCAAAGATCGGGATAACAAATAACCTCACACTTGACTTAACAGTATTTCCTGATTTTGGTCAGGTTGAAGCTGACCCGTCAGAAGTAAACCTGACTGCATTTGAAACATTTTTCGAAGAAAAACGACCATTCTTTATCGAAGGAAACAACATTACAAGCTTTAACGTAGGGCTGGGTGACGGAGATGTTGGAAACGATAACCTCTTCTATTCACGAAGAATAGGCAGAAGACCACATGGTTATCCCTCTGTTGAAAATAATGAATATGCTGATGTCCCCGCATTTACAGATATCATCGGCGCAGCCAAACTAACAGGTAAAACTGAAGGGGGTCTCTCTATCGGAGTAGTTGAAAGTGTCACAAGAGAGGTTAAAGCTAAGATTGACAGTATTGGTGACAGAACTACACAGGTTATCGAGCCATTAACAAATTATTCGCTTGTAAGGGTACAAAAAGACTTGAACGAAGGTAACACAATTATAGGTGGAGCGGTTACCAATACTATACGGATGCTTGACGATACAGATCTTGACTGGTTACATAAAAACGCCACTACTGCCGGTATCGATTTCACCCAGATGTTTAATGAGCGTAATTACAGACTTGCAGCTTCGCTCTTTATGAGTAATGTACAGGGTACTACAGATGCAATTGCACGCACCCAACAATCATCGGCCAGGTATTTTCAAAGACCCGATGCCGATTACATGGAATTTGATGATACCCGGACCAGCCTCACCGGACATGGAGGGAAACTGGAATTTAGTAAGATTGGTGGTAACTGGAATTTCAATTTTATGAATATCTGGAAAAACCCGGGTCTTGAACTTAACGATATGGGATATATGAGAGAGGCCGACCGTATCCTTAATGTTGTATGGACCGGCTATAGTTTTACTGAACCATTCAGTGTCTTCAGAAGCCTCTATATTGGTAATGATGTTTATTCCGTGTTTGACTTTGGGGGTAACCTTAACGGACTTGGATATGAATATTACGCGAGCGGAAACTTTAAGAATTTCTGGCGCGCAGGAATTGGTGGCGGTTTTAATTTCAAGCAAGTCTCTAACGGGATGCTTAGGGGAGGGCCATCAATGCTGACTCCCAATAGCTGGAGGTTATGGTACAGATTATCTACTGACGACCGTAAAAAAGTATCTGTTTTCTTCTTTGGAAACCTGAACAGGGGAGCAGAGAATTCCAGGACCAGCAATATGTACAGGACTTCTATTACCATCAGACCTCTGAATACATTATCTATCTCACTATCCCCAACATATTCGACTACCAAAACTGAATTACAATATTTTACTCGCATGACCCTTAATGACGAGGAGAGATACCTGTTTGGATCACTCGACCAGAAGATCCTGAGTATGTCGTTAAGGATAAATTACAATATTACCCCCGACCTGACAATACAGTACTGGGGGCAACCTTTTACCGGAGATATCAAATACAGCGACTATAAAATAATTACAGATCCCCGGGCAGAAGAGTATTCCGACAGGTTCCATATATATACTTCATCAGAGATTTCAATAACCGATGATGTTTATACTGTAACCACTCCGGATTATTCATTCGATTTTGAAAATCCTGATTTTAAACTCAACGAATGGCTTTCGAACCTGGTGGTAAGATGGGAATTCAAACCAGGATCAACAGCCTTTCTTGTATGGTCACAAACACGTGATTATATGGGAGGTACCGGAGAATATGATCTGGGTGAAAACCTTAACTACCTGTTTACAGACAAACAGGCAAATAATATTTTCCTGATTAAGTTCTCATACAGGTTTGGATTAAGATAATAAACTGAAAAAATCAAGAGACATGAATTCAAAAAATCTTATAACTCCACTGGTGTTATTACTGGTGTCAGTATGCGGATCAATTAACGGACAAACCAAAGAAGGATCTTTAAACTCCATAACCCGTGCAGAGATGCGGGATCATATTTTTTTCCTGGCATCGGATTACATGGCAGGAAGAGTTGGTCCGTCGGCTGAGTATGAGATAGCTGCTCAATATGTCGGGACACAATTTTCATCTGCAGGTCTAATTCCTGTTGTTGAACAGGAGGATGGAACAAAAACCTATTTTCAGGATGTCCCCTTTGCAAAAACCACCTATGGTGATAATTTCAGCTGGAGTATTACCAGAAATGGCAAAACAACAGAGTTAACACATAAAGAAGATTTTAAAATACTGTTTGCCAACTCTGTAAACTATGAAAATACAGGAATGGTATTTATTGGGTTTGGTATTGAAGAGCCGGATCATGACTGGAACGATTTCAAAGATCTGGATGTTGAGGGTAAAATTATGATCTGCATGGGAGGCGCTCCCGAAAAAAAAGGCAAACCGGTATTACCTCAGGAGGTGCATGAAAAATATTCCGGAATGAGAGGTTTCCAGTCAAAGATCGGGGGCCTGTTCAGTAAAGGAGCAGCCGGCATTATTCTGGTAGATATTGACGGATCAACCGGAGTGCCATTTGAATCCCTGCCCAACCGGTTTAATACCGAAAAATATGTTTACAAAGGTGATTCAAAAAGTGGAAAATCAGAATCTATACCATCAATATACCTTGTAAAACCAAAACTGCTTGAAGCTATTTTGGAGGATGAAAAATACAACCCTGTTAAAACCCCCGATAATCTGCTTAAGAAATACAAAACATTTGTAATAGAAGATACATACCTGAACAGCACTATAGAGATACTTAGTGAAGAGCTTATTGCCACAAAGAACATTATTGGAATGGTTGCCGGCACCGACCCCGATCTTAAAAATGAATTTATTGTTGTTGGTGCCCACCTGGATCATGTTAAACCCGTTATGGGACAGGTATGTAATGGTGCCGATGACAATGCCAGCGGTACATCAGGAGTTATTGAGATAGCAGAGGCAGTAGCAGCCAGCCCATGCCGGCGTCCGGTACTGTTTATTGCCTATACAGCTGAGGAGATGGGCTTATTAGGTTCACGCTATTTTGTTAACAGTGAGGTTGTGCCAAAAGATCAGATCATGTTTAACCTGAATATGGATATGATAGGACGAAGTACTGGAGAGAATGAAAAGACCAGGGCGCATTATGTGGTAACTCATAAAAAATATGTTAAAGAGCTGGAGTTATTTATCAATGATGTTAATGATGGTATAACTGATTTTCCTTTGATTATCGAAAACGACGAAGACTCCCCTGGAGGCAGTGATCACCAGAGCTATATCAGCGAAGGGATCCCGGCATTTTTCTTTTTCTCCGGAATTCATGCCGATCTGCATCAGCCCGGCGACGATCCTGAAAAAATTGATTATGCAAAAGTCGAAAGTATCGCCAGGCTAGCCTATCTTATTACTGATAAACTGGCTAATATGGATAAGGTACCTGCATTTTTAGAGGAATAATTAACAAAATTTTATTAATTTTGCATTCCACTAATGGTCGGTTGGCCGAGTGGCTAGGCAACGGTCTGCAAAACCGTGTACAGCGGTTCGACTCCGCTACCGACCTCAACCCAACTGAGACTCCTTGATTATCAAGGGGTCTTTTTTGTTGTGGGGCAGATTTTGGGGCATTTGGGGCAAGTTTTGGAGAGTAATTACTTACACAGGGGTAAATTAATGCCTATATTCTGAGTAACAAATTACTTTATTTCGCATTCAAAGAACTCAATTGTTATTTGTTATATTTTCCTCTTGTTTCTCCTCTTCCATTTTCTTTTTTACTTGCTCGTCTTTATAATTTTTAAGAGCCAACGCTGTCATATCGATAAGATCGCCATTACGTTTTTCAAGCAATTCAATCATTTCTCGCATCTCCAGGACGGTCTTTGCTGATTTATTCTTTTGATTTTCAATGAATTTAATTTGATCTTTCAACTCCTCAATTTCTTCTTTCTCTGCTAAAAACATTGGCCCCTGGCCTGTAAATAAAAAAGTAGGGTTGACATTAAAGTTCTTAATGAGTTCTATAACTGCTTTTGTGCTGATCAATGCATCTCCATCAAGCGTAGAAGATAATTGAGCAGTGGATGAGTATCCCATTGATTTAGCAAAGGCAGTACGCTTTATCCCTTGATTCATGATTGTACCATAAATCACATTAAAATTTTTTTGTATACCGAATTTCATAAAAGTAATATATTACCCAAAAGTAGTAATTAAACCTAAGAATATTAGTTATTATACGTATTAATTTAGCTTTTAGTAGTCAATAATTCTTCCATAAAAATGGGCCATCCTAACTGAATTTGAACTTTCAGAAAGCTATTCTTTATTTAATGCATTACTGAAATCAGTTAATTCGCTAAATCTCGGCAACTCAAGCTCATCAACAAATTCAATTTCGCTTACCTTGATATCATTTTTGTAGGATTTATCGAATAGCAGATTATTTTTCCCAAACCGATCAATGATTATTTCATCAAATACTTCAAGTCTTCCTCTGAGCAGTTTTAAAAATTTCATTTCATTCTCATCGATTTTCTCATCTGCATGAATAATCCTAAGTGCAACTTCAAGCAATAATAATTCCTGGACAGGATTTAATTTGGTGTCTCTTAGTTCCTGAAATAGATCATTTACTACTTTCTTGCCGTGTTTAATAAGATTTTTAAGTAGCAAATCTAATTCTTCTGATAAATCCACATCCCCAAAGTAAGTTGTGTTTTTATCCATTTTTTTTATTTCCTCTATTTCTTGCTCATCAATATGGCCATCACAAGCCATGCAGCAGAACGCTGTTTTAAATAGAATTTTTTTAAATTTTGTATCCATGTTAGTTGTTTTTTCTGAATCCAACTGGTCTCCTGGTTTTCGGTTGTTGCCCCTTATCTTCCATTCTATCTCTAATTATTTCATAGTATTTTAAATCTTCCATTGAAAGGGAAGGAACATATTTTTCAATGGCCTTTAATAAAACGTAACTAATCAGTCTATCCCCAAATATAGACAGATATGAACAATAATCTGGGGTTTTCCATAGAAATATGTTGTACCCCAAAGTCAAATCTATAGAATCAGCTGTTTTCAACAATTATTGTGGTTGGATCTTAATATATATTCACCTAAAAGTTTGACATTGAACATTTTCTGTTATTGCTTTGTGAGTAAACAAAGCTAATTGCATTCAATCAACGACATAGAAGCCTTATTCAAGAGAGTAGAAGACCTAACCAGTCATGTGGCCCATCTTGAAAATGAGATTGAAGATCTCAAGCGTGAAAACGAAATATTGAAGTATCTCAAGCGTGAAAACGAATTATTGAAGGCTCTCAAGCGCGAAAATGAATTATTGAAAGAGCGACTGGCCAAATACGAAAACCCAAAGAACAGCAACAACAGTTCTGTTCCTCCGTCCAGAGATGAGAACAGGCCCTTTAAGAGCAAGAGCCTTCGAAAAAAGACGGGCCGTAAGCCTGGAGGACAGAAGGGTCATGAAGGAACGACTTTAGAAATGTCATCCAATCCGGATAAAATCATAGATCATGTACCGGAATATTGTGAATGTTGCGGGAAAGATATAGGAGCCCAGCCCGGTGAATTAGCAGAAAGGAGACAGGTCATAGACCTTCCACCTATTAAACCGGTGGTAACCGAACACCGGGCTTATAAAAAAATGTGCAGTTGTGGTCATGTTACGATGTCTTCTTTTCCTGGTGGCCTGCAAGCAGCGGTAAGTTATGGGCCCATGATAGAGAGTCTGACAGGATATTTTCATTCTCGCCAGTACATACCGTTCTTAAGAATGCAGGAGTTGTTCCGTGATATATTTTCCGTACTCATCAGTGAAGGCGGTATTCATTGCTTGCTTAATCGCCTTTCTACTAAAGCACTTCCTGCTTACTATAGAATCAAGGAGATGGTAAAAAACAGTCCGGTGGTTGGTGCCGATGAAACCGGGGGCAAGCTTAACGGTAAAAATATCTGGATATGGACCTGGCAGAATGAGCTTTTAACCTGGCTGAAGGGCACAGATAACAGGGGATACAAAACGATTGAAGAGAGTTTCCCCACCGGATTTGAAAATTCAGTCCTGGTACACGATTGCTGGAGGAGTCATTTTCAGACAGATGTTCAAACTCACCAGCTTTGCACAGCTCACCTGCTCAGGGAACTGAACTATTTCGAAGAAAGGTACAATCATCGCTGGCCTGTCAGGTTCAGAAAGATTATTCTTGACGGTATTAAATTAAAAAAGAAATTGAATCCCGGAGACTATTATCAACCCCACGAAGAAAGAACAGAACTTGAAAACAGGCTGAAAAAACTACTGGCATTCCGATTGGACGAAAATCATAAAGAACTTGTATCCTTTCAGAAAAGGATGCTGAAATACAAAGATTACATCTTTACTTTTCTGTACCATCCCAAAGTTCCTCCTGACAATAACGGAAGTGAAAGGGCTATACGCAATGTGAAGGTCAAACAAAAGGTCTCAGGACAGTTCAAGTCATGGAAAGGTGTAGAAAACTTCCTTGTCCTGCGAAGTATCACCGATACTACATTGAAAAACAAGCAGCACATATTGAATGTCTTGAATCTTATCGCTAAATTGACCCCCACTGATTAGTTACAATAAAACATCTTGAGTGATTCTTGTTTTATTCTTTAATGCTATCCTCGAAGCTTCATCCATAATAAATTTTATATCACTTGATACCCAATACTCGGTTTTAGTGGATAATAAGGAATAGTCAATTGAGAAATCAATTGGGCGAGACTTTAAGTATAGTCTAAACATTTGTTCTCTTGCTTTTTCATCTGGTGGAGAGACATACACCTTCTTATCAATCCTTCCTGACCGGAGAATTGCAGTATCTATTTTATCAGGTCTGTTTGTTGCTGCAATAATAAAGATACCTCTATCTCCACAATTTGACATCTGGGCAAGAAACTCATTAACTGTTGAAGCGTTCATGTGATGTAGATTACTATCCCTACTCGGTACAAGGGCATCAACTTCATCAAAAAACAGAATTGAAGGTGATTGTTCTTCTGCTTCATTAAATATCTTACCAATGTTTTCTTCAGTTGCATTAACGTATTTACTTTTTACATCAGAGGGATTGAACTTTATAAAATTAAAACCAACTTCCTCGGCAAATTTCTCTGAAATAAAAGTTTTACCGCACCCTGGAGGGCCATATAGGAGCATCCCATTGGGGATAGATATTCCATATGACTTGTACAGTTCCGGTTCATTTATAGCCCTTATAACATCATTGAACAGGATTTCTTTCAATTCTTCCATACCAGCAATGTCATCGAAACCTTTGCCTTTTTTCCTTAAAACTTTTCCGTTTTGTGTTTTCCCTTCTTCTTCCTCCATACTAAGTTGTATGTCTGCCTTCCGATTTAACGCAGCTATAAAATCCTGAGCACTTTTAAATCTGATATTTAAATCGGGAGATAAGGATTTTGACAATACCTTTAAAAATTGATCATCAAAAACATCAGGATGGTTTGAGTTGAAAGTGAGTTTAGACTTTCGTTTGTTTTGAAGCAAAGTACTTATATCATCCTCATCTTTTATTTCAAAGTACCAAGGTGGAGTACCGAAACAAAGATGATAGATCAATGCTCCAACAGAAAACAGATCACTCTGGGGAATTGTGATTCCACTGAATTGTTCCGGTGCCATGTAAAATGGATTCAATAATGTGGAGCTGAATGTTTTGGATGACTTAGAAAGATATACCGCAGAACTGAAGTTGGTAAGAACAGGAATCTCTTTATTCTGAGCATAATTCATTATAATATTCTCCGGGCAAAGATCATTATGAATTACAGGATCATCCAAATTATGCAAATGATCAATTACTTCAAGCAGTTTTATAGCGGTTGGAAGAACATTAAATGGATTAAGTGTACCTTCCCTTTTGAGTTTTTCAAACAGGCTTTCACCGCTAATAAACTCCGTAGTAAAATAAATGTACTTTTTACCCGCTTCTATTATTTCACCATGGT
>JAUVKT010000110.1 GCA_030596125.1 Bacteroidales bacterium | reverse complement strand
AGTAACAATCTTCTGGTATCAGTTTTCCTGAGCAGAGTATACTCATCAATTCTGTTTTTGTAATACTCTTTTAAGTTCATCATTTCAATCAGGATACATTTCGGCATTTTCTGTTTTCGTCACGTCAGTTTTGTTAATTTTTCAATGATCATAACGGCTTCGATCATTTGGTAATTGCTTTTAATCTGTAATATCTCATTTCTTCATTTCTCACTTCTCACTTCTCATTTCTTATTTATCTGTTTCTAGTTAAAAAACATATAAATAATATCTTCGTCCAAATCTCCAAAGCAGGCGGATACAATCTCCCCGACATCTTCAAAACAGTGACGTACACCTGTAAGAGACTGCTCCAAAATCCTTAAGTCAGTATCAGAAACTATCTTGCATTTAACAATCTTGCCGGATTTTACAGATAATTCTATTGAGAACTGTGTCTTACCCGTCTTAATGATGTTCTTAAAGATGTAGGCAGGACCATATCCATAGTTCCAGTCCCATTTATTATACTTCTCATCTATTAACCTGTTGATCCCCGACAGGTCGGTATCATTAAAGATATAATTTGTTGCTCCGGTATTCAACGATTCAATATATCGAAAAATTCTTCTCTTAAGATCAGTCACTCCTGATATACCCGGGAGTCGTTCCGCCAGGTTTCCCACACTTGTTCTGTTAGACTGCACAGCCTTGCTGATATATTCTCCCGTGCCCTTTGCAAGTGCTTCCCTGAGATGCCTGAGGGTTGAAGAGTAGAGTATAGTACCATGATGAAGTACCCTGTTCTTAAAAATATGTTCAGCATTTCCCGAAAATTTTAATCCGTCAGACCGGATATCATTTTTATCACCAACTTCAGAAGAGATTCCCCATTCTCTGAAAAATGAGATAACAGGTGCTATATATTTTCTGAAATCGGCCTGACGACCTCCCGGACTGTTTTTTATAAAAGTAAAATTGAGATTTCCTTCATCATGGTAAACAGTTCCACCACCCGATATTCTCCGGACCAGGGGTATATTATTATCCCTGAGATATTTCAGATTTATCTCTTCATAAGCATTCTGGTGTTTCCCGATTATTACTGAGGGGCCATTCACATATAGAAAAAACAGATCTTCAATCCTGTTCCTGAACAGATATTCCTCCGCTGCCAGATTAAAACGCGGGTCCACTGATCCGGTATCAACTATCAGCATTTCTTATTTTTGTTGAAGAATGCAATACTCCTTAAGTACTTCTCATCTAACCATTTGTAGAGCAAGTATATCATCCATCCTGTTATAATTCCGATAACTGCTCCGCCAATAACATCACCCGGATAGTGCACTCCCAGGTATATTCTGCTATATCCAACCAGTGTTGCCCAGACGATTACCAAAATAGTAAACCACCGTTTACTGATCAGCAGGAGGCTCAACATGGCTGCTGCAAATGAATTGGCAGCATGCGATGATACAAACCCGTATTGACCGCCACATTTTTCGTTTACCAGGTGTACCATTCCCTGCAGTGCCGGCTCATGACACGGGCGCAGTCTCTCAAAAACTTCCTTAAAAGCATGTACCGATACCTGGTCGGTTATTGTTATGGCCAGTGCTATTAGCGGGATAATTATCAATACTTTTTTCTTATATTTTATGCCAATCAGCACCAGTATAAAAACATAGAGAGGCAGCCACGTAAGTTTGCCGCTAACAGCCCACATAACCCTGTCCATGAAAGGAGAGTTAAGCGAATTCAGGAAAAGAAATATAGTTTTATCAAGTTGATCCAGCATATTATTATTCGGTTAACCGGTCATAGTCTGCCAGAGAAGATCCTTAAGCCGGTCAATACCAAATCCGGTAACAGATGAGATAAACAAGTAGGGAGTAACATTAATTTCATCCCTGATCTCATCCATCAGTTCATCATCAAGAAGATCAGATTTTGTGATGGCCAGTACTCTTTTCTTATCCAGCAATTCCGGATTATATTGTTTTAATTCATTTATCAGTACATCATATTCTTTCATAATATCATTACTGTCAGCCGGGATCATTAACAGCAAAATTGCATTCCTCTCAATATGACGAAGGAACCGGTGACCAAGCCCTTTCCCCTCATGTGCTCCTTCAATAATACCCGGGATATCAGCCATTACAAAAGATTTATGGTCATGGTAACTTACAATTCCAAGGTTTGGAACAAGTGTTGTGAACGGGTAATCTGCAATCCTCGGTTTTGCAGCCGAAACTACGCTAAGAAGTGTCGATTTACCTGCGTTGGGAAATCCTACCAGTCCAACATCGGCCAGCACCTTAAGCTCAAGGATAAACCAGTCTTCTTCAAGCTCTTCCCCTGGCTGGGCATACCTTGGTGTCTGGTTTGTTGATGACTTAAAATGAACATTGCCAAGGCCACCTCTTCCTCCTTTGACTATAATTTTTTCTTCGTTCTCTTCGGTTATTTCAAAAAGCATATTCCCTGTCTCGGCATGTTTTGCCACAGTACCGAGCGGAACATCAATATATATATCTTTACCATCGGCCCCTGTTTTCATTGCGCCGGATCCCGCTCCTCCGTTCACGGCAAAAATATGTTTCCTGAATTTAAGATGAAGGAGTGTCCAGAGTTGCTTACTCCCCCGTAATATTACATGACCTCCCCTGCCACCGTCCCCGCCATCGGGCCCGCCTTTAGGAATATACTTCTCCCTTCTCAGATGAGCCGAACCGCTTCCACCTTTACCCGACCGGCAAAAGATCTTTACATAATCTACAAAATTTGATCCGCTCATCTGAAAATTATAAACTATCTGCAATTACAATCGACAGTCTGTCAAATATATCTGATATCTGTCCCATTCCGTCAACAGGTACATACTTATCTTTTTCCCTGTAATAATTAACTATCGGCTCAGTCTTTTCTTTATAGACCGATATCCTGTTTTCAATAACATTAACATCCCGATCATCTGCTCTTCCGGATACTTCCGCCCGGGAAAGGAGGCGTTGTACCAGCTCATTATGTTCAACTTCAAGAACTATCATCTTATTTACAGAAGTACTTTTATCTTCAAGCATATTATCAAGTGTAACTGCCTGTTCGGCTGTCCGCGGAAAACCGTCAAAAAGAAACCCTGCACAATCAGGATTATTATCAATTCGATTTGCAATCATCTCAATAACCACACTATCGGGGACAAGTTCACCTTTTTGCATTATCGACTCAACTTTTTTCCCAAGTTCGCTGCCTGCTGCTATCTCTTCCCTGAGCATATCCCCTGTGGAGAGATGAATAAAGTTAAATTTTTCACTTAACTGAACCGATTGTGTTCCTTTACCTGATCCGGGAGGCCCGAAGATCAAAAAATTTACCATAACTAAATTCTTAACTATTATTATTACTACATCTATTTACTGAGGGTGTAGATCGATCTCAGGTTACGGCCTAATCCGTTATAATCAAGTCCGAACCCCACTACAAAATTATTAGGTATTTCAAAACCAACATAATCAACTTTATAATCACCCTTATAAGCTTCCGGTTTAAGTAAAAGAGTTGCCACCCTGATCCCCTCAACCTCTTTATCTCGGAGATCAGTTATAATCCCTTCAAGTGTTTTGCCGGTATCCACTATATCTTCAATCACAACCACCGTTTTTCCCTTAACCGATTCATTCAGCCCTATCAGCCGCCTGACAAAACCGGTAGATTCTGTTCCCTCGTACGATGATAGTTTGAGAAACGATATCCTGGCATCCATATCAATCTTCCTGAAAAGATCTGCTGCAAAAAGAAATGAACCGTTTAAAATACCAATAAAAAGCAGATCTTTCCCCGCCAGGTCATCATTGATCTGTTTCGACAGTTCATCAATCCTGGAAGCAATCATCTCTTCAGAAATGAATACGTTGAAGAATTTGTCGTGTACTTTGATCTTATCCATTTACAAAGGTTTGGTAGCCTGATAAATTATTGCGAAAATATAAAATATATACCGTATTTTTGTCTTTGACCTATTCAAAAATTTAAATGACCTGTGATGAAACCTAAAGTAAGCATAATAATGGGAAGCACTTCGGATCTTTCCGTAATGGAAAAAGCAGCTAAAGTACTGGATGACTTTAAGATCCCCTTTGAGATGAATGCCCTCTCGGCTCACCGCACTCCCGAAGAGGTTGAAAAATTTGCCAGAGGTGCAGCTTCACGGGGTGTCAAAGTGATAATTGCAGCTGCAGGGATGGCGGCTCACCTGCCCGGTGTGATTGCAGCCATGACAACCCTTCCGGTAATAGGTGTCCCGATAAATGCTTCCCTCCAGGGGCTGGATTCTATTTTTTCAATATTGCAGATGCCTCCGGGGATACCTGTTGCAACAGTAGGTGTTGACGCTGCACAGAATGCAGGTATTCTTGCAGCCCAGATAGTGGCAGTCGGTGACGATGATATTGCCGGGGAGATAACCAGCTTTAAAAACAGGCTGAAAGATAAGATCGTAAAAGCAAACGAAGAGCTGAAAGCTGTAAAATTCAATTATAAAACTAACTAGACCAGGTTAATTTTCCAATAAGTAGCATAATTTCATTCCCAGGGTATTGAATATTATACAATTCTTTACTAACTTGTTGAAGGAATAATTTTGTTATAATGATAAATAAAAATTCGCTGCAAAAAGTTTTCATTATGTTAACTTTCCTGGTAGTGAGCGTTGCTGTCAGCTCACAAGGTAATTACGGGTTAACCGCAGGGGCCAGACAGGTAGGTCTCTCATATGCTACCGTTACAACCTCCGGATTCTGGTCTTCTTTTCATAACCAGGCATCGCTTGGGGAAATCGACAGATTCTCGTTGGGCATAAACCAGGACAACAGGTTCGGTATCGCCGAACTTAGCAACAAAACATTTGCTTTCATCCTTCCAAAGGGCAACGGTGCACTTGGTGCAGTCTATTCTTACTATGGATATTCTGAATACAACAGGCACACTGCAGGTCTTTCTTACGGGATGAAGCTCGGACAGAAACTATCGGTTGGTATTCAGGCTGATCTCTTTTCAACAAGAGGAGCAGGAGATTATCAGAATACTAACGAGCTTACATTTGAAGCCGGACTTCTTTTTATCCCGGTCGAAAATCTCAGGATTGGGTTGCATGCATTCAACCCTCTTCCAAATTCCTTAAGAGACCACGACATGCCGACGGTCATCAGGCTTGGGACAGGCTACTATTTTTCCAGTCAATTTATGGCATGTGTCGAACTTGAAGCAAATAATACAGGAGAAACGGTTTTAAGAGTTGGAAGTGAATATGAGATTCTGAGCAAATTTTTAGTAAGGGGAGGTTTCATGTCTGACCCCATGGGATATAGTTTTGGATTCGGCTATTCCGGAACTATATTACAGGGAGACCTTGGCTTTATTACACACGAAAACCTTGGTTTATCACCCTCACTCTCAATAGTGATCTTTATAAGGTAAACAATGTTGTTAAGGATAATTGCATCTGTCATTTTCCTGATGACATTTTTACCAACAAGTTGGGGGCAATCCCTGTCATCAGGACAAAAAATCGAATCATACATGGAGGAGCTTGTCTCCTTCGGATTCGATGAAAGTCATATAACTGATATCTCCGAAGAGATAAGTCAGCTATTAATTCAGCCGGTAGATCTAAACTCCGCAAATGAGAATGAACTCTCCAGACTATTCTTCCTTACACCATTCCAGATAAAAAGTCTGCTCCAGCACCGTAATAAAAAGGGGAATATACTATCAGTAAATGAAATATCATTTATCCCCGGTTTTGATAATGAACTCGCATCTCTTATGGAACCATTTATCTCAATAACCGATGGTAAACGGCGAAAATATGGTGATGGATATAGCAAGAACATCCTGCTTTCAAATATTATCTTTTATGATAAGGAGAATGTTTTCCCCGGTAGCAATATTAAAAGCCTTACCAAATATAATCATTCATCGGGTAAAGTTTCTGCAGGTCTTACAATTGAAAAGGATGCCGGAGAAAAGTTTCTGAATGAAAATTATTATCCCGATTTTCTTTCGGGATATGTTAGTATTGAGGGATCCGGCATTCTCGAAAAACTGATCCTGGGTGATTTTGCTGTCAGGTTCGGGCAGGGCATAACAATCTGGCATGGTTACTCCGCCGGAACATCCCCCCTGGATGCAAACCCAATGAAGGGAGTAAGCACAATTAAACCGTATACCTCATCAGATGAAAATAACTTCTTCAGGGGAATAGCGGCTATTTCGCGAATTTCCGGATTCAAGATACTGACATATTTATCAGACAATAAAATTGACGGAAATATTAAAGATTATCCCGGAGAATCAGGTAAATATATCAGCTCATTTTATGATAACGGACTGCATAACAGTCTGTCGACCTATAATAAGCATGATGCAATAAATGAGCTTTCTGCCGGAATAAATATTAGTCGTAATATTAAGTTCATCAACCTTGGCGTTTCATTAACTGCAACACAATTCTCACTGCCGGTTGAGCATAATGAGACTACACGGGAGATGTTTGATTTCAGGGGGAGTCGCAATTTTTCAGCTTCAATTGATAACTCACTGTCACTTAATAAATTATATCTTTATGGCGAGTATGCTATCTCCTCTGACGGAGGAGCAGCAATTCTCCAGGGAGTAAGGATAACGCCTGCCGACAGGGTAAGGATCAATATCTTGTATGGGAATACCGGAAGAGGCTATTCGTCGTTTCATGGAAAGCTTTTTGGCAAAGAGACAGTAAATAATTTTCGCAGGGGAGTACTTACAAATATCACAGCTGATCTGGCTCCCCGCCTGACTCTTATGGCAGGAATCCTTAAACAGAATGAAAACTGGTATGGTTATTATTCCGGAACTTTTGGAAGATCGGTTAAGTACATTTCCGAAGTCAGCTATGAACTTTCCGGGAACTCAAATATTACTGCATCACTAAGGAGCAAGGTATCATCTGATGATACTTAT
>JAUVKT010000078.1 GCA_030596125.1 Bacteroidales bacterium | reverse complement strand
ATTTTAAGTATTTCAATAGCAGTAACCGCCACAGAAGATCCGGGTCCGAATACAGCAGCAACACCTGCATCATACAGGAACTGGTAATCCTGTGCAGGAATAACCCCTCCTGCAATCACCAGTATATCCTCCCTGTCGAGTTTCTTAAGCTCATCTATAACCTGAGGTATCAATGTTTTATGTCCGGCTGCAAGACTCGATACACCAAGTACATGTACATCATTTTCAACAGCCTGTTTAGCTGCCTCCCCGGGAGTTTGGAAAAGCGGACCAATATCCACATCAAACCCGATATCGGCATAACCTGTTGATACTACTTTTGCACCCCGGTCGTGGCCATCCTGTCCCATCTTGGCAATCATAATACGAGGTTGCCTCCCTTCACGTCCGGCAAATTCAACAGCAAGTTGTCTGGCATTTTCGAATGCTTTATCTGACTTGGATTCTGAGGAGTAAACTCCTGAAACTGATCGTATCACAGCTTTGTACCTTCCTTTAATTATTTCACATGCGTCTGAAATTTCACCCAGGGTAGCTCTCTTTTGTGCAGCTATCACAGCAAGCTCAAGCAGGTTACCCTCTCCTGTTTCAGTGGCCCTGGTAATATTTTTAAGAGCTGTCCTGCACTCATCCTCGTTTCTCTCAGATCTTAACCTGTTAAGTCTTTCTATCTGAGTCCCTCTTACAGCCGGATTATCTA
Source organism: Bacteroidales bacterium (assembly GCA_030596125.1). GTDB lineage: Bacteria > Bacteroidota > Bacteroidia > Bacteroidales > VadinHA17 > JAUVKT01. Next base: position 11,499 of record JAUVKT010000078.1, on the reverse strand, counting down.
CCTCAAGTATTTCAAGAGGGTCCTCCTTTTCAAGCCTGTACTTATTGGTCCCAACAATGATCTGGTTACCCGAATCGATCCTCGCCTGGGTCCTTGCTGCAGCCTCTTCTATTCTCATTTTAGGGAGACCTGATTCAATTGCCTTAGCCATTCCTCCCAGTTGCTCAACCTCCTCGATCAGTGACCAGGCTTTCTTCACAATATCATTTGTAAGGCTCTCCACATAATACGAACCGGCCCATGGATCTACCGCATGGCATATTTCAGTCTCCTCCTGAATATAAATCTGTGTATTACGGGCTATACGGGCCGAAAAATCGGTTGGAAGAGCTATTGCTTCATCCAGAGCATTTGTATGAAGACTCTGAGTATGGCCAAGGACAGCCGCCATAGCTTCAATACAGGTACGGCCAACATTATTATATGGATCCTGCTCCGTAAGACTCCATCCTGATGTTTGCGAATGGGTCCTTAATGCCAACGATTTAGGGTTTTTAGGGTTAAACCTGCTTACAATTTTCGCCCACAGTAACCTGGCAGCCCTCATCTTGGCTATCTCCATAAAATGATTAATCCCAATTGCCCAGAAAAAAGAGATCCTGGGGGCAAAAGCGTCTATATCCAGTCCGGCTTCAATCCCTGTTCTCAGGTATTCGAGTCCGTCTGCAAGAGTATATGCAAGTTCGATATCACAGGTTGCCCCAGCCTCCTGCATATGGTATCCTGAGATACTAATAGAGTTGAACCGGGGCATATTTTTTGATGTATAGGTTAAGATGTCAGCTATTATTCTCATTGAGAATTCAGGTGGATAGATATATGTATTCCTTACCATAAACTCTTTAAGAACATCATTCTGAATTGTTCCCGACAGTTCATCAAGTTTAGCTCCCTGCTCAAGGGCTGCAACTATATAAAATGCCATAACCGGAAGTACTGCCCCGTTCATTGTCATGGAAACCGACATTTTATTAAGCGGAATCTGATCGAACAGTATCTTCATATCGAGTATTGAATCAACAGCCACACCTGCCTTACCAACATCTCCTGCCACTCTTGGATGGTCAGAATCATAACCACGGTGAGTAGCAAGGTCGAAAGCTACCGACAAACCTTTCTGTCCTGCAGCAAGATTCCTCCTGTAAAAAGCATTTGACTCTTCAGCCGTTGAAAAACCCGCATATTGCCTGATTGTCCAGGGCCTCATCGCATACATGGCAGAATACGGACCGTGCAAAAACGGAGGAATGCCCGCAGCATACCTCAGGTGTTCCATTCCCTCAAGGTCTTTTTTGGTATATATACTCTTAACAGGGATATGTTCGGGAGTAAGCCAGTCTTTCTCAAGTCCTTCTATCTCCTCCTGAAATACTCCTCCTTTCGGTTTTTTACCGATTTTCTTAATATCTTCCTTACTAAATGATGGCCTCATTATGAAATATCATTTGCCTGGTTAATACCTAATAACTTATTGAAATGCCGTAAAGTATCAAGGATATTTGATCGCAGACTGATAAAATGTTCAATGCCTGCTTCCCTTAACGTTGATTCACTGGCAGGACTTCCTGCCACGACAATTATTGCTTTCTCTTTTAATCTCTTACAGATCTCCGGGCCATACCGGGCATATTCATCATCTGAACTGCATATTACAACAATTTCTGCCTGAGACTTTTCAGCCTCCTCTATACCTGAAATTACAGTCTCAAAACCATTGCTATCGATAACTTCATAACCTGCAACCGAAAAGAAACCTGAAGAAAACCGGGCCCTTGCCTTTCTCATGGTCAAGTCACCAATTGCAAAAAGGAATACTTTAGGTTGTTTTTCAGAACGATCAGTTGCCAGTCTCAATTCCTCAAACATTTCTGCTCCCCGATATAATCGTAAAGGCTTAACTTCATAATCCCCTGATTCATCCTGAGGCCTTTCTGATACTAAATTTGTTAACACCCTCTCATCCGGGTTAGGAAAAACATTAGTTCCAAGAAGCCTCTCCCTGCCCTTTGATATCTCAATATCCCTTAAAGCAGTAGCCCGTGAGATACTATCCTGGATATAACCGGATTTCAATGCACTAACAAAACCTCCCTTTTCCTCTATCCCTGTAAACAGGTTCCACGCGTGTTCGGCGATACCAGCCGTGAGATTCTCAATATAATAAGAGCCGGCTGAAGGATCCACTATTTTATCAAAATGGGCCTCTTCCTTTAAAAGTAACTGCTGGTTACGGGCTATTCTTTCAGAGAAACTCCCAGGCTTTCCCGACGAGGAATCGAACGCACTTACCGTTAGTGAGTCTGTCCCTCCAAGTGCAGCCGACATTGCCTCTGTCTGTGTTCTCAGCATATTTACATACGGATCATAAAGTGTTTTATTCCATTCGCTTGTTATGCTGTGTATATCCATCTTCATCGAATCATCACTTTGGACCCCATATTTCTTGACTATAACAGACCACAACAATCTTGCAGCTCTCAACCTGGCTATCTCCATAAAATAGTTCGAACCTATTCCAAATGTAAAGCCTATTGATCTAGCTGCATAGTCGGGTTCAATACCAGCGTCTGTAAAGTGCGCCATATACTCATTGCCCATTGAAAGTGACATCCCCAGCTCCTGTACGATAGTTGATCCGGCATTGGAAAAGTTAGCCCCGTTAACTCTTATTATCCTGAAGTTTTCATATTCAATTGCCTCATCTGCCAGATTTTTAAGGTATGCAAAACCCTCCTCAAGGCTTACACAGAGTTTGCCGTTTACCATATACCTGCCAAGAGGATCTGTTTCAATGGTTCCTTTCACATCAGAGGATTTTATCCCTCTCTTCTTAAACACCATTTTTAAGCTGGTAAGAAGTTCCAGGGCACCTCCCTCCGGAAAGAAATTAAGCTCTATACTCCCGATAAAAATTGCATCAAGCAGCTTGCTTAAATTTTGCTCACTATACTCAAAATCTTTCCCAAACCTGAATCCGATCGAATTAATTCCCCTGCCAAGAATATCAAGAGCCTTATCGTTAGCCTCTTTAATATCGACAACCTCAATATCCTGTCTGATATACCACTCGTTATTCACCTTACCATTTCCTCTGACAAATGGAAATTCACCCGGAAGGAAATCTGTATGAGGGAGAGAAACTATATCTTCTGCCCTGTAAAACGGCATCACGTTAAAACCCTCACGACTCTTCCAGACAAGTCTTTTATCAAAATCGGCCCCCTTCAGATCAGCTTTTACCTTTTCCATCCATTCCCCTGTGGAGATTGGTGGAAACTGGTCAAACATTTTTTTATTTTCTGACATTGTAATCCCTGTTTTTCTAACAGTGTAAAGTTAAAAGAATTTAAGAAGAGAAAATCTATGCAATTTGTCATATTAATTATAACTTTATTTCTAATTCTGCTAATTAATATGGATTTATATTTTCTTACCGGCACAGGCAATTCATACTGGTCGTCCATAACACTCCGGGATCTTGCAGAATCTGATGGCGTAACCACAAATGTTATACCTGTTGACGGACTGAAAAGGGGAGACATTACCCTGAACAAGTCTGATGATCTGTATGGTTTTTTATATCCTACACACGGATTTTCCCTTCCATGGTATATGCTAAAATTTATGCTGAAGTTTCCTGCCGGAAGAGGAAGGGTATTCTTTATAAATAACAGGGCAGGAATGAAACTAAGCAGGTTATATACCCCCGGTATAAGCGGAATTGCAGTTTTGGTTCCTATGCTTATCTTTCTGATTAAAGGTTATAAGATTGCCGGGACAATGCCCCTCGATACACCATCTAACTGGATAAGTATCCATCCCGGTTTAAGACCCAAAATAGTTAATTCAATTTTTGACCGACGGGTAAGCGATCTTAGAAATTTATGGAACAGGTTAGCTCATCACAAAAGAATCTATCCCGCTAAATTTTGGATATTATTACCGGTCGACATTCTGGTTTCTCCTGTAAGTTTCGGTTATATGTTATATGGACGATTTCTTCTTGGCAGAACATATATAGCTGATTATAAATGTGATGGGTGTGGACTATGTGCCATATATTGTCCGGTTTCAGCCATCAGGATGGTTAATAAAAGACCTTACTGGACCTACAGGTGCGAAAGTTGTATGAGATGTTCAAATATTTGTCCGAAAAGTTCCATAAACTCATCTGTCCCGCTGGCAATTACATATTCATGGCTTCTATTTTGGATTATCGGTTATCAGGGGCCGTTTGCCGAAATATGGAGATGGATTGATCAGACAGGACCTCTGCCCTCGTTTTTTATAAAGTATGCTGTTTGGTGGATAATAACCTTCATTTTTGCATGGGTTGTTTACCAGGTGGTTTTTCTTCTCAGCAGGATCAAGATCTTTAATATCCTTTTTTCTTACACTACACCTATGAAATTCTGGCGACATTATTTAGCTCCGGGATTCAGAGGGAAATATAAATAGAATCAGGGATTTGCGGGAAAAGCATATAATCCGGGTTTTAAGCTTCTTTTCCGAACTCCATCAGGTAAGCCTTAATAAAACCATTGAGATCACCGTCGAGAACAGCCTGCACATTACCTGTCTCAAAATTTGTCCTGAGGTCTTTTACCATCTTGTAAGGCTGCATAACATATGACCTGATTTGTGAACCCCACTCTATCTTCTTTTTCGCTCCTTCGATTTTTGCCTGTTCATCCATACGCTTCCTGAGTTCGAGTTCGTACAGGTTTGATCTCAGTATTCGCAATGCATTATCCCTGTTTTTATGCTGAGAGCGTGTCTCCTGATTCTCTATAACAAGACCTGAGGGCTTGTGTCTTAATCTTACTGCTGTCTCAACCTTATTAACATTTTGTCCGCCTGCACCACTCGCCCTGAATGTATCCCATGTAATATCAGCCTGGTTTATCTCAATCTCAATCTCATCATCTACCAGTGGCGAAACAAATACCGAGGCAAATGTTGTCTGACGTTTACCCTGGGCATTAAAAGGAGATATTCTGACAAGCCGGTGTACGCCGTTTTCACTTTTCAGATAGCCGTATCCTTTCTCTCCTGTTACTTCAAGCGTTACAGACTTAATTCCAACCTCATCTCCCGGCTGAAAATCAAGCTCTTTCACCTTGTAATTGTTTCTTTCGCACCACCTGAGATACATTCTCATCAGCATATCAGCCCAGTCATTGCTCTCAGTCCCTCCTGCCCCGGCATTAATTTTCAATATAGCCCCAAGCTGATCCTCCTGCTTACGGAGCATATTGCGCAACTCAAGATCCTCCACAAGTCTTAATGCATCAGCATACTGCTCTTCAACCTCCTGATCTGAGGCCTCTCCCTCCTTATTAAAATCTAAAATTACCTGAAGATCTTCAACAGCAGTGTCAACCAACGAATAAGCAGTTGTCCAGCTTTTAAGCAGAGATATTTTCTTCATCTGCTCCTCGGCTTTTCCGGGATCATTCCAGAAATCCGGAGATTGAGTTATTAACTCCTCCTTCTTAATCAGATCTATCTTACTGTCGATGTCAAAGATACCTCCTTAACGCATCACGGCGCCCGGCTAAATCCCTTATCTGCTCAGTTGTAATCATGGTAAATATTTTGAACAAAAGTACAATATTAGGACTTCAACCACAAATCCTGACAACACTCTGTATAGTTTCAGCTATTGTGAAGTTAAATATATTAGTAATGACTATTTTAGCGCCCGGTTCGATAGAATATGTACAGAATAATACAAATATTTAAGCCTTTTGCCAGGTATTTCCTGGTTTTATGGATATTACTGATAATCCTGTTCTCATCATTACCCAGGCTTCCTGAAATAAATATAAAAACCGATAATTTCAGTCTGAGGGTCGATTACATTATCCATCTTCTGGAATACGGGTCACTCACTTTCTTCACTATTCTGACATTTGCCCCGGCAGAAGTAAAACTCCTTGCCCGAAAAGTGTTGATAGTCTTTATTTCATTACTGTTTTTTGCCATGGCCGATGAGTTTCATCAACTTATTATCCCAGGAAGGTCATTTAATCCTGTTGACTTGATATTTAATGTGCTTGGCATAATGGGTGGGATAATAATTACAGTACTCACCGGGAAAAGAGAGGCAAAAGGCATAGGGCGCCCACCTTCGCCAAGGCTTCGGCGGACAGGTAAGGCGTAGGGGAAAAAAAGCAGGAAGTAGGAAGTAGGGAGCAGAGGAGATTGCAAGTTTCAGGTTCCGAAAAAAAAGGTTTTGAGAGAACTTACTTTCCCCTCCTTTTGAAAAAGGAGGGGGCCGACCGTTGAGAAATTTGCCGGTGGCAAATTTCAGGGAGGAGCCAGACTGTGCGAAGGTTATCCGGCATCTGCCAGTGACGGGGTGGTTAGGATTTGATTAATAAACTCTGAACCCGGAAATGGAACCGGTGCCTGTTTGAGTTGAAAGGCCTGTATTTATAACTAACTTAATAATATCATCCTGAAGCAATCTCATTGTAATTGATCTATTAGTAATTACCGCTGAAGGTGATATTTCAATCTCAAGATCTTCGTATAGAGAAGAAGATAGATAAATACTCAATTTCCTGGATCCGCCTGAACCATCTGCTGTAAATGTTGCATTAAAAATATAAATCCCTTCAAATGGTGCTGTAAACTCGCCTGTTGAACTATTAAACGCTTCTCCTTCATTGTATATAATATTATCTGGGATAAAGGTTACATCTGAAGCAATTGGTGCTGCGACAGAAACTCCTTTTTTTGTTCTGAATGCAATAATATTTCCACTCAGGTTAACCCCTTTTTCGTTAGCACCTTCCTGGAGAATCAGCTCAGCACCTTCAATCGTCAAGCTGGTAACCAATTCATTAGTGGGGTCAGCATCAGCATCATTCTTAAGGTCATCGAGATCAACAGTGCTCGTTCCATTGGTTATAGTAAGCTCATGGGTTAACTCATTATAGATTAATTGTTGATTATCCGTATTAACAAGACTCGAAAGGTCAACCTCATTTCCATCTGAAATACTTAGCTTATTCTCAACTGAATTGAAATTTAGTTTCTGTTTATAATCAGATAATCCGATTTTAAGCGCTTCGGTGTTAAGGGTTATCCTCAGCGAATCATTTTCAAGACGAAGGTCCTGTATTTCATTATCAGGATCAGCATCAGCATCGTCAACATTAAGCAGCGAAGCCAGGTTAACTATATTACCACCATCAATCGAAAGGTTTATTCCATCAAAAGATAGTGTCTGATCATCGGTAGCAGGATCTCCGGGAGGGCCCTGTACTCCATCAGGACCAACTGGTCCGGGCTCCAGCGATTTTGCTGCGTAAAGGGCGTATGGTACACTAAGAAACTGCATTGTGCCCATATCAGAAAAATCACTGCCAAACCTGATCTCCACCTTAAGAAAATGGCAGTCGGTTCCCCAGGCTATATCTGCAAAACTTTCACGATCACCTGCAACAGGTGTACCCTGACCTGCAATCACTGAAAAAACACCATACTTTGATGTGACAATGCCTGTATGCACCTCCTGATACTCAAGGTTGCCAAGCGGAGTTCCCGATAAAATACTAAATCGTATATCTATCTGTTTGTTGGTAAGCTCATCTCCATAATTATCTCTCGCCACAGCCTGGTAATTAATGCCATATGGAACCTCCTGTCCGGTTAACTGAATAGCCGGCAGAAGCATAATTGCGATAATTAAAAATATCTGAGAATATTTCATACGTCAAACCAATTACATTTTCTCTATCTTAAACATACGGGCAATCCGTGAATCTTTTGACTCCACCCTTATAAAATATAACCCTCTCTTGTAACTGCTTACATCAATAGTTCTCCTGTGCCAGAAATTTCCTTCACACGGATAGCAGTTTCTGTAGTAAATTGATCCATCAATACCGAATATTGTAACATCATACTCTATGGATGTCTCTCCGAACATCTCAATTACAAGATCTCTCTTAACAGGATTGGGGAAAACCTTAACACCATTTCCCATTGGTTGCAACCGATCACCAATTTTAACCCTTGGTTGCTGAAACCCCTGGGTCAGATCGTAATTTGTACAATGGATAAATTCAACCATAGCTTCACCTACAGTCTGGCTAATATTTACCTCTTCTTGATTCCTCACTGATGCTATCGGAACCAGAACCTGACGTGACAATTCCTGGGCATTACTAATACCAAAAAAAACCACTAAAATAAATATGAAGATCCCCCTTATCAGCATATTCAAATTCATTATGAACTTCAAAAATATAAATTTTTTGAATTTATACGAACTTTTCAACAACTTATTAACAATTTGGATCAAAAAAAAGGAGAAGATCGCGAGGATTAATTGCTCTGAATAACATTGATAGTCCAATCGAAAACAGTGATACAATTATTATCCCGGGTAGTATGGATAAATTAACTGCTTTTAAAACAATTGCTAAAAGAGCCATTATCAGAAGGTATGAGCCGACCCTGATCAGATGATGAAATCTCTGTTCAATATTTTCTCTCTTCAGTACAATGGTACCATAGAGTACCGACATTATGAATTGAGTACCTGCACTGGCTATAGCTGACCCAATTAACCCCATTTTGGGTATCAGTAAAAAGTTTGTAAGAATATTTAACCCCATTGCACCCGAAGCAATAAGATTAAGTGTTCGCATTCTGCCTGATGCCGTTAAAAAGGTGCTATAAATATATACAAGTGAAACCGGAATATATCCGGTCATAAGTATTGCAAAAACTATAGCAGACTCATCGACATGCCCCCTGTAGAGAAGCTCCATTATCTCTGATGAATAGAGTAGTGATATAATTGTAGTTGCAGATGCAGGTATCAGCAGTAAAAATGTTGAGAACTTAAGAATTGATGATATCGATTTCCCCTGGCTGATAATTCTGGAAAACATTGGGAGTAAAATAATCGCAAAAAGAAACGGGATCATCGATGTTGCATCAAGAAGTCTGAAAGCCTGGGCATAGATACCTGCTTTTGCCAGTCCATCGGTTAATAATCTTTCTATCATTACCGAATCAACCCTCCAGTAAACAGACATAAACATCGACAAAAGTGCAAAAGGTGCACTTCCCCTGATAATGATTTTTACCTGATTAAGATTTACCTTAAACCTCTTTATTTTACCCTTATTAAGAACTGTAACAAACGCAATTATAAATGTCAGGCTGTATGAGACGGTCTGGCTGTAAACAAACCATTCAATACGGAACTGATTATCTGTAAAATTCCCCCAAAGAAGTAGTGAGCATATAATGATCATCAGAAACCTGTCAGTAACAGAGATAAAACTATCGATCCTGAAAAGATAAAGTGCAGTAATATTTGACCTGAGATAAAGGATAAAAGAGACCAAAAACTGGTTAAAAATTAAAATATTCAGCAACGACCGCTGCTCCTCATTATACCCCAGTACTCCCGCAAATACAACCGTTACAATGGTGTAGATGATAGCAAATACCAACCGTATAATAAAAACGTTCCAAAGTATTTCAGGCAGGGCCGAAGGATTAGTTGCTACCCTCCTGTTATTATAATTTGTTATTCCGAAATCGAGAAGAACACTGAAAAGGATCGAAAAACTGAACAGCGAAAAATAAAACCCATAACTCTCAGCACCCACAACGTTCTGGACAGTTCGGTCGATACCCAGTACCCAAAAAGCCTTTACCAGGATATTTAAGAATATTAACAGTGAGATATTTGTAAAGAATTTCCTTCTCAAGAGCCGGGAATTTAAAATTTATTACGACCTTACATACTATAAAAGTAATCTTTTGTATCTTTTTATCTGTCAATAGATATTTTTAATGAATATTGCAGTAAATACACGCCTGCTTATTGATGATATACATGGAGGTATTGAATGGTTTACCTATGAAACCCTGTCAAGAATCACCAGAAATCACCCCGAACATAATTTCTATTTCCTGTTCGACCGTAAAATAGACGATTCTTTTATTTTCTCTTCAAATATCACACCTGTTGTTATCAAACCAAAAGCTATTCATCCGGCTTTATGGTACTACTGGCTTGAAAAAAAGGTCCCATCCATCCTTAAGAAAATCAAGGCTGACCTTTTCCTCTCACCTGATGGCATGCTGTCTCTGTCAACTAAGATTCCGTCTCTGCCCGTGATTCACGATATTAGTTTCTGTCACAGAAAAAACGACCTTCCTTTTCTTAAATCAGGGTACAACAAGTATTTTTTCAGGAAATTTGCTGAAAAAGCAATCCGGATAGCAACCGTATCTGAATTTTCTAAAATGGATATGGTTAATATCTGGGGTACAGATCCTGCTAAAATTGATGTCGTGTACAACGGAGCATCCGATAGTTTTTACCCACTGGCCGGAAATAGGAAATTGGATGAACAGGATAACCCTTACTTTCTTTTTGTTGGAAATATTTCTCCCCGCAAGAATATTCCAAACCTTATCAGGGCTTATAACCTCTTTAGAGATGGATCATCATCCTTTATCAGACTTATTATCGCTGGAGACAGGTTTTTTCTTAACGGGGAGTTAGACAAGGTAATCAGCAGATCGGCCTATCGGGATGATATTATCTTAACAGGTAAAAGATCGAGGGACCAGTTAAGAAACTTATACAACGGGGCAGAAGCACTTATTTATACGCCCTGGTTCGAAGGGTTTGGGATTCCGGTAGTTGAAGCTATGCGCTGCGGAACACCGGTAATCGCTTCCAATACTACATCTATTCCTGAGATAGCAGGGAAAGCAGCTATTCTGGTTGACCCCGGAAATCCCAGGGAGATAAAATCAGCTATGACCAGGGTTGCAGGGAACAGTGACCTTCAAAAGGATATGATCAGTAAAGGATTTAATCAGGCAGCTAAATTTACATGGGATAATAGTGCTGACCAGCTCTGGGAGTCAATATTGAAAACCACCAATACCAGATAATATGTTAAAGTCATTTTTCAGTAGAAAATTAATTGAAGCCGGTTGCGATGAGGCAGGACGGGGCTGTCTGGCCGGACCGGTTGTTGCAGCTGTTGTGATCCTTCCTAAAAGATATAAAAACAAGATATTAAATGATTCGAAAAAACTTTCCGCAAAACAGCGGGAATTCTTAAAGGATGAGATCAAAGAGAAAGCAATCGCATGGGAAATTGCAATGGTCGACAATCATGAAATAGACAGGCGCAATATACTCAGAGCAACATATAAAGCGATGCACCTCGCGATAGAAAAACTTCAGAAAAAACCCGAGTTTCTACTGATAGATGGAAATAATTTTATCCCCTTCAAGGAGATCCCGTTTAAAACAATCATACAGGGAGATGGCAAATTCATGTCTATTGCTGCTGCTTCAGTACTGGCAAAAACATACAGGGATGAGTATATGTGCCAGCTTCATGAGAAGCATCCCGAATATGGATGGAATACAAATAAAGGATATCCAACGCAGGAGCACAGGGATGCAATTGCTGAACATGGCATCACCGACTATCACCG
>JAUVKT010000077.1 GCA_030596125.1 Bacteroidales bacterium | reverse complement strand
GTCCGAGTGAACTAAGGTACCTTATCAGTGTAAACCTTAACTGATGACCTTTGGCATCTTCAACCCAATAACCAATATTACTTACGCTGTTCCACCCCGAAGCAAGTTCCTCTTCACAAATATACCTCCATACGTAATGGCCATTCTCCATATCCTCTCTCTCCGGGTAATGGGTATAATCCCTTCCTCCTGCTGTAAGAACAGAATAATCAATTAATGTTTTATCCTTTAACTTATTGTATTGGTTAATCTCGTCCAAAATAAAAACAGTGCCGGCAGCAAAAGCTGCAACGACTAATAAAACAACGGGATACTTTAACCATGATGGTCCGTATATCATCATGAATCTTACTATTGAAAATATAGTAAGAACAAGAAAAATAACCATCCCTGTTAACGACATCAGAATGAAAATGTAAAGCATAAGCCAGACAGAAGAAATGCCATATAATACCCTTATCCGGATATTAATGATCTCCTTGTCAAAAGCATACCATAACGAAATAAATGCCGCCATACAAACCATTAGCGCCAGCCTGATATGTGAAATAAAAACTGAAATCTCCCGGCGATCAATAATATCAACGGAGGAAAACTTCAATATAATAATCCCCGATAATGTGGAGATCAAAACCCCCAGCAGGAATGAAGAAAAGAGATAAATCTTCACCTCCCTGAACCTGTAACCTGAAGTAGATATTATGAGCGGAATAACCAAAAGCGGCAGTTTAAGTCGCAAAGCAATAAGACCTGCAGCCAGATCCGAACTGTTTATCATCCAAACCAGATAAACAAGATAGCCAATAAAAAAAAACAACAAAGACCTGTTTCTCCGTGCAAGCCCAAGTTTTGCCGGCAGATTCCCTGAAAACAGCCAGTTAACCGCCAAAAGGATTGTAAACAGCGAAGTAAGCCAGACTGATAATGGGAGTGAAAAACCAATGCCAGACAGAAAGCTGTAATAGAGGATCTTATGTATCTTATTTCGGTTCATCTTTATTACTCTGAATCATTTCCCAAAGTTTTCACAATATATCATCCATTTCTTTCACTTTTAAATAAAAACCTCATTTTTTTCCACTAATTTATAAGATCAGAGTTTTCAATCATAAGAAATTAGGTTGAATGTTCTTTTTTTTCGAATATTATTGTACTTTTGCAGTCCCTAAAACAGAGCATATTGAGACTCTTTAGGGTAGTAGAAATTAAAAACATAGATTTAACGTGGACACATTAAGTTACAGGACGATATCTGCAAATAAGGCAACTGCAAATAAGGAATGGCTTGTCGTGGATGCAAATGGTGAAATTTTAGGTCGCCTTGCCTCCACGGTAGCGAACCTTTTGAGAGGAAAGCACAAAGTTAACTTTACACCTCATGTTGATTGCGGTGATAATGTAATTGTTATCAACGCTGAAAAGATCCAATTATCAGGAAAAAAATGGAGTGATAAAAAATACATAAGGTATACCGGCTATCCGGGAGGCCAGCGTTCAACAACTGCTGAAGAGATGCATAAGAAAAATCCGCTCAGACTGGTAGAAAATGCTGTAAGAGGAATGCTTCCCAAGAGCCGTCTTGGCAGGGATCTTTTCCGCAATTTACATGTTTATGCCGGTGATACTCACAATCATGAAGCTCAGCAACCCAGGAAATTTGAATTAGATAAAATTAAGTAAAAAGCATGGAAGTTATTAACACAATCGGAAGAAGGAAAGCTGCCATTGCCAGGGTTTATTTAACCGAGGGTAAAGGTAAAATCACTGTTAACAACAGGGATTATAAAGAGTACTTCTCTACTGAAACTCTTCAATATATTATTCAACAGCCTCTTGATCTGCTTAGCTTAACCAACAAGTACGATATCAAAGTCAATCTTGGCGGAGGTGGTGTAAAAGGACAGGCTGAAGCACTTCGCCTGGGTATTGCACGAGCTCTTGTAAAAATTAACGCTGAAGATAAAGCAGCCCTGAGAACTGCCGGATTCATTACAAGGGATTCTCGTCAGGTTGAGCGTAAGAAACCTGGTCAGCCAAAAGCGCGCAAGAGATTCCAGTTCAGTAAACGTTAGAAGTGAGAAAAATATAGATGCAGGTTTAGTATCTAAATTGCAAAGACTTCCCGTCCGGAACTACTCTGCAATTGACAAACAGAAGGTAAACTTAATTAAACAAACAAATGCCAAGAACAAATTTTAAAGAATTACTTGATGCAGGTGTGCACTTCGGTCACCTGAGAAGAAAATGGAACCCGGCTATGGCTCCCTACATTTTTATGGAGCGTAACGGGATACATATTATAGACTTAGAAAAAACAGTTGCAAAAATTGATGAGGCTGCAGATGCTATGAAGCAAATTGCCAGGTCAGGGAAAAAGATATTATTTGTAGCCACCAAAAAGCAGGCTAAGGATATCGTTTCCGAAAGGGTGAGCCAGACAAATATGCCTTATATGACTGAAAGATGGCCGGGTGGAATGCTTACAAACTTCCCTACAATCAGGAAAGCTGTAAAAAAAATGTCGACAATAGACAAAATGGCCGGCGACGGAACATTCAAAAACCTTTCTAAAAGAGAAAGATTGCAAATCACACGTCAGAGAGCTAAGCTCGAGAAAAACCTTGGAAGTATTTCTGATCTTACACGCCTGCCCGCTGCACTATTTATAGTTGACATTACCAAAGAATACATTGCAGTAAGAGAAGCAAAAAGTCTGGGCATTCCTGTATTTGCCATGGTTGATACCAACTCTGACCCAACAATGGTTGATTTTCCAATTCCTGCAAATGACGATGCATCAAAATCAATTTCACTTATCGTTGATATTCTTTGCAAATCAATTGAAGAAGGCCTTGGGGAGAGAAAGCTCGAAAGAGAAAAAGAGGGTGAAGCCAAAGAGAAAAAAGGAGTCAAAAAAGAGGTTAAAAGTGCTGCTAAAAAGATAAAATCTGTTAAAGTTGAAGATACTCAGGCTGTTGTAACAAAAGATGATGACAAAAGCAACTCTGATGAAAAGAAACCCAGAACCCGCATAAAGTCAGGCGACAAAGAAACCAAATCAAAAGAATAATTTTTTTTAACTATAAACAGAAAATTACAATGGCTAATATAACCGCTGCTGATGTTTCCAGGCTGAGAAAGATTACCGGAGCTGGGATGATGGACTGTAAAAATGCACTGAAGGAAGCTGAAGGGGACTTCGATAAGGCAATTGAAGAAATACGCAAAAAAGGACAGGCTGTTGCAAACAAAAGAGCTGACCGTGAAGCAGGTGAAGGAGTTGTACTCGCAAAAACAGTTGATGATAATAAGTTTGGAGCAATGATAGTACTTAACTGTGAAACCGATTTTGTTGCTGCTAATGACAATTTCGTAAAATTTGCCAATAATATTCTTGATATTGCCCTTACAGGTAAACCTAAAAATCTCGACGCACTTAAGAAACTTTCTTTCGATGATGTAACTATTGGAGAAAAGGTTATTGAGAATATTGGTATTATTGGTGAAAAACTCGAGCTTTCATATTTTGACTCTGTTAGCGCCGAATCTGTTCAGGCATATATTCATCCCGGAAACAGACTGGCTACCCTGGTTGGCTTTACCAAATCAGGAAACGACATACAGGTTTACAAGGATATTACTATGCAGGTTGCAGCCATGAACCCTGTAGCTGTCGATAAAGATGATGTAAGCCAGGAAGAGATCAATAAAGAGCTCGAAATTGGTAAGGAGCAGGCACGTCGTGAAGGAAAATCTGAAGAACTGCTCGAGAGAATCGCCCAGGGGAAACTGGCCAAATTCTTTAAAGAGAATACACTTTTGAACCAGGCCTTTGTTAAAGACAATAAGCAAAGTATCAGGCAATATCTTCAATCAATCGATAAAGACCTCAGCGTAACAGACTTTAAGCGTTTTACACTGAATTCATAAAAAATTTAAATCAAATATTAAAGGCTGGATTAATTCCGGCCTTTTTTTTTTATTTTTATCTTTTCTCTTTTACACTACTTTAATGAAGCGAACATGAAACAAAGGATTATATTAAAACTCAGTGGGGAAGCTCTCCAGGGAAAGAGCCATTCAGGTATCGATCAGGCAGTCCTTTATGATTATTGCTTGCAGATTAAGGAGGTTGCTGATCAGGGATGCGAGATTGGTATTGTCATAGGTGGTGGTAATATCTTCAGGGGTCTTAGCGGGACTGAGTCAGGCATAGACCGGGTCAAAGGGGATCAGATGGGTATGCTTGCCACAGTAATAAACAGCCTTGCCCTCGAAAGTAAGCTTCATAAACTGGGAGCCCGGGCTAAGGTTTATACTTCAACACGTATGGAACCGGTCGGGCGGCTTTATAACCGCGATGATGTTGTGGCTGATATGGCAAATGGCATTATTACAATACTTGGCGGCGGAACAGGAAATCCGTTTTTCACAACCGACACCGCAGCAGCCCTCAGGGGAGTTGAGACCGGAGCAAGCCTGCTGCTTAAAGGAACCAGGGTTGATGGAGTTTACAGTGCAGACCCTGAAAAAGTACAGGGAGCCCTCAGATTCGATAAAATATCCTTTGAAAAAGTTATAAGCGATCAGTTAAAGGTAATGGATCAGACAGCTTTTACCATGTGTCGCGAGAATAAATTACCGATTGTTGTCTTTAATATAAATATCCACGGAAACCTCAAACGTGTGGTGAATGGAGAAAAGTGTGGAACATTAATTACCACATTTTAATAATTTTTATAAATTTGTTAAGTATTTAGCCTGAATTATTTATGCAGAAATGATATTTTACCCCGAAACAAACCACAGGGAAAAGCAAACGTATTAACATTATTAATAACTACCGGTATGAATGAAGAGATTGAAATAATAATAGAAGAGAGCGAAGAGCGAATGGAAAACACTCTGAGTCATCTCGAATCTGAATTGTCGAAACTCCGTGCCGGGAAAGCCACCCCGGCTATTCTGGATGGCATAACTATCGACTATTACGGTGTTACAACTCCTCTTAGTCAGGTTTCAAATATCAATACACCCGATCCAAAATCAATAGTGGTACAACCATGGGAGAAAAATATGCTTGACCCGATTGAGAAAGCAATTATGGCAGCCAATATTGGATTAACCCCAATGAATAATGGTGAAGTTATCCGTATAAATGTTCCGGCTCTTACTGAAGAGAGAAGAGTACAGCTTGTAAAGATGGTGAAAACAGAAGGAGAAAACGCCAAAATCAGTCTTCGTAACTCCAGAAAATGGGCTAATGATGAATTAAAAAGACTTCTTAAAGAAGGTCTTTCTGAAGATATTCAGAAAGACGCCGAAGCTAATGTTCAGACTCTTACCGATGATTTCTCAAAGAAAATTGATGAAGTTATTGAGATAAAGGAGAAGGATATTATGACTGTGTAGATACTATTCTGACTTCAACAACAATAAAATATTTTGTAGCTATTTGAGCTCAGGCAAGCGTTCTTCTATCTGACTATTTTTCTCTTCAACCCTTCAGTGCAATTATTACATATATCTATTGATGACCTGTTCGACAGAACAGTTTTTCTGAAGCTTATATATTTCTCCCCGAACCATATCTCCCTGAAAGAGGTCTGACCGATATTGCCCATAACATACTTGCCATCCTTATCGAAACAGCAGGGCAACACCTTTCCATCCCAGGTAATCACCGGGTTAGTCCATAACCTGAAACACCTGTCAGGCTTATCACTTCGTATTACAACTCTCTCCCCTTCGTTTTTATACCTCCTGTATTTATCATCTCCCGGAAGAAAAAGGCCGCTGTCATTTCCATCAATCAGTTGCATCGACTTTAACCTGACCTTCGCCCCGAGACCTCTGATATATGATTGTATATCATCCAGCTGTTTTTCATTATACCTGTTAACAAGAATCTGGATTTCAAGCCGTGACAATCTGTTTTTTCGCCTCAGTTCTGCTGACAGGCTCTCTATTCCGCTTTTTACCTTATCAAGGTCACCACCTGTCCGGTATCTGGTATATACTTCACTGGTTATTCCATCGAGAGAAACAATAATCTTATTAACCGGGGATGATGCCAGCCTTTTTGAATTTTCCGGAGACAGGTAGTGGCCGTTAGTCGAGATAATCGTACCCATACCTTCCATCTTCTCAATAAATTCAAAGAACATGGGATGCAGCATTGATTCCCCCTGAAAATAAAATAGTGTGGTTAACAGATATCCCGACAATTCTTCTCTTATTCTTTCAAAGAGATCGCCTTCCATATATCCTCTGGCCCGTTTCATTAAACCCGATCCGGAAGCACAATGCGGACAATTTAGGTTGCAATGGTTTGTTAATTCAATGCCTGTGGCAAATGGCATTCCCCAAACCAATGATCTTCCCGATAATACCGAGCAGTAATAAGAGAAACCAAGAGATGCAGCATTAAAATATTTTCCGGTTGTGCTCAAAATAAAAATATCTGAAAATAATTGAACTCTTTGTAAATATATGTAAAAACTAAGATAGGGGAAATCGTTGCTGTCAGGTCTTATTTATGAAATGCAGTCATATAGTTTATAGATTTGTTAACTTTAAATATAACGCCATGAAAAATTTTACAAACCTTTCGGCAGGATTGATCCTCCTGCTGGCTTTTACAGCCCAGACAACAGGATCTACATCCCTGCTGAACCAAAAAAACCAGGATCCTCAATCCTTTATTACAATTAAAGGTAAGGTGGTAGATGCAAAAAACAAAAACCCTTTGATTTTTGCTACAGTTACAGTTCAGGAAACAAATGTTGCTACAGTAACAAACCTTGACGGTGAGTTTATTTTAAAAGTGGCCTCCTCTCTTTCGAATCCTGATATTGAAATACTCTATATAGGGTATAAGAACAAAATTATACCTGTAAGTAATCTAAGGGCAGACGAAAAGGGAAATACTATAGAACTGACTCAGGCAACCATTCCGATCAGTGAAGTTGTGATAACGCCAATCTCACCCGAGGAGATACTAGAGAAGGTTATCAGAAACGTGTCTGAAAACTATGTCGGGATTCCAAACCTGATGACCTCGTTCTATCGTGAAACGATCAGAAAAAACAAGAATTATGTCTCTATTGCCGAAGCTGTTGTTGAGATATTTAAAGCACCCTATAATACTGATTTCAGGTATGATATGGCAAGAGTTTATAAGGGACGTAAAAATGTTGAAGAGTCAAAACTCGATACCGTACTCTTCAGATTACAGGGTGGTCCGGTTACAACACTTCAGCTTGATCTGATAAAAAATCCCAATTCAATTCTTACCCTGGAGTCGATGAATTCATACGATTATGAACTGTTGAATATTGTTGTGATAGACGAAATGCCTCATTTTGTAATCGATTTCCGTCAAAAGTCTAATATTGATATGCCGCTTTTCCTCGGACGCCTGTTTATTGATGTGGAGACATTTGCGCTTACTGAAGCAGAGTTCAGTATTAACCTGGAAGATCCTAATAAAGCAATAGATATATTTATAAGGAAAAAACCTCTTGGAATGAAAATCACCCCGGAGATGGCCAGTTACAGGGTTAAATTCAGAGAACAGGATGAAAAATGGTATTTTGCCTATGGCCGTGCAGAGGTAAAATTCAAGGTAAAATGGAAAAAGAAACTCTTTAATACCAACTACACAACTATGTCTGAAATTGCTATAACCGACCGTACTGAAGAAGAGGTTATCAAGTTCCGTTCGCGTGAAAGACTAAAAAAAGGTGATATCTTCACACAAAAGCTAAGCGCATTTGCTGATCCCGATTTCTGGGGTGATTACAACGTGATCGAACCCGACCAGAGTATCGAATCAGCTATACGACGGCTTAACAGAAAGCTGAAATTCAGTGATCGCAAGGGAAAATAACACCTTTACAATTAATATATGGTAACTGAAAGAGAGATTATCAGGAGGATCAGGAAGGGTGACATAGGACAGTTTGAGTCGCTTTTCAGATCCTCCTACATATCTCTGGTCAATTACACAAGAACAATTCTTAAAGATACCGACACAGCTGAAGAGATAGTCCAGGACCTCTTTTATGTTCTTTGGAGAGACAAAAAAAAACTAAACATTACAACATCCCTGAAAGGATATCTTTTCAGAGCAGTATATAACAAAAGCATGCATTATATCGAACATCAGAAAGTTGTTCAGAAATATGCAAACGAAGCAAAAACCAGTACCGCTATTTATCCGGACGACCCGGTGGAGATACTTAAGTATAAGGAGCTAAATGAGAAAATAGCAGTAATAATGACAAAGTTGCCCGAGCGATGTGCACAAATTTTTTGTATGAGCCGCTTCGAGGGTCTTAAATATGCCGAGATAGCTAACGAATTATCAATCTCAATAAAAACAGTTGAAGCCAATATGGGTAAAGCATTAAAGGAATTTCGTAACGAACTATTGTGACAGTAATGGGAAACGAGAAAATATATAATGAGAGTGAATGGCAGGAAATAGCTTCATACCTTTCAGGTGAAAACGATAATGAAAGTGAAACTATCGGGAGCTTCCTTAACGACAAAGGTCTGAAAATAAAAAATTATTGGGAAAACATGAAGAATTCACGAGGAGAAGAAAAAGCTAATGTTGACAAAGCCTGGGAGAGTTTATTAAACCGGCTTGAAGAAGATAAACTTATCGAAAATAAGAAAAAAATTTCATTAATACCTGCTTCCCTGATAAGGATTGCTGCTGCAGTTTTAATACTGATAACTCTTACATTTACCGGAAAATACCTGATATCAAATAACTACCTTTCATCAAAGAGTGTTATTGCCACCTCATCGTTCGAAAAGAACAGGGTTATTGAACTTTCTGATCGCAGTTTTATCACTCTTAACAGAGACAGCAAGATCAGCTTCCCAAATAAATTCAACAGCAAAAAAAGAAAAGTTGAACTCACAGGAGAAGCATTCTTTGAAATCAGTTCCGATATTAACAGACCGTTCATTATTGATGCCTGTAACGGAGAAGTAACTGTGCTTGGAACATCATTTAGTGTTATCAGCAATAATGGTAATAACGAAATGGAAGTGGTGGTAGCATCGGGCAGGGTAATGGTGGTAAGCGAAGACGGAACAAAATCCCTCACACTCGAACCCGGCCAGCTTGGAGTGATTAGTAACAACGTCTCATCAAGTATGGTTAATACCGACATTAACTATCTTTCCTGGAATACAGAAATACTAACTTTCGAGGGTACCAGGCTGGAAGATGTTTTCGCCGATCTTAAAAGGGTACACAATATCTCTGTTGAAGTTAATAATAACGATATTCTTAACCGGCAACTTACATCACTGTTCAATAACGACTCAGCCGACACAATTATCAAGACTATCTGCCTGAGTTTTAATCTCAGGTTTGAGAAGAAGGATGAAATTTATTACATTTCAAATTGATGATCATTTAATCCTGAAATGAATGTAGGAGATAGTATACTGTTAAGAAAAAGGTTCCAATTACTGGTTGCTATAACAATTTCACTGATAACCGGTAATTCTTTTTTATGGGGCCAGAACAGTGTATTAGAACAAAAGGTTTCTATTAAGATGACTGACGTTAAAACAAGTACTGTTCTGAAAACAATCTCCAAAAAAACAGGATATATATTTACCTACGATACCGATCTTGTAAAACCGGAAACCATAATATCTGTTAATGCAGATGAAATGCCTGCTAGCAAACTCCTGGATAAGATTTTCAGCTATCGCGACTTTAGCTACTCTGTTATCGGTAACCACCTTATAATCTATAAAGAGATCGATGAAACAACTCCAATAATCAGTGAGGAAGGCAAAACGCCTGTTTATACGGTCACCGGCTCAATCAGGGAGTCTGGAAATGATAACCCGCTTCCTTTTGCCACGATAGGGATATATAAAAAAGGAGTGGGAACCATCTCAAATAATGATGGTAATTTTAGCCTCAAGATCACACCTGCCTGTCTCGATGATTCAATTACTGTTTCATATCTGGGATTCAAAAGCAGGATAATTCCTGTTAACCAGGCTGTTGCTAATAATTATGTTATTAATCTTGAACGCGAATATGTTCCAATTCCGGAAGTTATCATTCGCACGCGCGAACCCCTTGAACTAATACGGGGAATCAGTCGTCATATATCTGAAAATTACGGTACCACCCCTGTGATACTTACCGCTTTTTACAGGGAATCTGTCAGTAAAAAGAAAAAGGTTCAACTCTACTCAGAAGCAGTAATTGACATATACAAAAGCCCATATGTCAAAACCACACAAAACGATAAGGTGTCTGTATTTAAAAGCCGGAAGATAGAGAGTATCGACAACACCGATACTCTTTTAATTAAATTACGGGCAGGTCTTGATGCATGTCTGTCCCTCGACGGGATCAAAAACAAGTTCGATTTTATCAATGAGGCTAATCTAAAGGACTACAGGTACCGTATTACAGATATTGTAAATATCGATGATGAGGCTGCGTATGTCGTTGAGTTCGAACAGAATGAAGAGATAACTGATCTTCCCCTGTTTAAAGGTTCAATATATATCAATACAACCAATTACGGCGTACACTCAGCAGAATTTGAGATTAATCCCGACTATATCAGCAAGCTTACCAACAACTATGTACATAAGAATGCAAGAAAATTCACCGTTAAACCCCAACGGATTAAATATATGGTTGATTACCGCTACATAAACAACAGGTTCTATCTGAACCATGTCAGGGGAGACCTTGAATTTTATGCCCGAAAAAAGAGAAAGCTTTTTGGCAGCACCTATTATGTCTTTTTTGAGATGGCTGTAAGCAAAATCGACTCTGTTAATGTGGCCCGTTTCAAAAAAGATGAAATATCTCCGTTACACCTGGTATTCTCAGAGACTATAAACGATTATGATCCTGATTTCTGGGGTACCGATAACTATATGAAACCCGAAGATGATATCAGGGAATCACTAAACAGGTTCACTACCCGCCTTAGCAGGTTTGTAAAAGATCAATAGCTATCCAATATCCTGTAAAGTTCACCCAGGTCAGGGGTCAGAATTATTTCAGTACGCCTGTTCTTTTGTCTTGCATCAGATGTGTTACGACTATCAACAGGCATATATTCACCCCTCCCTGCAACGGTCATCCTCTGCGGATCAATCCCCGATCCATCAAGTAATACCCTTACAACTGTTGTCGCTCTTTTTGCACTCAAATCCCAATTATCCTGAATCTGTCCGCCTGAAGATATATATGGAACATCATCTGTATGACCTTCTATTGTTATCTGTATATCGCGATTTTTCGCAAGTACAGTCGCCAGTTTTTTAAGAGCCTCCTTTCCATTAACATCAATATTGTAGCTACCCGTACGGAACAAAAGTTTTTCATCGAGCGATACGTATACCTTGCCATTCTTCATTGCGATGGTCAGGCCATTATTCTCAAATCCGAACAGAGCATCCGATACTTTCTTTTTCAGATCCCTTACTGCCCGCTGCTGTGCATCAAGTATCTGCTCCAGCTCAACCAGTCTGGTATTCCTTCTGTCCAATTCATACGACAATGCATCCAAATCAGCCTTTTTGGCCTCCATATTCAGTTCGAGTTGCCTCAGCAGATCCTCCTTGCTCTGAAGATTCTCCTGAGCAGTCTGAAGTTCGCGTAACAAACGCCGTGTCTCAGCCACATTCCCCCTTATAAGATCTTCCTGGGCCTTCTGTAATTCTATGTATTTGTTATCCAGGCTGTTATGCTTAGTTCTCGCCTCTTCTATTTCACCTTCAAGATCCTGCTTTTTACTCTCCATGCCAGCCATTTGATCCTCTAACTCTTTTAAGCGGGCAGTCATCTCCCGGTTACTCATAGAAAGGTCAAGATTATCGATCTTGAAATTATCTCTTTCATTCATATACTGTACACTGCGGTCATGAAGTGTTTTGTATTTACCTCCTGGCACACATGATGACATTATTATTGTAACAACTAATAAAATAATCGGAAAAACTGATCTGCTCACCATAATTTAAAGTTTTATGAACTAATGTTTTGGATATTAATATAAATAAATATACATGGTTAACCTTTTCTCCTACCCGACAAAATTAAGAAATTCTGCAAACTCACAACTTAACCTGAATAATTCATAAGTTTTTCGTCATGAGAAGTCAAAGTACAAAGAGTAAAGGTAAGCGCAAATTTGAGACTCACAGATATAGCCGTAGCTAT
>JAUVKT010000075.1 GCA_030596125.1 Bacteroidales bacterium | reverse complement strand
ACCATATCCATGCGCCAGCCCCTTCTTACATTCTCCCTCGTAAGTACCGGCAATCGTTTCCATCAGAACTTTACACTGATCCTGTAGTAATATGCCCGGGATATCTGTTTTTTTCTCAATACCGTTACCATTAATAACCAGGATTATTGATAAAAGAAATGTAACCAGTGTCATGTCAGGCTTAATTTGGTGCTGTTTGTGTACTTGTTAACTGTTATACGTTATATCGAAATTACTAAAAAAAAACAAACTGGCAAGTGAATCACCCCTGTTTTCCGTTTGAATAATGTAGTCGGGCGGGCATTATTTTATTATTTTCCGGATGAACCTTAATTTTCTTTTAAATTTCTTCAGATTATTATCATCTTTGTTTTCCTATGGCAAAAAAATTTGATACCAGTTTAGCTGACTCACAGGCAACCCTGGTAGATCCGGCTACGCCGGACCAGTTTGATTTTGATATGTATGCCGATTATGAAAAATCATTTCACAAACGGTGCCGCTCCTTTTGGCAGGCAGACTCGGGTGTTTTGGTTTACAGGCGGGTGCGTGTTGCAGAAGTATTCTCTTATGATTCAAAAGAGATGAAAAAATCACTGGAATGGCAACTTGGCGCACTTATGAGAAGCATCGACTACAAAGCAGATATACCTAACTTTCTTGAACCATGGTATGGTATTGGCACACTTGCAGGCGCTTACGGGGCAGATTATTATTGGGCTGATGGTCAGGCACCGATAACAAAACCCTTGTTTCAATCGGTGACAGATGCTCTGAATCACAACCCCTCCCCGATTGCTTTATCATCTATTGGGAAACATACCCTGGAGATGATAGAATACTTTATGGATAAAACAAAGGGCAAACTCCCGGTCTCATTTACAGATACACAATCGCCGCTTAACAGCGCCTGCAATATCGTAAATATCTCAAATTTCATGATGGACACTGTCATGTCTCCCGAAATTGTAAAACGACTCCTTGATCAGGTAGCTGACCTGTTAATTGAATTTACCAGGAAACAGATTGATCTTATCGGCTCTAACCTTGCCAGCCCGGGACATGGTTTTGCATCATCAAGGGAATTCGACGGAATTGGAATAAGTGATGATAATGTTTTAATGCTGTCGGGAGATTCATATCTTGATCTGGCGGTTCCATCACTTAAGAAATTTGGCGATTCATTTGGCGGTACAGTCTTTCACTCATGTGGTGACTGGTCTGACCGTGTTAAATTTGTGAAACAGATCAAAGGTTTGAAAATGGTTGACGGAGCCTTTTCAGATGAGACCGATCCTAAACACAATCCTGCTGAGCCATTTAACGCTTTTGCAAATACAGGTATAATAGTAGAGGCCAGAATAGTTGGCAATGCCGAAGAGGTGATTCAAAAAGTCGAAAAGCTCTGGCAGCCCGGTATGAAATTAATCATAGTTACCTACTGCAAAACACCTAAAGAACAGGAAATTGTATATGATCAAATTCATCAGATTTGTCAATAAGTAATGAGGATATTGTATAGTAATTATTTATTGTTTGGTTTTCGTTGCAGCATCTAAGGTACAAAATCAACCCATTTATCTTCAACTGATTGAGGTAAAGGCACAAACCTGAATTTATCGTTTTCCTCCTCAAACTGAGCATAGATCGATTTATCCGGATTAATATCAAACTCTTTATAAATCCTCGGACTCTTTTCAATCAGTTCTGAGCTTTTGATATAGGCATCATTGTGTTTCCAGGAAATCTTATTGTTCTTACCAAGGATAGGGAACCATGCCAAACCTTTATGGGCTCTTACATCGTCGTAGTCGAAACCATAATCTCTGTCGCACCATGCTCCAAAGGTTAAAGGTTCATCCGGATTAGCACTTATGGTTGCATGTGCCCATCCGGGAGGTACAATCACAACTTCACCCGATTTTGCATAAACGGCAAAGCAACGGCCGGGATCATCATTGGCTGTTTCCTGCATATATATAATAGCTTCACCTGACCATATTTCATATACTTCAGGAGTTGACCAATTATCAGCATAAGCCGATTTTTTGTGTATGTGTCCCTGACTGCGTACAGGCTCCTTACCAATTCTTCCCGCTGCATAAGTTACAACACCATAAAGCAGATGTAGTTTTTCTAATATTGGTTTATGAATTTTCCTGCCAACATCCATGGCAATAGAATATACAATCTCAGGTCCTTCACAATTTGGATCGGACAGACTTTTTCGAATAGACTCCAATGTTCTGTTCTCTGCTTCAGGACCGAAACATCCATGTCCGTATTCAAATCCGGGCTTTCCCTTTACAGGAAAAACCCGGATACCCTGGTCAAATTTTTTCATAATTATTAAATACTTATCTCTTCCAGATTTTTACCTTTTGTTTCAATAACAAACTTCATATTAAACAAGAAACTAACCACACTAATCATAGATAGAATCAGGAAAGTAAATCCAAATCCGATTTTATCGCATAGAATTGGGAAGAACAGTGAAACAACGAAACACGATATCCAAACAAAAACAATAGAAACCGACATGGCTTTTCCTCTTACTCTATTAGGGAATATTTCAGCAATCAACACCCATGTTACAGGGCCTAAGGATAACGCAAATGCGCCAATAAAACTTAATATGAAGATCAACTTCCAGATCCCTTCCCAGTTCATGAAAAAGGCGATAGATAGTAATAAAAGAGAAATAGCCATCATCATTGAACCATAGATTAATAATGGCCTTCTCCCTATTTTGTCAACAAAACGAATGGCAATTAGTGTAAATAAAAGATTAATAACTCCAACTGCAACTGTTTGAAGGATTGCATCAGAAGTTGATAATCCTGATTCTTTAAAAATCATAGGTGCATAATACATTATTGAGTTAATCCCTGTAATCTGTTGTAAAATAGCTAAGCAAATACCAACGAATAATGCTTTACGAATATTAGTATTCAAGAGATCTTTCAATCTCGGTTTTGAATCATCCTGCAAAGCTTTTTGAATAGTTTCAACCTCTTCTTTTGCATTTTTTTCTCCGTTTATTCTGGTAAGAACTTTCAGGGCCTTTTCGTTTTGCTTCGTAACCATAAGCCATCTGGGGCTCTCAGGAACAAAAAACATGGCTATAAAAAATAAGCCTGCAGGTATTGCCATTATAACTAACATCCATCTCCAGTTATTTTCGCCAACACCTGAAAGTAAATAGTTAGAGAAAAAAGCAATAAGAATACCTATGACTATGGTTAACTGATTTAAGGATACCAGTTTTCCTCTATGTTCAGCAGGAGCGATTTCTGAAATGTACATAGGTGAGATCATGGAAGCAATACCAACGGCAAACCCACCTAGAACACGAAAAATAACAAAGGTTGAAATCTCTTTTGACAATGCGGTTCCAAATGCCGATATTACAAATAATAAAGCGGCTGTTGATAATACTTTCTTTCTTCCGTATTTATCACTTGGTGCACCGGCAATCAGTACCCCAACAATACATCCTAATATCAAACTACTGACTACCCAGCCTATTTGAGTGCTTGATAGATCAAAGTAGGTTTCAATATAGGGAACAACACCAGATATTACAGCAGTATCAAAACCAAACAAAAGCCCCCCTAAAGCAGCTATTAGTGAAATTAGAATGATAAAACCTGTTCTTTTCTTTTCCATATTGTTACATTTTTAATTGTCTATTGTCTATTGTCTAATGATTATTGATTATTAAAATCTAACATAAGCTTTTACTGTACCACATTTTTCCCCTTCCGAAACTCCATAAGGACGAATAGTATATTTTTTTACGTTTGCCGGAATGATAAATATTTCGGCGTAATTTACAATAAAAGGTTTAAAACTATTATCAGGGCACTCAATAATTACCTGCTCTCCTTCAACCAAAGCTATTACATTAACGCCTCCGCCTGTAGTATGATGAGTAGTTTTTGTAAACCAATGACGACGGGTTTCAATAAATTCACGTTCGTGTAATCCTGTACGTTCTTCTACCCAGCCATCTCCCTCTGCAATTTTTTCAATACGGTTTACAAGATTCTCTTTTGTCCAGTTAGCAATCCTGTCCCATTGAATGACATTCTCTCCGTGTTCAATATTAATTGGTCTTGGCTTACCATCTATACCTACTCTGCCCCAATCCCATAATTTAAAAGTAAAGATGTATGGAGTGGCGCTAATCTCCAGCACCATGGAATCTTTTCCTGAGCAGTGAATCGTTCCGGCAGGTATTAAAAAATGGTCGTGCTTTTTAGCAGGCCAGATTTCAATGTGCTGTTTAGCATCAAAGGGTTTTCCACCTTTTCGTGCTTCTTTCAGATCTTCAATACATTCCTCAGGGTTTACTCCGTCTTTTAATCCCAGATACACAGTAGCTCCTTTTTTGGCATCAAGTATATAATAACTTTCATCCTGAGTGTAGTGCATGCCAAATTTTTCCTGAATATATTCGGTTAAAGGGTGTACCTGAAGACTCAAATTTCCTCCGTCAATAGTATCCAAAAAGTCAAATCGTATCGGAAATTCATCGCCAAAACGAGCATGAACAGACTCTCCCAATAAAGCTTTTGGATGTCTGAAAACCAAATTAATTGAAGGAAGTTCAATAATATCTTCTCCGCACTTAACCAGTAAACTGTTTTCTTCGGGAATACAGTTAAAACACCATGCATAGTTATCTATATCTTTTTCAAGGTTGCATACCTCTTTCATCCATTGTCCTCCCCATGGTCCCGGATCGAAAAATGGCACTACACTGAACGGACGTGTAACAGCAATATCATAAGCCTCTAATACCGCTGTATTAGGAAGCATTTTTGGTATCTCTTTATTATTGGTATCAAGCAAATAATCAACCTGGTCCATTATTTTTCTTTTTAGGCGATCAAGCACTCTCCAATCAACAAAGAAACCCTGTTTGTATAGCAACATCCAATCTTTAGTATCCCTGTTTTTTACACCTGTATTATCTACTTCATGTTTTCGCATTCGCTGCTGAATCTCCCAACGGGCCATGTCGGCATATACTAAAATATCCCAGCTGTTTGCAACAAGAGTAGCTCCTGAACCAAAAATAATCGTAAGGCCTTTCTGTTGTTCTTTTATCTGAACCTGAGCCTTTTCGATTTTATTGCTATCATAATACTGATTAATGTTCAGACGCGATAAATAACCAAAAACAGGGTCATCAGTAACATCAGGATAGATCATTTGTCTGATAAATTCTTCACTATGCATGCATGATTCTGCATTAATAAAAAGTTCAGGACTCAGATTTTCAAGCAGAGCCTTTTGAATCTGCTCATAATAAACACCCTGATAACACTCGATAACAATTATAGAATTAGTTTTTTTAAGATCCTTAACATCTTCCAGAATTTGATCACAAATATTTTTCCACCCTACGTAACAGTTGTAGCTATTTATGAGTTCTATGTATGGAGTTTTATTAAATTTTGTTGTTAGCACTATATATTATTCATTTAATAATTTGATACTTAATAAATAATCCAGCCCGAGCAATGCCGCTGAATTTTCCAATTCTGCTTTTTTGATTTCAACTTTTTCACAAGGTGTCCAGGCATACTTATCGGTTCGTTGTTTTATATACGGAATAATGATATCATGACTTTTCATGATGCCTCCGCCTATTATTACAATTTCAGGGTCGTATGCATGGATCATATTGATTGCTCCCGCAGCCCATGCCTTTAAACAGTTTTGAGTCACATCAATTGCCAGTGCATCGTTCTCCCTGTATTTGTTAAATAATTTTTCAAAATCCAACAGATCTTCCCTGGCCCAGTCAGAATCCGGATACAAATAGTGATTTCTGATTAACTCAGGAAGCTTCCACGATGATGCTTCAGACTCAATACACCCGATATTACCACAAGTGCATTTGTCTCCGTTATAGTTAATTATAAAATGCCCGCCCAAACATCCTGCCTGAAAATGTTTTCCGTAAACCAGTTTTCCATTAATTAATGCAGAGCCACCTATTCCGGTACCCAGAGTAATCATTACAATATTATTGTATTTTTTACCTGCTCCGTATTGCCATTCTCCAACCAATGCAGCTCGTGCATCATTCTCCATAACCAGGTTTTGTGTCCAATTTTCTTTTGCCCATTGGTTAAAATTGAATTGTATGGCTGCATCATGCTTTTTATTAATTGACAACACTTTATTGCTGTTTACATCTACAATACCCGGTATGGTAATGCCAATTCCTCTTAACTGGGCAGATACTAATTTGTTTCTTTCCAATAAAGTGCTGATATGCTCACTAACTCTACTCATGGTTTGTGAAAAATCACCTTGAGACAGCGAAGAAAAAGTTTCATTGTCGAGAACTCTGTTTTTCTCAATAAACCCCATTTTAATAATGGTGCCTCCGATATCTATAGCAATACTCTTCATATGTTTATAATTCATTTTCAATGGTCATATGCCTGACTCAGTAATTAAAGCTGGCTTTCCGTTAATTTCAAGCAGACGTGCTGAAAAACCATTATTATCTATTTCTTTATAATTATGTCCTGCATCAGAAGGCCAGCATGCATTGAATACTAATTTTCCGGTTCCTGTATTTGCTACACGGTGAGCCACTTTTCCCGGTATATAATGCAAACTTCCCTGCTGCATTTTTTCGGCACGTATATTACGGTCTTCATCCATTAAGATAAGCATACCTTCTCCCTGAACACACCAATAATATTCAGCAGTATCGAAGTTTTCATGAAAATGGCCTCTTGTCATATAATATTCATTATCAACTTTCCCCGGATATACAGTCGAGTTTCCAAAGAACAATCCTCCCTGTTTCCCTTCTTCAACAGGCAGATAAGCTTGTACTTCGTAAACCAATTCGTCTCCGGTTAAACTTCCTCTTACTTCTTCATTCAGAAATACATTTTTCAGATCTTTTATGAACTTTTTTGAGTTCAATATTTCTTCTCCGGCAAGTTTACCTGTAGAAATATTCAAATTAACTTTTGCATTAAGAACTTCCATGTTATAATGATCCTCCAATTATAAATTCAACCTTATTATCAATTCTTTCTCGTCTGTTTTTTAAAATCATATCAGAAACTTTTTCACCCATTTCCTCAAAATCAGTCGATATAGTCGTAATACCATTGGCCATAACCTCCTTTAAAGGAGATTTATTATAAGAGATAATACCAACATCCTGCCCAATCAATAGTCTGTTAGCATTTGACATTTTGTTAATATTAACCAAATCAATATCGTTAATGGCCAGGTAGGCTTCTTTTTCTCTAATTTCGTGATTATCAAGATTTTTAAGCACCCTGAAATCGAAGTTATTCATTTTAGCAAACTTCTCAAACCCCTGTTGAATCTCTTTGTACTGCAATTTGTTTCCGGGACTAATTAAATAAAGGGTGTTGTGCTTCTTTAGTTTCTTTAAGCCTTTCTTTAAGCATACATAAACATCTTTTTCGAAACGTTGACACACATAAGCGTATTTATGACCAAGTAAATTGCGCCCCACATCCAATAAGAACACATTTTTGAGGGGAAGAATTTCAAGAACCTTTTCAGTATCCTTATCAAGGGTAGGCATAATTACATATGAAGAATAGTTTCCTGCTGCCTCTTCTATCAGTTTCCTGAAAACTTTTTTATTATTGTGATGAAAGAATATTTCAACACTACCCTTGTTTTTGAATTTTTTCAGAATGGCATTGTATAAGCTCTCTTTATACAAAGTCAGAGTGTCAAACAATAAGAATATTTTATGTGTTTTGTGAGTTGCTACTGAAGCAATAAAATAACCTTTCCCCACTGCAGAAGCAATAATTCCTCTGGACTTCAAATCATTGTAAGCATACAATACAGTATCCTGAGATAATGAAAATTCTTTACACAGTTGATTTAAGGAAGGTAGTTTATCTCCGATTCTTAGCTCACCCCTATCAATAGTTTCCAGTATTGATTGAATTATTTGTTGATACTTAGGCTTTTCTGAATTGTGATTTATCTTAATATATCCCATACACCATACCTCTATGTAGTACTATGCAATAATAATGCATTTTTTGAACAAATGCAAGACTTTTATTATATTTGCCATTCAAGGCACACACAATGTGTATATTTCGCAAGTAAAGTAAAATCTTATAATATGTATTACAAATATTTTTTGTTGGGTATTTTCTTTCTTATTCATTGCAATGTACAGGCCCGGGAAAACAGGAACATGAACCACGATTGGGAATTTGTACGTATGGATATGGATTTCAGAAATGAATCAGATTTCGTTAAATGGGAAAAAACAGACATACCGCATACCTGGAATAATAAAGATGCTCAATCCGGTGGCGATGTTTATCGTGGTACCGGTTGGTACCGGAAATCATTCTTTGCTGAAAAAGCCATTTGTAATAAAAATCTATATCTCCGCTTTGAAGGAGTAGGACAGGTAGCCGATGTGTACGTAAATGGACATCTGGCAGGAACTCATAAAGGGGGCTATTCTGCTTTCTGCTTCGATATTACTCCTTTAGTTCAATTTGGCGCTAAAAATCAAATATATGTAAGGGTAAATAATGAGATAAGACCAGATATTATTCCTGTAAACAATCGCTTGTTTATGGTTTATGGAGGGATCTATCGTTCAGTATCTCTTATTGTTACAAATAAGGTTCATATTTCGGCAACGGATTTTGCATCTCCTGGCATTTATATTACTCAAGATGTTGTTTCTGAAAAAAAAGCAGAAATCAGTCTGAAAATCAAGCTGGAAAACAGTCATATCCTGAAACAGAAAGTTTTTATTAAAACACTGGTTCTCGACTCTGAAGGCCGGGAGGTGGTTTTTTGCATTGATTCCTGTGCTTTGCCTCCGGTACGTCAAACAGATTTTATTCAGCATCTGGTGATAGAAGATCCGGTGCTGTGGAACGGAAAGAAAAATCCTTACTTATACAAAGTGAAAGTTCAGCTAATCATAGAGGGGGAAGTAGCTGATGAGGTAAGTCAGCCTTTAGGGCTACGATACTATCACTTCGACAGTGAGCAGGGATTTATGCTTAACGGCAAACCATACAGGTTATACGGTGTTTGCCGGCATCAGGAATGGGAAGATGATGGCAGCGCCTTGTCTGACAAGCAACATAAGACTGATTTTGACCTTATTAACGAAATGGGGGCCACAACTGTAAGACTGGCCCATTACCAACAATCAGATTATGTCTATTCCTATTGCGATACACTGGGGTTAATAGTCTGGGCTGAGGTTCCCTTCGTAAACAAGTGGAGCGGGCAGGAGGCTAAGAATGCAAAACAGCAGTATTATGAACTGATACTTCAGAATTTTAATCATCCATCCATTATTATATGGGGAATTCATAATGAAGTATATGCACAGAACAGGTCTGAATATCCGGTACAGTTAACACGGGAAATGCATACTATTGGCAGGCAAATAGATCCATCAAGGTATACCGTTTCTGTATCGGGCTGGGGAAATCCTGACCGACCTATGAATTTCCATACCGATCTGCAGGGAATTAACAGGTATTTCGGATGGTATGAGGGAAAAGTCGAAGATATGGCCGAATGGATGGATAATATACATAAAAGCCGGCCGGATAACCTGATCTGTGTTGCTGAATACGGCTGTGGCGCTAATGTTGAACACCAGGCTGAAGTAATTGAAAAACAACCAGACCCGACCAAGGGTCAGTTTTTTCCTGAATCATACCAAACCCGGATGCACGAAATTCAATGGTCACAGATCCAAAAACGTCCCTTCATCTGGGGTTCGTATGTGTGGAATATGTTTGATTTCTGTGTTCCGGGATGGGATCGTGGCGGGCGAAAAGGAATAAACCATAAAGGACTGGTAAGTTATGACCGTAAAACAAAAAAGGATGGTTTCTTCTGGTATAAAGCCAACTGGTCGGAGCAACCCGTTTTGTATATCTCGGAAAAAAGGATGAAAGAACGTTCTTTAGAAAAAACATCCTTTAAAATCTATTCAAATATTGGCGAACCTCAATTTTTTCTGAATGGGAAAAAGATCAAACATGAAAAAGGGGTGAATGATGTAATGTTTATTGCAAGCGGTGTTAAATTAAAAAAAGGAGAGAACAAACTTAAAGTGATTGTTGTAAAAAATGGAACAGAATTCACTGATGAGGCGGTTTTCTTAAAAAAATAGGTGCTATCACCCAGGCAGTAAAAAATATTTGTCATGCAAAAAGAAGAATTTAATACTATCTCAAAAGAAATACTGGATGCTGCAATTACGGTTCATAAAGAAATGGGGCCGGGTTTATTGGAATCAGTTTATGAATATTGCTTAGCAGAGGAACTTTATTTACGAAAACTTAATATCAGAAATCAAGTTGCTGTACCCTTGTTTTATAAAGGTAAAGAATTGAAAAAGGATTTTCGCATAGATATTTTAGTAGAAGATGAAATAATAATTGAATTAAAAGCTGTAGATGTAATTTTACCCGTTCATGAAGCACAAATCATTTCGTATTTAAAACTATCCGAAAAAAAGTTGGGCTTTTTGATTAATTTCAATGTTCCGTTACTGAAACAAGGATTCAGACGCTTTGTAAATAATTTTTTTATTTAACCGCAGAGACTCAGAGGCGCAAAGTTACGCTTTATTTTAAAATCCTTTGCGTCTTAGCGACTTTGCGGTGAAAAATTTTCCTTAATCGAAGAAACCTTTTGTCCTTTGTGCTTTCGACCCGCTGGATATTTTGTCTTTAGTCACTTTTAACTTCTTCTCTTCCCAACTTTAGTCACTTTTAACTTTAGTCACTTTAGACACTTCTTACTCTTCCCAACTTTAGTCACTTTTAACTTTAGTCACTTTAGACACTTCTTACTCTTCCCAACTTTAGCCACTTTAGACACTTTAGGCACTTATAACTTCTTTATTCAAATTTTATTCTCGACAGGTATATATCACATGGTGTCTGCCAGTCTCCGGGGCGTTTAATTTCCGGATAATATTCATGCATTGAATAATCGGTGATTAAATATTCATCTCCATACTGAACAAACCCCGGATAGCTGCTATCGCCGCAGCTCAAAAGTTCCATCAACAATCGTGGACGGGTACCATCCATAATAAAAATTCCTGTTCGCAGTCCATGGTGGTATGCCTCAACCCTGGCCGGGTCGGCCTTGATCATTTCAGCATTTTTTCCTGAAGTAAAAGCGTTCCAGTCTCTTCTCAGGTCCCTGAAACCATCATCAGATTGAGAACAATATCTACCGGCAACCATCGTTTCCTCTCTCACTTTAAATACGCAGGGAGCCTGGATGGTCCGCCCTGTGGCTACACTTTCCCAACGGTTCTCTTCCGGAATATAGGTCGCTATAAGCATCTCCTGATCGCTTCCGTCCCCACAACGGGCATAAGCGATAAGTTTATCACCATCTATCAGAAGATCGGTTTCGTTGCCATCTGTTTCATAATCGAGGATAGTGGAAGTTGCCTCCCATGTATGTCCATCCGGACTATTAAGGAGCTTTACGCCATAGTGCCATTTTTTGGTATCTTCATTATATTCTCGATCGAAACCTGCAACCACATATTGATCGCGCCATTTTTTAGGTCGCCAGAAAACATATGGAGAGCACTTGAATGGATCACTCCATGTTCCCTTGTCTAACCTCTCAAACCCGTATGAGACCCAGTAGGTATCACTCTTTTGCTCAACCGGCCAGCATGGGCCATATACAAATAACTTGTTTTCAACCTGCAGGAATTTCGGATCACGAGACTCTATAAAGCCCTCAACATGCAGCTCAGCATCTTTGGTCCATTTAATGCCATCTTGTGACCTGAGTACTATCATTTTAGCAAATCCGCCACCCGACAATCCATGACAACGGCCACTTCTGAATGTTGCATAAAATTCACCCTGAAAAAAAGTCAGGTCCGTGAAACCATTGTGCCTGACATCATAGTTCTCAGCATCCGAATAAATTTTTCTGTAATCACACAAGGTTGGGTTGGGATAGTTTTTCACTCCCATTAAAGGCAGCAGTTCTCCGGCAATAAAAGGAGCCATAGCTGATTGAGCAACGGCATCGGGAAGCCAGCCTTCAAACAGATGGTCATAAGTCAAGTGGTTACCAAGAATGAATTGGTAGATATCTATTAGGGACAGCTTCTTTTTTTCTGCTATATCCCGGATAGCCTGAACAAGACCGGACAGGTGAGCCTGTCGCAGGCGCAGTTCGTCCATGGTACAATTGATGGTCATCCGTTCCGATATAGGTGG
>JAUVKT010000049.1 GCA_030596125.1 Bacteroidales bacterium | reverse complement strand
GATCGTTAAGATTTTGTCAGGTTGATAATCGACTTAATTACATTTTCAGCACCATCTGCAATATCTGCTATTGAGGCATCGAGCATATAGCATGGACTGGTAACTACCCTGTTCTTAGTATCTATTACCACCTCTCCGTGTCCGGTAGCAATATGTACTCCTCCCATCTCCTCAATATGGGATGCGGTCGCTTCATCCTGTCCGATTGTTACATCAATTTCTCCCAGGATTTTGGTTATAAGTACCGGCGATATACATAATGCTCCGATAGGTTTGCCGGCAGCATGAGTCTCTTTTACGACCTTTTCAATAACCTTGTCAACCTGGCAGTCGGGACCGTCAAAAGCATAGGTGCATAAATTCTTTGCCACCCCGAAGCCTCCGGGCAGGATCAGTGCATCAAAATCACCGGGATTGTATTGATCCAGAGATTTAATATTACCCCTGGCAATACGTGCCGATTCAATAAGTACATTTCTCGATTCATCCATCTCT
Source organism: Bacteroidales bacterium (assembly GCA_030596125.1). Lineage (GTDB taxonomy): Bacteria > Bacteroidota > Bacteroidia > Bacteroidales > VadinHA17 > JAUVKT01. The sequence continues at coordinate 17,071 of JAUVKT010000049.1, read as the reverse complement.
TCCCCGGTAATATGGTTAACTACATGATGCTGTTTTACATCCGGGGCAAATATCATATACGTGCCGCCATTTTTGGCTATGGCAAGTAGTGTCATGGTAGCCTCATGGATCTCGGCGCCGTCATAAACACCACAACCTGATAGAATTACTGCAAAATTCATAATTGTTAGATTTTATATCTATAAATTTAGTCAATACAACTTTCTGATTCAAGAATATTATGAGAATTTGATCTTTTCTGCCGGCTAAAAAGGTTAAACAACAGGGAAAAGAGTAATATTGTATTTCGAAGGCATAAGGCATAAGGTGAAAGATAAGAGTTAAAGATTATTAGATTGGAAGATTGAAGACTGTGGACTGCCAACTGCTTTGCCCTTCCGAAGCTTGAAACGAAGTGGAGAGCGAAGGAGGGCCGACTGAGTCTTAAAAACCTGAAAACAGGATGAAGCGTATATTTATTGCCATTAAGATTCCCGAGACGGAGGAGGTTACACAACTACTTAACACTTTAAGGAAATCCCTGTCGGGTGAAAAAATAAAGTGGGTAGAACCCCGCAATATACATATTACACTGGCTTTTCTGGGTGAACTCAATGATGAAAGAATCGATAAAACGAAGCAGGTAGCAGGCAGTTTCCTGGAAGGGGAAGGGCGATTCAAACTCGATCTGCGGTCTATTGGTATATTCGCCGGATCGCGGGGAGCAAAAGTCATCTGGCTTGGCATTGAACACTCACCGGGTCTGGAGTCACTTCAGGGTGATCTGGTAACACTTCTGGTAGAGAATCATCTGTATGACAATAGTAGGAAATTTGCTCCGCACATTACGATCGGAAGAGTAAAAGGTCATGTTCCATTGGAAAGAGTCAGGACTGTTACAGAAAGATTCAGGAATAAATATTTTAGAAGTGTGAATGTTAATGAGATTATCCTTTACGAGAGTATTCTTAAACCTGCCGGTCCGATATACGAGCCTCTTAAAACATTTGAGTTAAGTTAGCTCAAAAGGAATTAAACAGGCTAAATCCCATGGCCTCTCAAAATAGTCAATAAAGTATAGATTATTATCTTGAAATCAATATAAAGTGACCTGTTCTCAAGGTATATAAGATCATAATCAAGACGTTTCACCATCTCCTCAATATTTGAGGCGTAACCGAATTTTATCTGCCCCCATGATGTGATGCCCGGCTTGATCCTGAGCAGGTTGCGATAGCTGGGAGCTACTTTAACAATCTGGTCGATATAAACCTGGCGCTCAGGTCGCGGTCCTACGATCGACATCTCACCTTTAAGCACATTTATGAAATTCGGGATCTCGTCGAGACGATGTTTTCGAATAAACCTGCCAATATTGGTTACCCTCTGATCACTGTCGGAAGATAGTTGCGGACCATTTGCTTCGGCATTATAAACCATTGATCTGAACTTATAGATATTAAATGGTTTTCCTTTCAGACCGATTCTCTCCTGCCTGAAGATAACAGGTCCTTTTCCTGAAAGTTTTATTGCAACAGTAAGTACCAGGGAGACGGGTGATAAGATGATAAGTGATAAAAATGCATTTATATAGTCTGTTATCCTCTTGATATTGTATTGCCATAAAGGGATAGAATCGGCATTCAGGATAATCAAGGGAGTGCCGAATATGGCACTCATCTTAATACGTCCCATCAAAATATCATATACTCCGGGTATAACCTTTATAATAACACCTGTATTATTAAGATTATATATGATTTTTCCTATTGTCTCGGTTTCTGTGGGTTCAATAGCGATAATTACCTCTTCAACTTCATGTGATTCAATAATACGGTTCAGATTTTCCAGGGAGCCAAGGTTTGAAAGTATTGATCCCATTCTGTCTGCCCCTTCTTCAGACACAGTAATAAAACCGATAAATTTGTTGCCTGATGAGAGGGGTTGGGTAATAATTTTTTCATAGATATCGGAGGCTTTTCCATTACTCCCTATGAGCAATGTATTAAATCCGATCTTCCCCCTGTGTATCCTTTTTACAGTTATTGATGTAAGTATATGCCTGGGGATAGAGCTAAGAGTGAACTGTAACCCGAATAATACCCCGAAGGAGAGGTAATAATTGCTATAATCTCTAATAAAATCATCAAGGATAAGGGCGAAAAACAGGATAATACTTCCCGTAAGGGTAATAAAAAATGTAAGACCGAAATCCCGGAGCCTTGATTTACGGAAAGGATTGTCGTAAAATCCTGCGATAAAATTGAGAATAAGCCAGAAAACAGGAATAACAATAAGTCCGGTTAAGAGTCTGTTGTCGGGGATAATCCGTAAATCGCCTCCGAATAGTTTTTGTTCAAAAACAATTTTTCTGAAAAAGAAAAAGAGAGTCCATGCAATCTGAGAAGTTAGCAGGTCAAAAATGATATAGAGGAGTCTCAGCCTTTTTTTGTTCATTTTTTTTCCGGGAGGAGCTTTAATATTACAAACAAATATTGGCAAATATTATTATAAGAGCAGCATAATATTATTTTTTCTGCCATAAGGCATAGAAGAAGTTATTAGAAATAAGGTGGATTTTTTTAAATTTGTTCAGCAATTTCATAATTTATGATTTTACCATCTGATTCGTTTGAGGCTAAAGGCAAGAGACAAAAGCTGATAGATAGTCTTCGTATAAAAGGGATTAAAAATGACAATGTGCTGGAGGCAATGAACAGGGTCCCAAGACATGTCTTTATGGATAATGCCTTTCTTAATCATGCCTATCAGGATAAGGCTTTTCCAATTTCATCCGGACAAACTATTTCACAACCCTATACCGTAGCGTTTCAGTCGGATCTCCTTAATGTAAAGAAGAGAGATAAAATACTCGAAATAGGTACCGGGTCGGGTTATCAGGCAGCAATATTGCTGGAAATGGGGGCCCGTGTTTATACAATTGAGAGGCATAGGGAGCTCTTTAACAGAGCGCAGAAGATTCATATAGAACTTGGATACAGTGCTCACTATTTTTTTGGTGATGGTTATGAGGGGAAACCGCAATATGGCCCGTACGACGGAATACTGATAACTGCTGCAGCAGGGGAAGTCCCGGAAAAATTACTAGATCAGCTAAAGACAGGTGGACGACTGGTTGTACCATTAGGAAGCTACGGTTCCCAGGTTATGAAACTGATAATAAAGAGAGGGAAGAATGATTATGAGATCACTGATCACGGACTATTCACATTTGTTCCCTTGCTTAAGGGTGTTGTAAACGGAAAATAAGTTATAAACACATGAATATACACAGGCTGATATTTTCTCCGATTGAGGTAAATACTTATATAGTTGACGATGGCACCGGTAATTGTGCTATCATAGATTGTGGCTGTTATAACGAGAGTGAATTTTCACGCTTAACATCCTTTTTAGAGAAGCAGAAACTTAACCCTGTATTGCTTCTCAATACTCATATGCATCTCGATCATATATTCGGGAACGGTTTTGTTTTCAGGAAGTGGGGACTTCTTACACATGCTTCCGGACAGGAAGAGGGCAACAGGGCATCTGCACTTGATCATGCTACCATGTTCGGGCTTACCATGGAGGAGCCACCGGTTATCGGAAATATAATTGGAGGCGGGCAGGAGGTTAAGTTTGGAGAAACAGTGCTAAAGACTCTCTTTGTGCCGGGTCATTCTGCAGGTAGTATTGCATATTATTGTGAGGATGATAAGGTGGTTTTTACAGGGGATGCCCTTTTTGCAGGCAGTATCGGTCGCACCGATCTTCCGGGAGGCGATTATGATACATTGATCAATAGTATTACAGCAGAGCTTCTGACACTTGATGAATCAACAATTGTTTATCCCGGACATGGGGATAAAACTACGATAGGACATGAGAAGGTAAATAATCAATATCTTAATTGACAACGAAATGGTTTTGAATTTACGTACTAATTAATAAATTTACCGAAACCTTTATTTGAATGGAATAAATATTATACAATAATCAAACACAACACAATATTATGGCTTTAGACAATTTTGTTAACCGACACAACGGTCCGTCAGAGAAGGAAATTCCCGCCATGCTTAAAACCATCGGGGTTAATTCTCTTGATGACCTTATTAAAGAGACAGTTCCGTCATCAATAATGCTGGACAAACCTTTGAACCTGCCTGCTGCAATCAGCGAGTATGAGTATCTGAACCATATTCGTAAGGTGGGTGAGAAAAACAAGCAGTACCGTTCATTTATCGGGATGGGCTACTTTGGTACCGGTGTTCTATCGGTTGTAGTACGCAATGTTCTTGAAAACCCTGCATGGTACACATCCTATACCCCCTATCAGGCTGAGATTTCACAGGGAAGACTTGAAGCCCTGCTTAATTTCCAGACAATGGTAGCCGATCTTACCGGGATGGATATTGCCAATTCTTCACTGCTTGATGAAGCCACTTCGGGATCTGAAGCTATGATAATGATGTTTAACGCAAGATCACGCGCTTCAGTTAAGGCAGGAACCAGGAAAATGTTTGTTGACGAAAATATGTTCCCGCAAACCAGGGATGTTATCCTTACACGTTCAGAACCTCTCGGTATTGAGCTTGTAACAGGTAAATTCAGTGATCAGAAGATAGATGACTCATTCTTTGGAGCTATCGTTCAATATCCTGCTGCCAATGGTGATATTCCCGAATATGCATCTTTTGTTGAAGAGGTTCATAATGCAGGCGCCCTCGTAGCTGTAGGTGCTGACCTGATGAGCCTTGCACTGTTGACACCTCCCGGAGAATGGGGCGCTGATATTGTATTCGGTTCGAATCAAAGGTTCGGATTGCCTATGGGATATGGTGGTCCGCATGCCGGATATTTTGCAGCAAGAGAATCTCTTAAAAGATCAATGCCAGGAAGGATTATCGGTGTTTCCGTTGACTCAAACGGCAACCTGGCACTAAGGATGGCACTGCAGACCCGCGAACAACATATCAAACGTGAGAGAGCAACATCCAATATCTGTACCGCACAGGCACTTCTTGCTACCATGTCGGGAATGTATGGACAGTATCATGGTCCGGATGGATTAAAACGAATTGCCAAATATATTTTCCAGAGTGCATGCACACTGAAAGACAGCCTTAAAGGACTTGGATATAATATACAAAATGATAAATTTTTTGATACTCTGACTATTTCTCTCCCCGATGGAGTTTCACAGGAAAAGGTTCAGAAGATTGCCCTTGATGCCAATATTAACTTTGCTTATCCTGAAGATGGGACCGTTCGCCTTAGTCTTGATGAATTAATCACTGTTGATGAACTGAATGCTATTATAGGAATCTTTGCCAAAGCAACAGGCAGTGTAGCAGAGACCATTACTGAGATATGTGACTGTTCCTGCATTGATGATAAGTTTATCAGGAAGTCAGAATTTTTGGTGCGTGATGCCTTTATTGATTATCATAGCGAAACAGCTATGATGAGGTATATCAAGATGCTTGAGAGAAAAGATATCTCGCTGGCTCAAAGCATGATACCCCTCGGCTCATGTACTATGAAACTGAACTCTGCTACCTCAATGTTTGCCCTTAGCTGGCCTGAGTTTGGTAATATTCACCCATTTGTGCCTGTTAGTCAGGCTGAAGGTTATTCTCAGATAATAAATGAACTCGGTGAAGCCCTTAAGGAAATTACCGGTTTTGGGGCTGTTTCGTTCCAGCCTAATTCAGGTGCTGCAGGGGAATATGCCGGGTTGATGGTTATCAGGCAATACCATCTCAGCAGGGGTGATGATCACCGGCGTGTAGTTCTTATTCCTTCATCTGCTCACGGTACTAACCCTGCAAGTGGTGTAATGGCGGGCATGGATGTGGTGGTTGTTGATTGCGATGACCAGGGCAATGTTGATGTGAAAGATCTTAAGAATAAAGCTATACAATATAGAGATACCCTCTCTGTCTTTATGATCACCTATCCTTCTACTCATGGTGTATATGAGGAAGGGGTTATTGAGATGACTAATATTATTCATGAGAATGGCGGGCAGGTTTATATGGACGGTGCTAATATGAATGCCCAGGTAGGGCTTACAAATCCTGGTCGTATCGGAGCTGATGTATGTCACCTTAACCTGCATAAGACATTCGCAATTCCTCATGGCGGAGGAGGCCCGGGTGTAGGACCAATCCTTGTTGCCGATCACCTTGCAGAGTTTCTTCCATCTCACCCTGTTATTCCAACAGGGGGAAGTAATGGAACAACAGCTATTGCTGCAGCTCCGTTTGGTAGTGCATCTGCTCTTACTATCTCACATGCATATATTCTGATGCTTGGATCAGAAGGTCTGACAATGGCAACAAAATATGCCATACTGAATGCCAACTATCTGGCATCAGCTCTTAAAGACAAGTATGATATTCTCTATACCGGGGTAAACGGAAGGGTGGCACATGAGATGATACTTGACTGTCAGAATTTAAAGAATGAAGCTGGTATTACCGAAGCGGATATAGCAAAACGCCTGATGGATTACGGTTTCCATGCGCCTACTCTCTCTTTTCCCGTTCATGGTACATTGATGGTTGAACCTACAGAAAGCGAACCGCTGGCAGAACTCGACAGGTTTATAGATTCAATGGTCTCAATCTGGAATGAGATACAGGAGGTGAAAGATGGCAGAGCCGATAAAGAGGATAATGTTCTGCATAATTCTCCACACACTGCTGAGTCGGTTATCGCCGACAAGTGGGATCATTCATACGGAAGAGAAAAGGCAGCCTTCCCGCTTAAGTGGATTATTGAGAATAAGTTCTGGCCTGCAGTGGGGCGTGTTGATGACGGGTATGGCGACAGGAACCTGGTGTGCACCTGTGATCCTATTGAATCGTACCGTTTCAGTTTTTCTGAAATAAAAACAGAAGATTGATCAGAAAAGATCTTCAATTACCATAGAGTATAGATCAGCAGCCTTCATACCGGAGGCTGCTATCTGTTTTGGGATAATACTTTCGGCTGTGAGACCTGGAATGGTGTTTATCTCCAGGAAAAAAGGTTTGTTATTAACAATAATAAAATCAACCCTTACGATTCCGTTGCAGCCGATATGATCATAAATCTCCGAGCTTAATGATTGGACCAGGACATAAACACCGTCCGGAATACGGGCAGGAGTGATTTCGTCTGCTGCTCCGGGTGTATACTTGGCTTCGTAATCAAAGAATTTGTTTTTGCTGACAATCTCTGTTACCGGGAGTACAACATTTTTGGTGGATGTCTTTACTATTCCGCAGCCAACTTCAATCCCTTCAAGAAGAGACTCAACCAGAACTTCACTGCTCTCCAGGAATGCTTTATCAATAGCATCATTAATCTCCGACACCTGTTCTACAAGTGAAACACCAAAGCTTGATCCGCTGTCGTTAGGTTTGACAAAACATGGCAACCCGATCTTGCCGGCTATCTCATTTATATAGTTCTTGTCACTCTTCTTTATAAGAATCGATTCAGCCATAGGGATATTAAAATCTTTCAGAAATATCTTGCAGGCGTTCTTGTTAAAGGTGAGCGCTGAACATAAAACATTACAACTTGTATATGGAATTCCGATTATATCAAAATAGCCCTGCAGCAGGCCATTCTCCCCGGGTGTTCCGTGGATAGCAATAAAGACCGCATCGAACTTTACAATTTTATCAGAAAGTTTTAGTGTGAACCTGTTCTTGTCAACCGGCAGTGCCATTCCGTTATTGTCTTCCCAGTACCAATCGGCACCCTTAATTTTGATCAGGTAGGATTTGTAGATGCCAGAAAGAGATTTTAAGACCTCTTCAGCACTCTTAACCGATATCTCAAATTCTGATGAATCTCCACCACCGACAATAGCAATTGTTCTCATAAGTATTTTGGGCTAAAACTATTTTCTGTAAACCAAAGATAGTAAAAGAGATGATTAATCGATTGTGTCGCGGCCGGCAATGTAGGTTCTCCATTTGTTTATTACTGTAGTCATATCTTCCGGAAGATCTGTCTCAAATTCCATCCGCTTACCGTTTACAGGATGGTCGAATGATAGCTGTTTTGCATGAAGGGCCTGGCGCGGAAGAATATTGAAACAGTTCCTTACAAACTGCTGGTATTTGGTGAAGGTTGTTCCTCTGAGTATCTTGTCGCCACCATACTCCGGATCGTTAAATAGCGGATGGTTGATGTAGTTCATATGAACCCTTATCTGGTGCGTACGGCCTGTCTCCAGCCGGCACTCAACCAACGACACATAACCCAGTTTCTCCAGAACCTTAAAATGTGTTACGGCATGTTTTCCCTGATCATCTTCTTTGAAAACAAACATCACCTTACGATCTTTGGGATTTCGACCGATATTTCCCGTTATGGTGCCGATATCTTCCTTTGGAGAACCCCAGATCAGAGCAGTGTATCTGCGACCTGAGGTACGGTCATAAAATTGCCTGGCAAGACGGTTAAGTGAAAATTCGGTTTTGGCAATCACAAGAAGTCCCGATGTATTTTTATCAATTCGGTGAACTAACCCCGGTCTGGATTCGCCACTTTTAAAGAGAGGCAGATCTTTCAGATGCCACATCAGTGCATTTACAAGAGTGCCAGTAAAGTTGCCATGTCCGGGATGAACGACCATTCCAGGTTCTTTATTAACGATTAACAGGTCGTTATCTTCGTAAATAATATCCAGCGGAATATTCTCCGGTATCAGCTCTGTCTCACGTGGAGGCTGGGGCAGTACTACCTGTATAATCTCTCCCGGTTTAACTTTGTAATTAGGCTTTACAGGGTTACCATCGACGAGGATATTACCGGCAATAGCCGCATTTTGTATCCTGGTACGCGATGTTGATTCAAGTCTGTTAAACAGGAATTTGTCAATACGCAGGAGTGACTGTCCTGGATCTGTCTCGAACCTGAAATGTTCAAATAATTCTTGTTGATCAATTGTCTCGTCAGTCATTAATATTAATTAATCCTGATAAATTTATTGGTACTTATGCGAACCCCGTTATCTGTAACCACGAGTAAATAGATTCCTTCCGGCAGTCTGTGAATATCAATTCTGTTGGTGTTATACACTGATATCATTTCTCTTCCACCCGCATCAAAAACTATTATCCTTGTTTCACCTGAAAGGAAGATATTCCTGAATTCAATATTTAAAAAATCCCTTGCCGGGTTTGGCCAGATCTTAATATTGTTCTTATTATTCACAAGATGATCGATACCGGTAGATATTAAAGGTTTGCCGACCACAGGGCGAATCATAAGGCTTCCCTCAACCTCAGACAAGTTCCATATGCCGTTGATATAATAATACTGCCTGCCGTTATGTGGTGTATTGGAATCAATACCCGCATTCAGAAATGTCTCTGATCGTTGTCTCCATCCGATAAAAAACCAGTTATCCACATAAACAGGATCGTCGAGTATATAGGTAATAAAACCGTTCAGGCTCTTACCCGGATCAACTAACACATTCTCCTGAGTATAGATAATATCACCCGGGACACCATTCATATCCTCCAGGATAACAATATCAAATGATCTTTGATTTGCTGACTGGTAACTATCGTTAAAGCATATGCTGACACCCCTGATAGTATCGGGCAGATAGGAACGGTATCTGAATACTGCCATCGCATTATCAGATCCCTGTCCGTTTATCCCATAACCTCTCTCTGTCGATCCGTCATCTATTGAAAAGTAGTTGCTGAATACCTGGAAATAGGTAATAGTGTCATTTATCCTGGGATCAAAATCATCAGTTTTAAGGGTAGCCTTTATCATAAAAAGTGCAGAGTCGGAACCGGTTGTATTATATGTATAAACAAGAGGGATATTATAGGAGATCTGTTCGCCGGGTTCAACATTGGTAGCCCCGGGGGTTGAGGAATAAACCTCGATATCATCGTAAACGTCGGTTATTGTAAATGAACGTGTTACGTTACGAAGAATATTGTCATTATTAGTATAATGCACCAACAGACCCGAGCCCATTTCAGTAAGGAACCATGATCTGAACTGGTTCCAGGGCATAGCCTCGTAATTATTCAGTGTTGTGCGCAATGGTCTGGTAAAGGCAACATCATGCATAATGGTATCACCGGCGTTTCTGTCCCTGTCGAGAAGTATGTAATCGAGGTGCCAGTGATCGCAGTTCCCCAGCATTGCTATATCCTCCACATTGACACTTCCGAGACTGGCATAATTAATAAACCTGAATCTAAAGCCTTTCTGCAGATATTTTGAACCGGTGATATTTACAATAACAGGTTTAAAGGGATGGAGGCTGTCAGACCCTTCAGTATCCCAAATAGAGAACCAGCTATCTTCCGAGGGTGAATAAAATTGCAATGTCAGACTGTCAGATTGTTCAGGCAGATCGGCGATGCCACCGGGTTGATATACAAAGCTCAGGTAGAAATTGTCGCCGGAAACGCCTTCAAGGTTTATAGGTTGAGATGTTAAATGGTCAGCTTCAAAAACAGATGATGATGCATGGCTGTAGAGAATTCCTGTACTGTCGAGCGCATCGAGAGTGGCTACACCCTGGGTAACCTGGTCGATTGGATATGTATTATTAATGTATGCATGATTGTCTGCCCATAGTGAATCATCAGGGTAGACCGAAGGCGGTGAAAAGTCATCGAAAAATGGCAGTTCAAGAGTGTCGGGCAGAGAGCCGGATTTATTAAGATCTCTGTTATTCCACGCTGTTCTTATCTCAGGGATTGATTGAAGTCCGGTTACCACTTCCTGACCATAAATGGCCGATGCTGTGATGACAGTTAAAATAATATGTAATACCAGTACCCTGAGACGCATAATTAAAAGAACTCAATAATTTGACTGTCGCCGGCAATAATTGTATCAGCCATGTTAATAAGTGTTGAATCAACAGGCAGGAGAGCAGAGTCGGTTGTAAGCCATATATAAATTGCCGATCCGAGCTGAAGGGTAGCATCTTCAATATGTTTGGGGTTCTGTTTATGGACGAACGCGTTAAGTGAATCCTCACCGTTCTGTATGGTGTTATCAAAATTAAATGTGCCGAGTGTAAGAGACGATCCGAGTATTTTACTTTTTGCATCCTGCAGGTTTTTCCCTATAAGTTCAGGCACCGGTGTTCTTCTGCTACTCAGTCCTTTACCGAGGACGAGCACTATCTCCGATTTTTTTTGTAAAGTGTCTCCTGGCTCTATTGGTTGGCCCTGAAATAACTGTTCAAGTACAAAATCGATGGTCAGGTCGGGTTTATAAACCGGATTACCCGCTTCCAGTCCCGAACTTTCAATCAGTGAGTATGCCTGACGGGCTGAAAGACCTACCAGGTTGGGCATTATAACCATCTCGGGGTTAAAGGCATTGATAGTCAGCACAACCCTGCGGTGTTTCTTTACCCTGAATCCCTCCCTTGGGTTTTGTTCCACAATACATCCCCTGGGAACAAGGGTTGTATATACCGAATCGATAATTTCCGGCATTAGTTTTTTCTTTTTTGCCAGTTTTTCTGCCTCATCAATGGTGAGACCGTAAAAATCTGGTACCGGACGTGCCTGACCGTGCCTGGTGAAAACAGATAACCATATTAGTGTAATAAACAGAATGCCTGCTGCTATCAAAATAGCCAGCCCCAGGTTTTTAAAAAACTCCCTGCTTATCAGAAACTTTTTCAGGCTCATAATTAAAACGTGATTATATAATTAACGTAAAGGCAAAGATAAAATTATATTGACAACATTTTAGCAGCTTACTACTCCTTAACCGTGTTATAAAGGGTGTCTCGTTCAACCGGGATCATTCCTGCCCCACAGATCAGTTTTGATATCTCGGCTATTCCCATCACCGGTCTCTGGTCTTCGGCACCTGCCATAGAGTATATTTTAGTGGTGTCGTCAATTGTTCCGTCCACATCATCCACCCCAAATGAGAGTGATAACTGTGTGGATTCTTTACCCAGGGCAGGCCAGTATGCCTTCAGGTGAGGAATATTGTCAAGAAATAGCCTGGAAACGGCGTAGTTTTTCATATCCTCTATTATTGAGACCTCTCCGGTTTCCGACATGGTGTTGTTCTCCATTCTGAATTTCAGTGGAATGAAGGCATTGAACCCCCCGGTACGGTCCTGCAGGTCACGCAGCCTGTTAAGATGATCTATCCGGTGTTCATAGGTTTCTATATGGCCATACAGTATGGTGGCATTTGATGGTATTCCAGCCTTGTGAGCCTCTTCATGTATCCTTAGCCACAGTTTGGAAGTTGATTTATCATCGCATATCTCTTTTCTGATCTCTTCATCAAAGATCTCAGCACCTCCTCCGGGAATGGATTGCAACCCATATTCTTTTAACAACCTCAAGCCCTCGGGTATTGAAACCCCGGCCTTATGTATCATATAGTCAAGCTCGATAGCTGTAAAGGCCTTTATATGCAGATCAGGCCTGTATTCTTTTATTTGTTTCAGAATATTGCCATAGTAGTGAAGGTCATGTTCAGGATGAACACCTCCGACAATATGTACCTCTGTAACAGGCTTGTTGTCGAAGCTTCTGACGATCTCCATTATCTTTTCGGGAGTATGATCCCAGCTGTCCGGACTGCCAGCCGGTTTTCTGTAGGAACAGAATTTGCAGTTATGGATACAAATATTGGTAGGCTCGATATGGAAGTTCCGGTTAAAAAAGGTCTTTTTGCCGTTGATCCTGTTTCTTACTGATGAAGCCAGGACGCCGAGCAGGGCAATCTCGTTACTTTTAAAAAGAAGAATTCCCTCTTCAGTTGTAATCCTTTCTCCTTTAACTATTTTTTGGGAGATCTCCCTGAGATCTTCAGGAACGCTATTTAGAATTGCTTCTGGTATCAATTTGCTCAATGGTTTAGGATTGCAAATTTATGAAATTATAATTGATGTATGATTATCTGTTCGCCTGTGAAAATAAAAAAAGGTGCCCTGTATGGACACCTCTGTTTTATATCAAATGAAGTCTGCTATTGTTTATGTTTAGGCTCATCAGAAACTGATAGTTTCTTTCTTCCTTTAGCTCTGCGTGCAGTAATAACCCTCTGTCCGTTCGGAGTTGACATCCTCTCCCGGAATCCGTGTTTATTAGCTCTTTTTCTTCTTGAAGGTTGAAATGTTCTTTTCATCGTATACTGTTTTTCCTGTTGTTCTATTGAACTTTTGAGTGTGCAAAAATAATATTATTTTATTAAATAAAAGAATAGTATGCTATTTTTTTGAAATCATAGAGAAAGGCAGAGGTTTAAACTACCTGCAGGTCCAGGAACTCCTGGCACATTGCATCAATCGCTTCTTGTCTGTGACCTGCCCCAACAGGGTCGCTGTACCATTTAGCTATGAATCCTCCATTGGGTCTGCCAAGGCAATTCACCATCCTTCGACAGTAAGCCCGAATGTCATCAAGGGATCCGTTAACCATGGTATTTTGAATATCAACCGGGCAATAGAAGGTAATACTACCACCAAAACGCTCACCTAACATCTCTAATCCCATATTTTCTTGTTGATCCATCTGGATAACATCAAGACCAATTTCGATGAGATCATCAAGAATATCAACAATATCCCCACAACTGTGAAGAAATGTCAGGAGGCCTGCTTCATGAGCAGCGTGATAAACGCGTGCGTAGCAAGGCTTCCATATTTCCCGCCAGGAATCCGGCGAGATCATCAGTCTGTTCTGGAGACCCCAGTCATCGCAGAACATGTACCCATCGGCTCCTGCCTGAGCGTATCGCTCAATGGCAAAAAGATTCATATCCACAAGAATGTCAATAAGACGACCAAGCTTATCGGGTGACTGATAGATGTCCATCCACGTGTTTTCGAGACCACGAATAAAATGGATGCGTTCATATAGTGAGATACCCCATGCCATAAGGAATTTGTTACCTGCATGTTCTCTGGCATCATCCAAATCATTCCATCGTTTTGGATCAGCTATATCAGGAATGTGGAAAGTGTCGAATCCGGCCCAATCTTTAAGGGGGAAGTCCTTTACCTCACCAAGGTTTGAAACCCCTATGTTTTTCCACTCAGCGCCCCACTCATCTTTCTGATTATTTGGTCTTGCATCAGGTGATGGATCCATGTCAATAATTGTAAAATCCGAACCGTATTTCTCCTGAAAATCAAAGGGCAGCCTGTCTGCTCCCTGAAACAGGATTGTTTTTATTACGCACTCTCTACTTGTCATAGTGTTATTTCCTGTAATATATGGTGTCTCACGTTTTAATCAGTGGCGCAGCTTGTCCGTGTTTGCCGGAGCGCCTGGCTTGACAAGTTCTGGTTTCTCAAATAAGTCAGACATCTGCCTGGGGAGGACAAATACATCCCCTGCCTGATTACAGAAATAGAGGTTTGATTCAGATGGTTCTCTTCCGTGTCCGTCAGCCCATAAAGCATAGAAACCGGGGTGGGCATAGACAGATGCACGTGCGTAGTTATGATTGCGGCTGCTCGTGTGTGTGATCTGCCTGAGTCGTTTCCAGGTCATTCCTTGGTCCTTACTCGTCCAGATAGCCATCTCGCCTCCGGGATTGTACGGCTGAGGACCAGTCTCAGTCGGGGCAATAATGCTCCAGGTACCATCCTCCCCGATAAATAGAGACCCCATATCATAGTTATTGTCGGACGTTGTGACTGGTTGTATGTTCCATTGCTTACCTGTCCAGTGAGCTATGGTCCATGTACGAGGATCATTTTTGGGACCTGACTCATATCCTTTACTGGTAATATAAAGGATTACGGGCCGTCCGTCCTGGTCAAAACGGATGTCCTTCAGATAGACCTTTAGCCCTTCGGATTCGTAGTCCCGTACCAGTGCAGCGTTTCTGGCATTCGTGAGCGGCAGGCTTAGTTTTTGTTCATCTGCACTACTCCAGGTATCACCGAAGTCACGTGTCTCAACGTAATAAAGGTTAGTTCGATAATTTAAGCCGTCTTTTTCCGGATGATAGTTAAACGCCGAAGCCGCTTTTCTTTTAGTCATGCCGCTGATCTGATAATGACCTTTAGCTATGGTCGCAAGCCTTTGCCATTCGGACCATTGGATGCCATCCGGGCTTGTCATGAAACAGATGGTGCGTTCGGAACCCCATCCGTATTTTGTGAAGAAGCAGAAGAAACCTTGTTTGGGAAGATGCCATGCCTGTAAATATGAGAAATTTGTAATGGGAACTTCTTTATCGTCCTCAAGTCTTGTGGCATTAATCAGCTCAAAGGCGTCGATGTTGTAGGGTTTCTTGCTTCGATGGATATAGGAGGGTCTGTTTGTTCCGTGTGAAGTTGAGAATATCCAGATATAGCCTTTGTCATCCACCGAGATAACAGGGTTGTCGTGAGCGTCATCTGTTTTTTTGTTCAGAAGAATCGTAGGCCGGGGAACCGTATTATTCTTATGATCATAGTAGGAAACCATATGTATCAGTTGACGGTTACTATCCTTTGTTGTTCCACCATAGCAGAAAAATGTCTTCCCGACACTGTCGCAATAGATCGCAAAAGGCTTATGCTTGGCGCAGTAGGTGCCGAGACCTCCGCTGTATTTGTACTTATAGACACTCTCCAGTGGCTGGTTCATGTACCAAATACCACGATAGCCATTATCCTTTTCGTTGGATGTCACCCTGTCTTCCGAGCAAGAACCTAATAAAAGCACAAACAAAACCGGTGATAATATTGCGTATAATTTCATTTTCATTTATATATCCTTTTTTGTCATTGTCAAACACAATTATAATACTGCCGGTACCGGCAGAAAAGTAAATATATGCATATTATACAGGTAGACAAAAATAATATTTATTACATTTGGTTACCAACTTTACCAAACTTAATAAATCTGCAATATGAAACTTGAAGCAATCCTCTCAAAGCTTAACTCTTTAGAGAAGTACTCATTTATTAAGATCATTGATAATATCATAAGTAACAGTCCTAAGAGGTTGTCTGAAATTGAAAAGATACTTGATGAATGTTCATCTGAACTGAAGAATATTGATAATATTAATATATCAAAGATCTTTGCTCTTGTTGAAGATGAGTATATTGAACATGTAACTGCTGAATTTGTAAATCCTAATTCACAACTTGATATTATTGCTGATATCCTTACCAGGGATGGCAGGTGTATTGCCAAGCGAGACTGGTTCTCTCGTTTATATGAAAATGAGATATCTTTTTTTGATAAAAAGTTAAAGCTGTTTTCAAGAGAACTGAAAAATGAAGATTCCCAGATCGAACAGGGTAGATTAAGAGATTATTATATTTTCAAAGCCTGTATTGTGACAGCGTATCACAATGACGAGGAGAATAACCAGGAAAGGAAGATTACTACAGATGAGCAATCAATCTTACTTACTCTCTCAAAAAAATTTGGTTTCTCAACAGAGGAACAAAAACTTGTCAATTATTCTGTTTTGCCAATAATCAGAAAGGATATTGATTCAGTAATTAGCGAGTTGAAAAGTATGGGAATTTTGTTCTATTCCCGAAAATTTAGTACTGTCTATGTCCCCCAGGAGATTGTGGCAGTTCTAAGAAAAATTCGCGGTAAAGATATAGCAGATAAATATTTCAGGCGTGTATTGAAGCATATCAGAGAACCATTGATCAATGTAATTTGCAGGAAACATAATATTGATTGGAAACAGGATCTTGACCAAAAGATTGAATTAATAATCAGTAGTGGAATTTCTTTTACTGACTTGTTAATACATGATATACATAAGGAGAATACATCGCTAACTGATAAGAAGAAATATTTTATTGAATTGACGGAAAAACATCTCGGAATTAGTCCATCTGTCAAGGGTACATTAATTGAAGACAAAATATATAATTTGATTAGTTATTATAATGATCTTGAGCTTGATGAAAAAGTACAGATATCACTTGATGGGTATGAAAAATTGATACTAGTGTTAAGTTAAGTATGAATTGACGGATAGAGTCTTTTTAGTTTTATCCTCGATTCCTTTGTTGTGAATTGCCAGTTTATTAAACTCTCTTTATTGTTTCTATGGTTCTCCCAGGCATCTACCTCTTCTTTGATTT
>JAUVKT010000091.1 GCA_030596125.1 Bacteroidales bacterium | reverse complement strand
AATTTGTTGACCTTGCCCTTTTGTCGTTGGTCGTTTTTTAAATATTAATCAACTTCGATTACTGTAATCCCGGTTCGCGTTTGATCACATATGCCTGGTAAATCTCTTCAATATAATTTGAGAGATCATCTCCGGTTTCTACCTCGCCCAGGTTGGCACATGTCCTGGAAACTCTTGAAAGATAACTCAGGGAAGTCTGAATCTCATATTCAGCTCCCTGCATCATACCTGCAGGCAATGATACATAATAATCAAGCCTCTCCCTGTAATACTCTTTCATATCCGCTATCAGCTCGAGAGCGCTCCCTTTTTCCCCGGCCATCAGATATGCTTCTATTATATCAGGCATATACATATCCCATTGGAGTTTGTTCAGAGGCAACTCTTCCATGATATAATCAAGTACTTCAACTGCCTTCTGGTTTTCACCCTCTTTTACCAAAGCTTTCGCAAGTTTTGCATAATTAAGCCGGGCGCGTATAACCATAAGTGTGCGTTTATGATAATAGTCAAGATAAACCCCATCCTCTTTAGTCCTGCCCCAATCAAACCGGTTCATCAGGTTCTCATAGAGAATGTCGGTATCAATTCTTCCATAATCAAGCCAGTTGTTATTATATGATTTAATTGGCACCAGCCGGTAGGCATTACCTTCTAACTGAAAATACTCCTCCAGTCCGAATGCATCGTTGTGATATCCGGTAACAAAGTATACAGGTCTTTCCCACCTGTTGTTAGCAAGGAAGTCGAGTACCATCAACTGGCTTTTTAATATAGAGTTACCCTTAAGAGTTATATCAATATAGGGAACTATCAAACCGGCATCTTCCGGACGTACCGTCCCGGAAGCAATTACCATAGCTGAATCAACAGGAATGCGAATTTTTCTTGTTGGTATGTAATCTCTTTTCTCCCCATCACCAAAATTAAATTTGCTGCCAGGATCATCGCTCAGTACAAAATCGATAACCTTATCAACCTCTATATGCTCTTTTATTCGTTCAATAATATAAACCTGATTATTTACTCCGTCGTAATACTTTTCACGGGGCAAAGTCAATTTCATCGGGTCAGACTCATATGTCTTCATCTTCATCTGGTCGATATACCAGTCGGTATTAAATAACATCAGGTTGCAAACCCTGACATCTGTACCTACGCCTTCAACCTCCTGTGCATACCAGAGCGGGAAGGTATCGTTATCTCCATTTGTAAAAAGCACTGCACCGGGAGCACATGATTTAAGATAATTTTTCGCCACGGCAGTTGCAGTATGCCTGCCTGAACGATCATGATCATCCCAGTTCTGAGATACTAAAATTATTGGAACCACCATTGAAACAATACCTGCCAGTGGCGCCGCCAGCTTCTCACCGGTAATCCGCGAGAACATCTCAAAAAGGAATACTACTCCAAGACCTATCCAGATAGTAAACGCATAAAACGATGCAGAATAGGCATAATCACGTTCCCTTGGTTGGTTAGGATACTGATTAAGGTAAATCACAATGGCTAATCCGGTAAAGAGAAAGAGCAATGTTACAACCCAGAAATTCTTCAGGTCACGGTTCATCTGGAAATAGAGCCCTGCCAGTCCTAACAGAAGCGGCAACAGGAAATAGACATTGCGTGACGGGTCATTCTTCATATCATCAGGCAGTATATCCTGGGGGCCAACCCTTGGTTCATCAATAAATTTTATCCCCGAAATCCATGCTCCGTTCAATGGCCCTCCATTCCCCTGTATATCGTTCTGCCGGCCGGCAAAATTCCACATGAAATATCTTAAGTACATATAACCGACCTGGTATGAGAGCATAAACCTCAGGTTTTCGCCAAAGGTTGGCACATATTCTATGCGCTTTTCCCCCGCCTGATTAGTTACCTCAACAGGCTTGCCCTTTACCGGCAACCACTCTTTATATACCGTTACATGATCGCTCAGGGGGCTATACATTCTCGGAAAAACCGTTATAAACCTCTCATCATATATTGGTATAAAATCGCGATTTGTAATCTTATACTTTCCGTCAACAGGACTGTAAGTAGGTTTACCCTTATCATAATCAATCACCGGAGCATTATAATACTGTCCCTTCACCAGAGGTCTTGTACCATACTGTTCACGGTTAAGATAATACAACATCTGAAAAGCTGTCTCAGGATTGTTTTCATCCATAGGTGTATTGGCCGTAGATCTGATCATTATCATGGCAAAAGAGGAGTAACCTATCATGATTACCATGATTGTTGTCAGAATAGTATTAAGAGCTACTATCTCCTTGCTTGAAAAATACCATAACACTAATGCTAAAGCGATCAGTATTAAAACATTAAAAAACGAACTGCTCGTCAGCAACCACATCCCTGAAAAGAGCAGGGTAATAACTGAATAGAGAGCGGTTTTTATATAGTTTGTATTGTTTAGCGTTGATTTGATTGCCAGGATAAGAAAAGAGATAAATAGTATGATCAGAAGATAAATACCGCTGTTATAGGGCAGACCAAGTGTGTTAACTGTAAACAGTTCAAGTTTTGTTGACATGTTTATAAAGCCGGGGATCAGTCCCCACATAATAAGAGCCAGCAACAGAATTGAAATTACAAATGATATAGAGAAGCCCTTCCAGGTGAAAGGAAACTTCTTAAAGTAGTATATAAATATCACCGCCGGAATTGCCAGCAGGTTAAGCAGGTGTACTCCTATAGATAAACCTACAAGGTAGGCAATAAGGATCAACCACCTGTTTGCATAGGGCTGCCCTGCCTCATTTTCCCATTTAAGTATTGCCCAGAAAGTTATCGCAGTAAAGAGTGACGACAAGGCATAAACTTCTCCCTCAACTGCTGAAAACCAAAAAGAATCCGAAAAAGCGTATGCAAGTGAACCAACTGTCCCTGCGGCCAGTACTGCTATAAGTTTTCCGGCAGACTCATCGCCCCCATTTATTTTTATCAACTTTCTGGCAATATGTGTAATAGTCCAGAAAAGGAACATAATTGTAAAGGCGCTTGCCAGTGCCGACATAATATTTACCATCAGTGCCACCCTGGTAACATCTGATGTAAAAAGAGAGAAAAACCTTGCCAGGATCATAAAAGTAGGCGCCCCGGGTGGGTGGCCAACCTCAAGTTTATAGCCCGAAACAATATATTCGCCACAATCCCACAGGCTCATGGTAGGTTCTATGGTCAGAATGTAGGTTACGGCTGCAATGATGAATATCAACCATCCTAAAACAATATTATAACGCTTGTAGAAATTCATATACTATAAAATATTCAGGTTGTTAATCAAAAGAATCAGTTGGCGAATTTAAACAATTTGATTAAACTTTTCTATTTTTGAGGACATCTAATAATCATGATTAAGAACCCTGCTATATATCTTGTTTTACTGCTATCCTTTACTAATTCGGTTAAAGGGCAATATTTCGACACGGGACAGGATCCCTCATCTCTTAAATGGCTAAAGCTTAAAAGCGATCATTTTTTGTTTATATATCCGGAGTCATACGACCTTACAGCAAGAAAAACAGCCATAGTTTTTGAGAACGCATTAACACTCTTAAAAGGCAGGTACGGGGAGCCGGAAATACGGAATTTACCTGTTATACTGCACAATTACTCCATCGAATCGAACGGATATGTGGCATGGGCACCAAAAAGGATAGAACTTTTCCCTCTGCCCGGACAGGATAATATTCCGATGTCCCATATAGAACAGCTTGCTCTTCATGAGCTTACTCATGTGCTGCAGATGCAGGGATTCAGAAAAGGTATTTCAAAGCCTCTCAGCTACATCCTGGGAGAACAATATACCGGTGCGTTAAGCATTTATACACCCTTCTGGTTTCTTGAAGGAGATGCAGTTATCTCTGAAACAGCATACTCTCTCTCAGGCAGAGGTCGCCAGCCCGCTTTCGAAAGCAGGCTCAGAGCCATGCTACTCGATAATGATAAACCCTATTCCTATGATAAAATGGTATCAGGGTCACTAAAAGATTTTGTGCCCAACCACTATCAGTTCGGATACCAGATGACTGCATGGACCATATCGAATTATGGCAGGGAGAGCTTCAGCAGGTCAATAGATAAGATTGCCCGGATGCCCTACTCTATAGATCCTTTTAATATCTCATTAGTTAAAAATACAGGGCTTACCAAGAAGAAGATCTATTATGAAACGATGGATCATCTTCGCCAAAAATGGAGCGAAGAGGACAGGGCAAACAAACTTCTGAGGTACGACACCCTCACCCCCGGCAGGGGAAAAAAGGAGGTAAATTACTACTCTCCGATTTCTGCAGGTAACGGGAACATTTATGCCATAAGAACATCATTGTATGATGTTCCCCGGATTGTTGAGATCTCAAATAATGGTAATGATGAAAAAGTGATCTTCACCCCGGGCTATATATGGCCATTCAGGATAAATACTTCAAACGGCATAATTGTCTGGGCTGAAAACCACAACGACCCGAGATGGGATAACAGGGGATATTCAGTTTTAAAATATTATAACATAGAAAAAAAACTCATAGGGCAGATTCCCGGCAAAACGAGACTTTTTTCACCTGATATTTCTCCGGACGGATTATATCTTGTCTCCTCTTCTTCCTCACCGTCATACGAAAACTATCTCGTTATTACCGAACTGAGTACAGGCAGGGAGATATCAAGGCTTTCCACACCAGGTAATGTAATGGCAGTTATGCCATCATGGTCTGAAAATCAGGAAAATATCCTGTTTATCTCTTACTCCGATAACGGCGAAGGAATAGTGTCATATAGCACTCTGAGCGGAGAATGGAAAAGGCATATGGAGGATCAGCGTAATGACCTCCAATCGGTAAGGATGAGAAACGATTCAATTTTTTTTGTCAGCTCACTGTCGGGAATTGACAATGTCTTTTGCCTGACGCCTGCCGGAGACAAGATAAGACTAACCTCTTCACGGTTCGGGATATCGTCAATATCGCTTGATGGGGAGTTCCTTCTCTTTTCTGACTATACGTCAGAAGGCTTTAATATCGGAAGGCAGAAAATAAAATCATCTTTGCCCGCAGATATAGTGTCAGATTTGCCCAAACAGCTATTAATGGTTGGCAGTATCGATCAGGCGGAAAAGCTGTTGTCCCCTGAAACTGTTGATATTCCCGACAGTTATAACATAAGTAAATATCGAAAAGCTTTACATCTGTTCAACTTTCATAGCTGGATGCCTTTTTACAGCGATATAAATGATATATCTGTTAACGACCCGGAGGTTTACCCCGGCGTAATGGTTATGTCACAGAATCATCTCAGCACTCTTTTTTCAACGTTGGGCTATGAATATAACAATGGTGATCACCTGTTACATTCAAAGATCACATGGAAAGGGTGGTATCCGGTGATTGATTTTGAACTTATATATGGAGGCTCCCCGGCAATTATCCAGGATGATGATGTTAATGCAGAACCATCAGTTATCTATCCGGGACTTAAGGCAAGCGGAATGATATATCTTCCACTGAGGTTTTCTAACAGCAGGTTCACTCAAACAGTCTGGCCATCACTGAAGCTTTCATATACAAATAATTATGTGTATGAAGAGGATGCAGGCCTCTATGATTACGGACAATCACTGTTTACTTCAAGGCTATATTTCTCCAACTTCCACAGAATGGCAGCAAGGGATATCTGGCCCCGTTGGGGACAGGTTATCGATTACCACAATATCTTTTCACCTGGTGACCCGGACATGTACGGACCATTAAACAGCCTCTCTGCAACTCTCTATTTTCCCGGGCTTTTCAGAAACCATGGTCTTAAACTCAGATACCAGTATGAGAAGCAGAATTTTGAAAAATTCATCCTTTACAACAGGGTCTCATTTCCCCGGGGGTATAACAATATCATATCTGAAGAGTTGAAAAGCTATAGTGCAGATTATGTCTTGCCTCTTGTATATCCCGATTTTAATATTCGGAACCTTATCTACATAACACGGATCAGATCTGCATTTTTTTATGATTTCAGCAGAGGAAATGAGAACTATTATGTTGAGGATAAGGAGTTAAGACAAGGTGAAGAAAAATTCTCATCAACCGGTACCGAGCTTCTTGCCGACTTTTATCTGTTCAGAATACCTTTCAGATTTTCAGCAGGTGTCCAGGCCGCATACCTGCCATTTGAAGAGAGAACCTGTTTTAAAGCCCTCTTTAATATCGATATCTTCGGATTTGTTATCAATAAAGACAAACACTCCTATTAAACGGAATCATAATTTGATCTCAGCCGATTTTTCTTTGATAAGCGACCATGCATTACGCACATGATCTATTGTAACATTTGTCTGACCTACAACCATCCGCAGCGTATACCTGCCATCCAGGCTTGTATGTGTAAGGTAAATTTTTCCCGTATCGTTGAGCTGATGGTTAAGTTGCTCATTAATTGAATTCACCTTTTTTTCACTTAATCCCCCCGGATTAAACCTGAACGCAACCGTATTGAGCGGAACGGGGGCTAACAATTCAAACGACCTGTCCTTTTTAATCATCTCAGCCAGCTCACCGGCGTATGTAATATGACCCCTTATCTTATCTCTTAGCCCCTCAAGTCCGTAGAACCTTATCACAAACCAGAGTTTCAGGGCACGGAATCTCCTTCCAAGAGGTATTCCCCAGTCCCTGTAGTCGTTTACCTCACCCTTTGTCCGGGTTTTAAGGTACTCCGGCAATATCTCAAATGTTTTAATAAGAGTTTCGGAATCCCTTACAAAATAGACAGAGCAGTCGAAATTTGTAAACATCCACTTATGCGGATTAAAAACCAGGCTGTCGATATACTCCTTCCCCTCTATCATCCAGCTAAATTCAGGTAATATAAGGGCAGTCCCCGCTAAAGCTGCATCAACATGCAACCAGATTCCGAATCTGTTGCAAATCTCTCCTGTCTCCTTCAGGGGATCAATAGCCGTAGTACCTGTGGTGCCGATTGTTGCAACGACACAACAGGGTGTTTTGCCATCAGAGATATCTTTCTCAATAGCATTTAATAATGCATTGCTGTCCATTGCATAATTGGCATCCACATCAATTTTAACCAGATTTTCACGGCCAAAACCGGCTATTTTTACATCTTTCTCAACAGATGAGTGGGCTTGCTTTGAGCAGTAAACCCGCAATTTATTATCCTCCCTGAATCCTTTTTCATTGATCTCAAAACCGCATGCTTTTTCCCGTGCAGTTATCAGGGCTGCAAGAGTTGCTCCCGAGGCCGTATCCTGTATTACTCCTTCGAATTGTTTCGGTAACCCGGTTATATCCCTGAGCCAGTTCAGAACCCTCTCCTCAAGTTCGGCCGCGGCCGGTGTTGTTTCCCATATCATACACTGGGTCCCAAGTGCAGACGTCAGCATCTCGGCAAGTATGGATGGGCCGGACGTATTAGCCGGAAAGTAAGCAAAGAAATTCGGACTCTGCCAGTGAGTAATCCCAGGTATTAAGATCTTCTTGAAGTCTTTCAGAATAGTATCCATCGATTCTCCGCGCAATGGAGGCATCGCCGGAAGTTTTGAATATATCTCCCCCGGGGCTACCTGTGACTTAACCGGATAATCTTCAACATTATCCATATAGTCGCTGATCCAGTCGACTATCTCATAGCCTGTTTTTCTGAATTCGTCAGATTTCATTTGTTTATAAAGGCAGGTAGGTAGAGTCTGCTAAATGGCTGATTCTACCAGTAGTATAATTCTGTTCTTTCTTACTTCCACAACACCTCCTGATACTTCAAACGTTGTCTCATTACCACCCGGCCTGATAACGGTAATTGTACCCTCTTCAAGTGTTGAAACAACCGGGGCATGATCTTTAAGTACCTGAAATGAACCCTTTTTTCCCGGCACCCTGACAGAACTTACCTCACCCTCAAAAATGGTTTCATCAGGTGTTACAATTTCAATATTCACGATATATCAGATTTATTTATTCTTCAGCCCGGGCAAGCAGGTCTTCTCCTTTTTCGATAGCTTCTTCAATTGTCCCGACAAGCAGAAATGCAGCTTCAGGATATTTGTCCACCTCTCCGTCCATTATCATATTGAACCCCTTGATAGTATCTTCAATAGAAACCAGTTTACCAGGAATACCGGTAAACTGTTCAGCCACATGGAATGGTTGTGACAGGAATCGCTGAACCCTGCGTGCACGATGCACAGTAAGTTTATCCTCTTCTGACAATTCATCCATACCCAGAATAGCAATAATATCCTGCAACTCATTATATCTCTGGAGAACCTCCTTCACTCTCTGAGCACAATTGTAATGGGCCTCTCCAACTATATCAGCTGTAAGTATCCTGGATGTTGAATCGAGCGGATCAACAGCAGGGTAAATCCCCAACTCAGATATTTTACGACTCAGCACAGTTGTTGCATCAAGGTGAGCAAAGGTTGTAGCCGGTGCAGGGTCGGTAAGGTCATCTGCGGGCACATACACAGCCTGAACAGATGTTATTGAGCCATGATGTGTCGAAGTGATCCTCTCCTGCATTATACCCATTTCGGTTGCGAGTGTGGGCTGGTATCCTACTGCCGACGGCATCCGGCCAAGGAGGGCTGACACCTCCGATCCTGCCTGTGTAAAACGAAATACATTATCCATAAAAAACAGTATATCACGACCTTCACCTTTACCATCACCATCACGAAAATGTTCTGCAACAGAGAGTCCCGACAGGGCTACCCTTGCACGGGCACCGGGAGGTTCGTTCATCTGGCCAAAAACAAGTGCCAGTTTGGATGTTTTCAGTGCCTCGTGGTCGACCTTTGAGAGGTCCCATCCCCCGGCTTTCATATCCTTCAAAAACTCCTCACCATAATTAATAACTCCTGCCTCTATCATCTCCCTCAGCAGGTCATTACCCTCCCTTGTTCTTTCACCAACTCCGGCGAAAACAGACAGGCCGGAATATGATTTTGCAATATTGTTAATAAGCTCAAGAATAACTACGGTTTTACCAACACCAGCACCTCCGAAGAGCCCGATCTTACCCCCTTTTGAATAGGGCTCGATAAGGTCAATTACCTTGATCCCTGTATAAAACACCTCCTTCTCAGTCGAGAGGTCTTCAAATTTAGGAGGCACGCGATGGATTTCATAACCTCCATCCCGGGGAAGAGCGCCGATACCATCTATAGGTTCGCCGATAACATTCATAAGTCTTCCCTTTATCTGATCCCCAATTGGCATTATAATGGGGGATCCTGTCGCTACAACCTCCATGCCACGGCGCAAACCATCGGTTGAATCCATAGCAACTGCCCTGACAGTATTCTCACCAATATTCTGCTGACACTCAACCACAAGGACAGATCCGTCATCCCGCTTTATCTCGAGAGCATCGTTAATATTGGGCAGTTCTGATCCTTCCCTGTCGAATACAACATCAACCACCGGTCCGATTATCTGGCTAATTACACCTATGTTATTTGACATGAGTCTTTTGTTTAGTTATTTTAAGAATACAAATTTAGCAAATTTTACCAATCACCGAAGGTATCAGAATTTCTTTTTTATAATATCGGTGACCTTTTGAGAAAAATATATTGGTTATTATAAACATATCAGTTAAATTTGATCAACCTTAACTTTTCTAAACCTTGAGTATGAAAAAATTATTTTTTACATCACTGTTCCTGTTATTAGGAATTTCAACTTCATTCGGACAGTTCACCAAAATTGGGGGTGGCCTTTCATACAGCACCGGATTTTATTTTCGCGGAGAGGAATTTACTGATCATAAATCAGGAAATCCCATAATAAATTTTACCGGGATATACGAAATATCCCTGCCTCTGCACATCTCTCCCTCGATTAACATATATATCCCAAGAGTTACAAAAGACGATATGTATAAGCAGGTTATCTCCGCTTATTCGGTTGATATTGACGGCCATTATGTTTTTAATTATCTTGACAAGTTTGAGCTGTACGGACTGGCAGGACTGAATATAACATTTGCCAAAAACCATTCTGAGGATTTTGAGACGAACGAGGTGTACAATACCTGGGAGAACTTTATGGGTCTTAACCTGGGTATAGGAACATATTATAAGCTTAAAGAGCAATTTGACCTGTTCGGGGAGGCAAA
>JAUVKT010000115.1 GCA_030596125.1 Bacteroidales bacterium | reverse complement strand
TGCTCGTTACATCTTACATATCCCAATTGATTAGAAATCAGGTTTGTTTTTCCAATCTTAAAATCAGAAATATACTGATGATGATGTCCGAAGATCCAATAATCGATATTTGATCTTTCAATAAGATCATATAGCTCTACGGCAAAGGCTTCATTCAAATCATCTCCTTTATATTTCTCAGGATAATTTAGATAAGTTGGTACATGGTGTGAAACAACTACTACCTTTTCCGGCCCGTTTTGTTTTAGCTCCTTCTCAACAAACTGGATACACTCCTGGTGTAATCGGTTAAAATGAACAGGGGTAAAAAGTCTCTTATTATATTTAATAACATGAAAATCGGATATGTTATGTTGAATAGGCCATTGGTTTACAGGGCTTATCTTTGACCAAAGAGTGGAAAATATGAATTTTACATTATTATGTTTTACCGATACATTATTAACCAGAGAAACATTGCTTCTGATCCTTTTATGAATAAAACTATCTTCTTTAGTGATATTGTAATAATAATATTCATGATTCCCGGGGATCCAGTAAGTCTGTTTAAAATTATCAGAAAGGAAATCGAAAAAATCCTTATGATTGTCCATTGCAACAAAAGGGACTATATCTCCTGCCAACAATAAAATCTCACCCTTTGTCTGTAACGGGTTTAATTTCAGAAACTCTTTGTTTTCAGGAAATTCCAAATGCAGGTCAGAACAGTATTGGATTTTCATATTCCTAACTCTCTGTTTCTGCAGCCAGATCATCAATTTCATCCAGTGTAAAACAAACCGACAGAATATATGGTTGTTCTCCTTTCACCCAATAACCGTATGTAGTAGTTACAAATGTACCATCCGGCAAAACCTCAACACCCGGATAGGTAGTATCCCATCCCTTTTTATTATCTTTTATCCTGATCCTGTATTGTCCTTCTCCTCCGTTTAAAAGATCATCATAAGTCCCAACCCATGCTACCCAGTCTCCTTCGGTCGGACTACTCAATCCTGTTTCCATAGCAACAGCACTATAGTTCGTTTCTTCCAGTTCACGTGCTTTGGCTAAAACCTCTTTATGGTATGCCCGCGGACTCCTGTCACGAAAGAATACTACAAGCCTGCCGTCAGGTGCGTATTTTGGTACATGCCTGTCACCTGACAGAGCATTTGGCAATGACCTGGGATCGGTCCATGTTTTACCCTCATCATCCGAAAAAATTATTTGCGAGTTTGTTCTCCGGCTGTTTTCACGAAGCAGGATTGCCAGCTGCTTACCATCGGGTGACCTGATTATGCCGGGCTCACAAAGATACATATCCCTCGATTTCAGTATTACCTCCGGATATCCCCAGGTTAATCCACCGTCTGTACTGCTGGTTTTATACATAGTAAACTCTATGTTTTCGTATTGCTCCCTGTCTGCTTCATACTTCGCCTTACCATCACTTGTAAAAAATCTCATATCATCATGAAAGAAGGTCATATAGTGTCCCTTGCCGGTTTTCAATTCAGCCATGGCACCCATTACCACAATACCACCCCAGTCGCCGATCGAATCTATCTCACTCCATGTAATACCATCATCTTCGGTTACTGCCATACGTGCAGGATACAGGCCTGAGAACATGATAATTCGTTTTTTACCCTCTGTATCTTCAACACGATACAGGGTAGGCACCTCACGTGATGTAGCCCAGCTTTCAGGGGTTGGTAACCTGTCACTCCATGTTAAGCCTGCATCGTAGCTTCTTTTATATACAATACCACCCTTGCCATGGCCCTTGGGATATACACATAACATTGTCTTATTATCATCCAGTAAAACAGTTGTTGGATGACCCAGGTATTGTCCCTCCTCCCTGTCTACAATTACCTGGCGGTGTGTGTCGCCATCTAAATCAATAAGCGGCAAATTAAAATATGGGTAGGCAGCCTCTTCTCCCTCTACAGGTGCATATACAGCAGGTAGTTGAGATTTTTTGTCTGTTATACAAGAGTTAAGTACAAGTACAATAACAGCCATTATAGGCAGGCAGGTAAGAACTCTTTTTCCTTTTTTCATACGTTTATGTTTTATCTATTTAATAGAATCATCTACTGTTTTTTCTAATGTTCCAAAGGTATATCCATTTATATCTTTTCTGTTCCTGACTACCAGGCTTACCACCAATGCGATTGTTACACTTGAAATAATCCCTATAAAGCCATATAACAGAAAATGCAAATTAGTATAGTTTTTTACTAAAAACAAAACTACAGTTCCGAGCACAAACCCTGTTATCGCACCAGAGGCACCTACCCGCTTAAAAAATATACCCATTACAAACAGTCCTGCCAGTCCGCTTGCCAGAAGTCCGAGAATTAAATTGAAAAAGTCAAATAGCGAAAGTATATTCCATGTAGCCATCAGTAGAGCAAACGAAACGCCCGATACACCGGCTATGATCCCGGCTATTCTTGCAGCTGCCAGGTAATTCTTATCAGTCCTTCCGGGGAATAGTTTACGGTAAAAATCTATAGTGAATGCTGTGGATATAGAATTTATATTTGATGATACAGTGGACATGGTTGCCGAGAAAATCGCAGCAATCATCAACCCGGCTATTCCAACCGGGAGTTTCGCCATAATAAAATGCGGAAATATTGAGTCAGGATTTCCCATAACAATATTCATCTCCTGAGGGGCGGTTTTAAAGTACGCAAACAGGGCTGTTCCGATAAAATAAAATATGAACGAAACTACTATACTAAGCACCCCATTCATCCAAATGCTTTTAGCAGCATCTTTCTCACTCCTGGTGGTAAGGTATCTCTGAATCACGGCCTGGTCGGAGCTGTAAGAAATAAGATTATTTGCCAATCCACCCAGGACAACAACCCAGAAAGTTGCCCTTGTAAGGTCGAAGGCAAAATCGAAGGTTTTCATTTTCTCATGTTCAATAGTAATCTCCACCACCTTTGACAGTCCGCCCTCTGTGCCTGAAATAAGAAAAAATACCGCCACAACAGCTCCTCCTAACAGTACCACACCCTGGATAAAGTCTCCCCACACAACAGCTTCGACTCCCCCCATAGTACAGTATATTATAGTAACAATACCCATGAGGATAATACATGTGTAGATATTAATTCCTGTAACAGCGGTAAGAGCAAGTGACGGCAAAAACAGTACAAGTGCCATCCTTGCGACCATAAATATCAGGAATAAAAAACTGGCAAGAGCACGGGCGCTATAGTTGAACCTATGCTCAAGGTATTCATATGCTGTTGTAACATTCAACCTCCTGAAGAATGGGAGGTAGTACTTTACTACCGGGTAAGCCATAACAAAAATAGTTACTGCCATCGGAAAATATAACCAGTTGGTAGCATAGGTTTTTGCCGGTATAGCCATAAAGGTAATGGCGCTAAGCATTGTGGCAAAAATGCTAACTCCTGCCACCCACCATGGAATCCTACCTCCTCCTTTAAAAAAATCATCCGTACCCCTCTCTCTTCTCATGAAGTAATATCCAAGGTAGAGCATCCCGATCAGGTATATGATAATAATTATCCAGTTAATTGTTCCCAATGAAGGGTCATTACTGAAAGTACCTGAATAAACTTTCGGACTTCTTACTCCTGCCTTGATCTCTCCGTTTATTACAAACCACCTGTCACCCTTTTTCACCACCGGAGCACCTGCCGGCCCGGGATATGGGTATTCATCAACTACTAACCATGTCTTTGTTATAGTATGATAAATAAGGATATCCCTGTTTAATTTAAAATCTTTAGGATCCATCAGGAGATACTCATACGCCTCCTTTTCAAGATCAGCTACTCTATCTATATCCCCGGCACTTTTAGCATCAGCAATTTCTATTCCTCTCTTCCATGCTTTATAAAACAGATCCTTGTCAACACCTCCGATAAACATCATGTGTTGTACTCCCTGAGCTATTCCCTTAGATCCGTGCAGTGAATAGGATTCCCCTCCTTCAGGGGCAATTTGTCCTGTCTCTGTCCATTCACCGGTCTTAGGATTATACTCCAGCCCATCTGTCAGAATAAGAGGGTCGCTACCCTGCGGACAAGAGGAACCACTCATCAGATAGAGGTGCTTCTCTTCGGCAGCATTCTGAGCAATCATTACCGGTTGTACTCGTGCCGGTCCATGGAAATCTTCCATTATCACCCACTCAATATCTTCAGAATCTTCATTATTCAGGTCTAACCTCAGAAACGAATTGGAAGCCTGTCCATCAACACTCCCTCCAGCCAGGTAAACAACACCATCTATAATATCGCCTCCCATCTCGGCAATACCAAAAGGAAGGTCCGGATATTTCTCAAAATCAATTCCTCCGGTCTCCCTGTTCCAGGTAAGTATAAAAACGCTTTTTGATTCACCTTTTTCATTTTTACCTCCGATACACAGTACTCCGTTTTTCCACGGTATTGATACACCATATGCCAACCCCTCAGGAAGTGAAAAGCCTGAAATCCACAAATATTCATCCGGGCTATCCCCTGTAAGCACGAAGATATCCTTGTGGTAAACTTTTTTTCCTCCTTCATAAACAGGTTTATCCGGAAAATTGGCACCTCCTGCCACAATCAGAACACCATTTGACTCACCTGCGAAAGGTTCTGCAAGACCAGGTTGTAAATCACTCCCCGGCGAGGGTGGCAGTTCAATTATCTCTTCCCATTGAATAACATTGTTAAATGGATTGTCATGATTCGAGCATCCACACATCAGGAGCCCAAAAAGCCCTGTTATTAATATTTTCTTCATCTATTTAATTTTCAGGGGTGCAACTATTTATTACAATAGTCGAAAAATCCAATTCTCTTCAGTTCTGATTTCATATTTTGCTCATCTGTTGCCGATAATGAATTAACAGGCAGGCGACCAGGGCCACAGTCCATATCGAGAAATTTCATCATCCGTTTACCTCCTGATACATTTCCTCCATACCTGACCAGAACATTAATAAACTCCTGGGAAGTGTTTTGCAGCTCAAGGGCTCTCTGATAATCACCTCTGTTATATGCATCTATCAACTTTCTATAGACAGGAAAACAGTGGTTATATGTTCCGCCAACTCCACTTTTTGCACCCAGTTGCAGGCCATGCAACAGCGTTTCGTCCTGGCCATGCAGCATCTCGAATTTACCATTACTAACTTTCATACACTGGTTAAACTCATACATATTCTCATATGTGTACTTAATTCCACCCAGGTTTGGGATTTTTTTATCAGCTTTTATCAGAAATTCAACCATAGAGTAACTATCACCGGTAAACCTTGGTATATGATAAAAGTAAAAAGGCAGATCAGGTACTGCACCAGCTATAACTGAACAATAAGTAACCAGGTCATCAATATTTTTCGGTTTAAAAAAGATCGGATTTACTACTCCTATGCCCCATGCTCCCGAATCCCTGGCATGTTTTGCAAGCTCTATACTATCGTGTATCCCTGTTGCACCAACATGTGCTATTACCTTGAAACCATCCGGAGAATGGGCTACCCATTCTTCAAGTACACTTTTTCTTTCAGTTGTTGTCAGCGAAAAGCCCTCACCTGATGTACCACAGGTGAATGCTCCATCAAGACCATTTCTTACAACCATTTCCGAGTATGGCTTTATCATATCCAGGTTAAGACTGTAGTCATCATTCAGGGGTGTAAAGGGTGCTGTAATAAATCCATTGATTCTTTCCATCTGTTTTGATTTTTATATATTATTATGCATTGTTAACAATTGTGATACTTTGAATTACTCAAATTTGATTGTCCATTGAATTGACTGGTTCTCTTCTGAAGTGATACTCAATTCATACAATAAATTTTGTTGATCAAAGAGTTCGATTTTACATATTGCAATTCCGGCAGAACACTCTTTTACAGAATATCCGTTAGTTGCAATTATGACTTTGTAATCCTCATTTGCAATGACATTGGAAACAGCGCTTAGCTCTTTTGATTTGCCGTTCCATTCCGGGTGTTTTGACATATCCAGATAGCCCTGCATAATATGCCGGTTGGCAGATAAAAACTGCGGATATTCTTTAATTTCATGAATAGCCATTATTCTGGTTTCACCTGTTCTTAAATTTTGCTCTAATTGTGATTCCCCATCATATTTCCCTACAAATTTCCAATTCCAAAAATCAAATACATAGTACTCTTTTTCAGCGGATAAACCAAGACCTCCATCATCAATTTTTTCGTTCATTATTACATTGATCCTGGCAGGTAGCATTTTTTGTGGAATAAACTGTTTGTTAAACCCGATACCTCCATATTTATAGGCGTCTGTAAGCCAATCTTCACCTTCAATAGCATAGTTGTAAAAAGTTAAAATGTGCCATGAAGGGTCTATTTCAAAATCATAAATTTGTGGATATTCTTTACCCGAAAAAGCATCGACAGGTCGTGGACTTTTGGGGGTAGAAAGCAGGGGCATAGCACGCGAAAGGTCATGAAGCATCTCATCAGTCATCTCTTCAAAATATTTACCAATCTCCATTCGTGCACTTGTTATGTAAGTCATAGTAATAGCCGTACGCCACCCATCAGATGACATATAAGGATAAGTATGGAAAGGGTTAATCGGGTCGTGATCGTAATTAATCACTACACGGTTTTTATACCATCGCATTCCTGTTTTTGAAAGCCTTGCCGGGTAAACCCTGTCGTTATCTCCTTCTGTTCTTTGTGTTGTTATTACTCCCAGTGCT
>JAUVKT010000079.1 GCA_030596125.1 Bacteroidales bacterium | reverse complement strand
ACTTTTCGATCATGAAAGTCCCGGAGCTATTGTAAGATGGTGGATGACATTTGCCGGTGAAGGCAGTTATGACGGAACACTCAGGATATACATTGATAATAGTGATACTCCCCTTATAGAGGATAATGTATTAAAAGTTATAAGCGGACAACTCTTAGCGGGAGAACCGCTAAGTTCATCGGTATCATCAGAATCAGATTACTACCGGCGTGGCCATAATCTCTATTTCCCTATTCCATATAAACAGAGATGTAAAATCACCTATGAATGCGATTCGGTAAAGGAGACAGATGGCAGAATAACTCCCAGTATATACTATAATATTAATTACCGTGAGTATAACAATGATGTTATTATTGAATCATTTTCACCCGAGAAACTGTCTCAATACTCCTCCCTTATTGAAGATGTCAATAAAACACTTCATGAAAACCCTGTCTCAGGGAAAATTGCTTATTCAGAGTCTCTGTCAATTGACCCGGGAATAACAAAGGTTGCTAAGATCAGGGCAAAGAGACAGGCTCTGAGTGGAATAAAGATCAGGCTAACGGCAGAAAATATCCCACAGGCTCTCAGGTCAACAGTTTTGAGCATCAGTTTCGATGGCATCAACAGTGTATGGGTTCCCGTTGGTGACTTTTTCGGAACAGGTTTTAAAATCAGCGAATCTGAAACATGGTACAGCTCAGTTTCTGCTGATGGGACTATGACCTGCAACTGGATAATGCCATTCAGAAAAAATGTGGAGGTTAGTCTTATTAATTTCGGAGAACAGGTTGTTATTGCAGAAATGGAACTGCTTCAGAAACACTATGCATGGAGTTCCGGAAGTTTGTATTTTGGATCCGCCTGGCATGAGTATAACAAGGTCAGAACAGCGGGATCGGAACATGTTGGAGGGACCGGAGAGCATTTTGATATTAATTATATTGATATTGACGGAACCGGGATATATATAGGTGATGCCGTTACAGTTTTTAATACAGCTGATGCCTGGTGGGGTGAAGGGGATGAAAAGATATTCGTTGACAACGAGATATTTCCCTCCAGCATTGGTACCGGAACAGAAGATTATTACGGCTATGCATGGTGCAGGCCTGAAGCTTTCAGCCATCCGTTTATTGCGCAACCCACCGGGGCAGGAAATTTTCATCCGGGAATGACAGTTAACATGCGCTACAGGAATCTCGATGCTATTCCGTTTACCAGTAAAATCAGTTCAAATATTGAGTTGTGGCACTGGGCGCCAACTGTCATAAACTACGCACTTACAAGTTACTGGTACGTAAAACCCGGTCATACGATTAATTACCAACCCAACCCCGATGCGGTAAAAATTACAGTACCGGAAAAAGGGTCTGATATAATGGCTCCGGTAACAGATAACAAGTAAAGGTCAGTACCTTGTCACGTTATTTACTTTTGTCTTTTGAAAACCCCCGCTACAGGCTGATAGTAAACTTTTTTCCTGCTTCCTACTCCCTACTTCTTCCCTTATGCCTTACGCCCTATGCCTTTCGCCCCTTTTTCCTCTACATCATATACATCGCTGTAACACCTCCATATCGCCATGCACGGAGCATAAGTCTTATAAAGAATAGTACCTGCGACAATAGAAACAGGAGGAATAATCCACCTCCGGTTTGTGGACTGAAATTTAACACCTTAGATGCCAGAAAAACAAATCCTCCCTGGATTGCAATCATAACAACCATAAATATATATGATGAGAAAAAGCCTGTGAATATGGCCTTAAAACCATAACCGATTGCCCTGAAAATTTTAGCCGGACCATTAGCAGCCAGCCATACCCTTGCATAATCAATAACTAACAGGAACAGAGGCAAAGACAATATAAAAATTATCCTGGTAATCTTAGCAATTACCGGCAATCCATCACCTTCTGATGCCCTGGCAATGATAATGGGAACTCCTATAAGCAACCCTCCGAAAAAAAGTATCATCAACATTACCAACAGAGTAGCCAGCAGGTATGCAAAAAATAGTTTAGCCGATGATTTAAAGAAATTTCCTATCCTGTACCGGCAACTATTTGCCCATAAAGAATCAAATAATCCTCCGGCAAAAAAAACGTTAATAAAAAAAAGGATCGCAAAAAGCAGGAATATTCCTGTGGCAAGTGATGAGATTGCAGGCAATACTACCGGTCCAAGATCAGCCCAGAAATCTATATAAAAACCCTCCCTGATCATCTGAGTTGCATTACTGTTACCAACAGTTGTAGTTATAAGTTTACGAAACGGACCAGCAACTAATGATATCGCCAGAAGGTTAATGATCCAGATAATTATTAATGGTTTAATCGAATGTTTTGTCCTTACAAGTCCTGAACTAAATGCTTTTACAAGTTTCATGATCAGATAATTTTAAAGGGTTACAGATAGAATTAAGAATTGCATTAATGTCACGAACTTTCTCACGAATCTTTTTATCGGGACTTTATCAGGTTCCAGCGTATATGAATTATTAATTAAATTGATATCCATGGTAATCTTAAAATCCGGATCGACAGCAGCCCAGGCTATCTTATCCGGACCATAATACTCGAAATTTTTATATGTTGCTTTGCCATCCCATTGTTCGGTTACCTCTTTTCCACTTTCAAAATGCACCAGGATATCCACAGGCAACCTTACCTCCCCCAATCTCTGTAACCTGACTACAGAATGATAAATTGTATCACCGGCGGTTGTATCTGCATGCAGTACCATGCCGGTATCAGATTTCATTATGCCTTTGAATGAACGGACCTTCCTATTTGATATACCATCAACCTTATAGTCGCAAACACCTGTTCCATATAGTGTCTGATCAAAGAACCAGTTCATATCCTCACCAAACCTGTCGCCATGCATTTCGGTTACAACCTTGTTTGTAATATCAACAAAATCATATGTTGCAGGATGTTTAAACCCCCATTCTCTGTAAAATGTCTTAAACACCTCATCGATTGTCGCTTCACCTATAATCCCCTGGAGTGTGTAAAGCCATGTTGTTGCTTTCTGGTATGACATCATACCATAAGTGCTATGAGGATAATTCCATGAGAAGGGAGTATTGTCAGTTACTTTTTTGTCATCCGATAAAACATACGACAATCTGCTGTATGACCGGTCAGATATACCAAAATCCTTATGATTAATTATTCCCTTGTCAGGGCCATAATAATGGTCCATTATACGCGACTCCCAGTATGAATTCATCCCTTCATCAATCCAGGGATCCTCAAACTCGTTACTGGCAAGTATCCCCATAAAATATGCATGTCCGAATTCATGTACGGTCACCATTTCGGGCAACAACACAAATTCAGGTATTTTATCTGCTGAAGCAGACGTGAAAATAGTTGTATATTCCATGCCTCCGGCACCAGCACCTATTGTCGGTGGATCTACAAATGTAAGGTGAGGCCAGGGAAACGGGCCAACACGCTCACTAAAATACTCTAAGGCATTCTTTACAGCAGTTAATTGACGATCGACCTGTTTCTCCCTCTCCGGGGGATAGAGGAACCTTATATTTATATGTTCCCACTTATCCTCGGCAACAAGGTACCCGGGCCAGGCCGTCCATGCAAAATCAACAATATCTTCAGCCCTGTAAACCACCAGTTTTTTCCCATCCTCAAGAGTCTCTTCACTAATAAGCATTCCCCCACTGCCTACAACAAACTCATCCGGAACTGTTATTGAAACATCATAAACACTATGATTGGCATAAAACTCGGAATGACGGTGAAACTGGTGACAATTCCATCCACCCACCTTAGCATATCTCATCCCTGCAGGTTCATAAACACCTATCTTGGGGAACCACTGTGCCACAAAATAAAAATCACCGGAGAACCCTGTACGTCTGATGGATGACGGTAGTTTGGAGATAAACTCAATATTCAATCTTACCGTATCACCCGGCCTGGCAGCTTTATGCAGCATAACCTGCAATACAGTCATATCATCGTCATTCTGATCATCAGGCTGTATATATTTCATATTATCAAACAGGTCATTATTATCACCATCATAGATCGACACTATATCAACCCATCCGTAATCTATCTCACGTGACCCTGGTGATCCTCCTGATTCTGAATAAAGTGTACTTTTATTGCTCCTGAATGCATTAAGGTACATATGCATTCTTATATCGGGTACAATATCATCGGAAATATTTACCCAGTAGGCCTTCATGAACCCTGAAACAGTCTTTGCTTCAGTGTCCAGTTCCACATCCATATTATAACCTGTGATCCTGTTACTCAATGGTTTCTCAACGACAATCTGCGCATCGGAAATGAGAACTGCAAAAAACAGTACCAAAACAAGGGGTATCCTTTTCATATTATATGATATAGGTTAATATAAAAAAACAGACTCGAAGTTTATAAAATCACTCCTTTTCCCGGTTAGCTGTAAGAGGTATTGCACCATCATAATAAACTGCCTTCCCGGATAATTTATCCTTATCAATGAATTTCATCGAAAGAGATATGTCCACACCATCAATAAACAGGCTGAAGGCAAGCACGTTTTCCTCAAACTTAACACTCTCTCCGTAAAGCTTATATTCAACATCCTCGAACGAAATGGTAACACCGACGTCCTCCTCATCCATTTTTACCTCCAGCAGACCTGTGCCATAAGGATAAGGTGCATCAGGAGCGCTGAATTTCCATTTTCCGACAGGATTAAATTCAGGGGGTGTTACCGCCCCGATTGTAACAAATACAGTCAGCAGACCAATTAATATGATTCCAGCTCTTTCAGTTTTCATGCTTAATAAATCTTAAAATGATATAATTATTTGCTATTTATAAAAAAGCTGTCAAAATAACTATTATCAGGGCTGATATTTTCTCTGAAACTCGCATTTGTGAATGCCGCATAAATGCAATTAGCTATCTGTTTATTGAAATGTGATAAATATCATACCCTGCCAGGCATGGTCTATATTAATAATATATTGCTCTATATCAATGTTTTAATCATAAACATGATATATATCACTGCCTGCGGACTATGATGTGTACGTATTAATATATCTTAATATGTAGATGTTTTATAGATTTGTACTGTTATTTTATAAACACAACTTTTTAACCTGATTAATTCATTAGTTTTTCGTCATGAGAAGTCAAAGTACACAGAATAGAGGTAAGCGCAGATTTGAGACTCACAGATATAGCTGTAGCTATATTGAGAATCAAAAATCGAGCATTGCCTTTAGTCACAGTAATTTGACTTCGCAATAGATCAATTTGTGAATTATTCAGGCTAAATAAATATAAAAACAAAAATAATGAACAAATTATTAATTCTGGGTGCCGGAACGGGTGGCACAATTATGGCTAACAAGATGAGAAAAGAGTTGTCGAGGGATGAATGGAAGATTACGATTATCGACCAGCACAAAACTCATTATTATCAACCAGGTTTCCTGTTTATCCCTTTTGGTTATTATAAAAAAGAGGATGTAATTAAACCAAAGCAGAACTTTCTGCCTCCCGGTGTTAATTCAATATACCAGAAGGTAGAAAAAATCGAAGCAGACGCAAACAAACTTACCCTGGCCAATGGAGAAATATTGAATTATGATATACTGATCATTGCTACGGGAACAAGAATTAACCCGGATGAGACACCGGGACTGAAAGGTGAATTATGGCATAAAAAGATTTATGATTTCTATACAATTGAAGGAGCCATTGCACTTGGTAAATTCTTTAAGACATGGGAAGGGGGTAATCTTGTAATAAATATTGCTGATAATCCAATTAAATGTCCGGTTGCACCACTGGAGTTTGCATTTTTCGCTGATGCATTTTTCACTGACAGGGGTATGCGCGACAAGGTTAACATAACTTATGTAACACCCTTGTCGGGTGCATTTACAAAACCAAGGTCATCAAAACTACTTGGAAGCTTGTTGGAAGAGAAAAATATAAATCTTGTTCCCGATTTTTTCCTTGGTGAAGTGGATAACGAAAATCAGAAAATTATTGACTTTGGCGGAAAGGAAATACCATTCGATTGCATGATCTCCATACCGCTCCACAATGGTGATCCGGTTATAGAAGAAAGTGGTCTTGGTGATGATTTTGGATTTGTTCCGGCCGACAAACACACTCTTCAGTCAAATGCACATGAAAATATTTTTGTAATTGGTGATGCAGGGAACTTCCCTACCTCAAAAGCCGGTTCTGTTGTTCACTTCATGGCAGAGATATTACATGAGAACCTGTTATGTTATATCGAAAATCGTCCGTTAACAGGTTCGTTCGACGGACACTCTAACTGTTTTATCGAGACAGGCCATGGTAAGGGAGCCCTTATAGACTTCAATTACGAAACTGAACCACTGCCGGGTTACTTCCCTCTACCGGGAATCGGCCCCATGGGTCTGCTTAAGGTAACCAGACTGAACCATTACGGCAAACTGATGTTCAGGTGGATATACTGGCATATTCTGCTCAGGGGCAAAGATATGCCTATCGACGCTGATATGACAATGGCAGGTAAAAAAGTGGATTAATAATTTAATGTACAGAGCATGTCAGATAATAACTTAGAATTACAGATCAGTGAAGTGAACCGTAAGCTCGACCTTATGCTTGAGGAAGCTACAGTTCAAAGACAAAACAGAGAGACAATTACAGATATTGTTGACGATCTTACCATTGTCGGGAATGACGCATTTAAAGGGATGGTTGAAGGGCTCGACAATGCAGGTATTGAACTCGATTTTGATTCAATAAATCACCTCTTTTTAGGGTTCATAAGAAATATTGAAAATATCAATATGCTGCTTATGACACTTGAAAATGTTACCGACCTTATGAAGGATGCCGGTCCGATCATAAAACAGATTGGTATTGATTCTGTCGATAAATTTAATGAGATTGATCAAAAAGGATATTTCGAGGTTATCAAACAGATCGGTGTTGCTCTTGATAATATCATGGCCAGATATTCCCGGGAAGATATTTCAAATCTATCAGAAAATATCACCCTGACGGCCGATACACTTATCAATCTTTTCGATCCGGCAGTAATAAAAAAGGCAAACAATGCTATTACTGCTCTTAAAAATGCCGAACCCGAAGAAGTAGAAAAATATTCCCTCTGGAAAATGATGAAGGATATGAGAAGTCCGGAAATGAAAAAAGGACTGGGCTATATGATGACTTTTATGAAGGAGTTTATGAGATGAGCAGGTACCGGGTGCCGGGTATCGGGTACCAGGTATCGGGTTTAAAGAATTAACAAATAACTGTGTCCGCCAAAGCTGCCGGAGGTAGCGAAGGAGGAACGATTACACGATTTAACAAATAAACTATTAAACTATAAAAAAATGGCAACAAAAAATTATGCAGGCGTAACAGTAGACGTGAATGAAGAGGGATATTTTACCGATCCCGGACAATGGACAAAAGAGGTTGCAGCAGAGATCGCTAAAGAAGAAGGTATTGATCTTACTGATAAACACTTAGAGGTATTAGATTATCTGCGTACAAAATTCATTTCAGGTGAGGCACTCTCAATCAGGGGAATAAACAAGTCGGGTGTTGTAGATGTAAAAACATTCTATCAGCTCTTTCCCGGAGCACCTCTTAAAAAATCCACAAAAATTGCCGGGATCCCCAAACCCTCAAGTTGTGTTTAATTTTAATAACTAAAAATTATGAGTGAAGAAAATAAGTATCCAATCAAAAAAGTAAATATTATCTGTGCCAAAGGCACAATTGAAGATATTTACGCAGCCCTCGTAATGGGGAACGGTGCTGTTATGGAAGGTATCGAGATGAATCTCTTTTTTACTTTCTTTGGGCTGGAAGGAATTGTTAAGAAGTGGATGAAAAAACCACATACGGCAGTTATCGGGAATCCTGCAATGCGTATGCCCGGTCTTGGCACTCGCA
The DNA here is from genome assembly GCA_030596125.1 of Bacteroidales bacterium. Classification (GTDB taxonomy): domain Bacteria; phylum Bacteroidota; class Bacteroidia; order Bacteroidales; family VadinHA17; genus JAUVKT01. Next base: position 4,195 of record JAUVKT010000079.1, on the reverse strand, counting down.
TGCCAACATGGCTGGGAATAATCCCCGGACTTGAAGCAATGGTTTCGGGAATGATGAGAAAGCAGATGGATGACCTTGATGTTCCTCCGATTGAAGAATTTTTTGAATTGATCACAGCCGGCGGCGGTAAGATATTCGCATGTAAACTGGCTATGGATATGTTTAAAATCAAAGAAGAAGAACTCTCCGGGCATGTTTCAGGTGTACTTACCGTTGGTGAATTCTACGAACTCTCCGGTGGCGAAGGATCACAGATAATTTTTACCTAGCATATGCGCAACGATTTGCGTATTTAGAAATTGTACGGACGCAATGCTTTGCGTCCCTTTCAACAAAACCTATGAGGCGTTGCATGCAACGCCTCTTCTTGTTTCATCAATTTTATTACATTTGTTGAATTAATTTCAACACAATCAATACCGGATATTATGCATAAGATAAATGACTTCCTGATTATGCTTGATGGATTTATCGGCGGGCACACGTGGTTTGTATTCCTGCTTCTTGGCACAGGGATATTTTTCACCATCTACCTGGGATTTCCACAGATAAAATATTTCAAACATGCTATAAGAATTGTTAAGGGTAAGTACGACCATAAGGATGATGTTGGAGATACAAGTCATTTTCAGGCACTTACTACTGCACTATCCGGTACAGTCGGTACAGGAAATATAGCAGGAGTCGCCCTCGCAATTCACCTCGGAGGACCGGCTGCCCTTTTCTGGATGCTGGTAACAGCAATAATAGGGATGTGTACAAAATTCGTTGAAGTAACTATTTCACATAAATACAGGGATATTCTTGAAGATGGAACTGTCTCAGGTGGGCCTATGTATTACATGAAAAAGAGATTGAATATCAAGATTAAGAAGAGTGGAAAACTTATAAAGACAGGAGCCTTCCTGGGTGGGTTTTTTGCACTGGCGACAGTATTGAGTTCTTTCGGAACCGGAAGCCTTCCTCAAATAAACAGTATTTCAAATTCAGTATTTGCCACCTTTGGAATTAACCACGTTGTTACAGGTTTCATTCTTGCAATCCTTCTTGGCCTTGTCATTATTGGAGGCATAAAAAGAATCGCTAAGGTAACATCAACCCTTGTGCCGGCTATGGCCCTTATCTATCTTATCGGGGCATTATTGGTGATCTTTTCAAACTATGAAAATATTATTCCCTCTTTTATATCGATTTTTGCCGACGCTTTTCAAGGTACTGCAGCAGTCGGAGGATTTCTTGGAGCATCCCTCGCCTTTGCTATTAACCGTGGCGTAAACAGGGGACTCTTCTCCAATGAGGCAGGCCAGGGCTCAGCCCCGATCGCGCACGCCGCAGCAAAAGCTCCTGAACCTGTATCTGAGGGAATGGTAGCTATTCTGGAGCCATTTATCGATACTATTGTTATCTGTACTCTTACCGGACTTGTACTGCTTTCATCCGGAGTGTGGAATGAGAAACTGGATAACCAGTTTCAGGAGACAGATATGCAGTTTATTGCAGGCTCATGGGATGATAGTGTTGAAGCAGACCGCAAGGTGCTTTCAGACCATATCAGCCGGAATAAAGACCTGCCTAAGCTCGACATATACACAGGTACTCTTGAGATCACCAATGGAGAAATGATAACCGGTAATGTAACATTGCTGCATGCCGAATCAGTGGCTGAAGAGTTCCTCTTCCTGAAAGGGACCGAAAAATATACAGGTGAGCTTATGGTTGCCAATGGGAAACTGGTGTTTGATGAAATAGAAAAACCTCCTTTGGGTGAACAAATTAAAGGTCTCTTTGCAAAAAGCGCTTCCGATAAAATTTTTATTCAAGGGAAGTCTCTGATGCATAGCGCTCCGCTTACGACAAAGGCATTTACAAGAAGTGTGATGGGCGATTCAGGTAAATTTATAGTTTCTATCGGTCTGCTGCTGTTTGCTTTCTCAACCGCAATATCATGGTCATATTATGGCGACAGGGCCATCACGTACCTGGTAGGACAACAATATGTAATCTACTACCGGATATTTTACGTACTGGCATTCTTCCTGGCATCCTTTGCCGACACCACTATTATCTGGTCACTTTCTTATATAACAATAGCACTTATGACAATTCCGAACCTTATCGGACTTCTGATCCTTCAAAGAGATATCAAAGGCACTATTAAACAGTACTGGATCGACTTTTCAAAGGCCCATCCGGATGAGAAGATCAGTAAGAAGTATGGAAAGGTAATGGAGTGATGGTATTTTGAATTTAACTATCAAATCATATATATTATGAAAGTAAAACACATTTTGGTAATTTTTCTGCTTGGTGTTGTAGGTGTAATAATTGGCGCCTTTTTCAAAATCCAGCACTGGCCGGGTGCCGCAACTATTTTAATGATTTCAGTTGGTCTCGAGGTTTTATCAGGCATACTGGCCATCTGGAAACTTCTGACTACTAAAAAATTCAAAGACTTCCTGAACAGCTAAACAGTGCCTTGTCTCGCATCAGCGTGACTCTACTTTTAACTTTTTACTTTTATCTTTTGTCTCAAGAGAACCACATTCTCCACATGATGTGTCTGTGGAAACATATCTACAGGTTGTACCGCAACGACCTCATATTTTTCAGTAAGAATAGCGATATCCCTTGCCTGAGTGGCAGGGTTACAGCTAACATATACTATCTTTTCGGGTACAACTCTAAGTACTGTTCTGACAACTGATTCATGCATGCCCGGTCTTGGAGGATCAGTTATTACTATATCAGGCCTGCCATGTTTAGAAATAAAATCATCATTCATAAGATCCTTTATATCCCCGGCATAGAAAGAGGTATTATCGATCCCGTTTAATTCTGAATTTGCCTTTGCATCAACTATGGCTTCAGGAATATACTCCAACCCTATTACCTTCTTTGCCAGGGAGGCAACAAAGTTTGCTATTGTACCGGTACCGGTATAAAGATCATAAACAATCTCGTTACCACTCATGTCTGCAAAATCCCTTGCCACTTTATAAAGTTCGTATGACTGTTGTGTGTTTGTCTGGTAAAAGGATTTCGGTCCTACCCTGAACTTCAGATCCTCCATCTCCTCAATTATATAATCCCTTCCTGAAAAGAGTTTTACGTCCAGGTCGCCTATTGAGTCATGAGGCTTCGGGTTAATAACATACATTAAAGAGGTTATCTGAGGGAACTTATCTCTGAGGAACACCAACAGCTTTTCACGGTTCTTTACATCCTCATAATAGAAATTAATAATGACCATTAACTCACCAACACCCGATGTCCTGATTATTAAAGTTCTTAATAATCCTTCCCGGTTCCTGATATCAAAAAAGCTCAGATCATTTTCAAGGGCATACTTCCTGACAGAGTTACGAATCTCGTTTGATATATCGTTCTGAAGATAGCAACGGTCTATATCAAGTATTTTGTCAAACATTCCGGGAATATGAAATCCAAGTGCATTCATATTCTTAATCTCCGATCCGGTTGATATCTCATCTTTTGTTAACCAGCGCCTGTTCGAAAATGTAAATTCCAGTTTATTCCTATAGTAATAGGTTTTGTCTGATGCCTTAATTGTTTTAATATCAGGGAAGTCAAACCGTCCTATTCTTGTAAAATTATCATAAACCTGCTGCTGTTTGAATTCCAGTTGCTTTTCATAAGGAAGGTGTTGCCACTTACAGCCACCACATACCCCAAAATGAGAACATTCAGGCTCCTGTCGCAAATCAGAATATTTATGAAACTTAATCACATATCCCTCCATAAAGTTTTTACGCTTGCGTGTTACCTGGATATCTACTACATCACCGGGAACAAGCATAGGAACAAATACAACCTTATCATCAACTCTTCCAAGAGCTTTTCCTTCAGAACCTATATCAGTTATCTCAACCTTCTCAAGCAGTGGTTTCTTTGCACGAGCCATAGTTTATTTTTTGTCCTGCAAAAATAAACAATATCATGAATATAAAACCCCTGGGATTTGTTAAAGATCGGAATATTGGAAAAGTGGAAGATTGGAAGAGTAGAATGTTGTCAGTAAAGAACATTTGACATCTGTCCCGAATCTTCGATTCGAGGATCCTCGAAAAATTACAAATCAAAGATTTGTTTTTTTCGGGAACGTCTGACATTTGACATGAAACGGAGAGTTGGGGAAATTGCACCAAATTTCCGATTCTCCCACTCTCCGCTTCTC
>JAUVKT010000139.1 GCA_030596125.1 Bacteroidales bacterium | reverse complement strand
CTCGAAAATCTTTTTGATAAAACAGGCAAACGGATACCCGTTATGGTATCAGGAACAATAACTGATGCCAGCGGCAGGATGCTGACCGGGCAAACACTCGAAGCGTTTATAATATCTGTTTCACATTTCCCCCTGCTCAGTATTGGCCTTAACTGTGCTTTCGGAGCTGAAAATCTTCGCCCCTTCGTTAAAGAGATGGCTGCTATAGCACCCTTTCCCCTGTCGGTTCACCCCAATGCCGGACTCCCAAACCAGTTCGGCGAATATGACCAGTCGGCTGAAGAGATGGCATCATTTGTAAAGGATTACCTTGATAATGGCTGGGTAAATATTATTGGAGGCTGCTGTGGTACTACAGATGCCCATATCAGAAAACTAAACCCCCTCAGGGAAAATTACCGGCCACGGGTAGTTCCGGAATCCCCGGGTTTAACGACCCTGAGCGGACTGGAACCACTGAAGTTTACTCCCAACCTTAATTTTGTTAATGTTGGTGAGCGTACCAACGTTGCCGGATCAAAAAAATTTGCACGCCTGATCAGGGAAGAAAATTATGAGGAGGCTATGGCAGTTGCCCGCGACCAGGTAGATAATGGAGCACAGGTAATTGATATATGTATGGATGAAGCTCTCCTTAACGGAGAAAAAGAGATGGTTACATTCATCAACCATATAATGTCTGACCCGGAGATTGCCCGTGTACCGGTTATGATCGACTCATCCAACTGGAATATTATTGAGGCCGGACTAAAATGCACTCCCGGCAAATCAATTGTTAACTCAATCAGCCTGAAAGAAGGAGAAGAGGCCTTTCTAAACCATGCCGGAATGATCAAAAGGTATGGAGCTGCTATGGTTGTGATGCTTTTTGATGAAAACGGACAGGCAGCTTCGCACCGGCACAGAATAGAAGTTGCTGAAAGATCTTACCGCCTTCTTACCGGAAAGGCAGGCGTCAGTCCCGAGAATATAATATTCGACCCTAACATCCTGGCAGTAGCTACAGGCATTGAAGAGCATAACGATTATGCAGTGAATTTCATCTCCTCAACAAAATGGATAAAGGAGAACCTTCCCGGAGCCAAAGTCAGTGGCGGAGTATCAAACCTTTCATTCTCCTTCAGGGGGAATAATACAGTAAGGGAAGCAATGCACTCCGTTTTTCTGTATCATGCTATTGCTGCCGGTATGGATATGGGAATTGTCAATCCCGGTTTGCTTCAGGTTTACAGTGAAATACCGGAAGACCTGCTGAAGCTATCCGAAGATGTTGTACTAAACAGGCGAAAAGATGCTACAGAGAGACTGGTAGCTTATGCCGAAAAGGTAAAGGATCAGGCGCAGACGGAAAGCAACATCGATGCATGGAGAGAGACCGGTGTGCATGAGCGTATCAACTACTCTATGAAAAAGGGTATCGACCGGTTCATAGAGGAAGATATCGAAGAGGCAAGAAAAGGATTCGACAGGGCTCTTAAAGTAATAGAAGGTCCGCTGATGAATGCAATGAGTGAGATTGGCGATCTCTTCGGATCAGGCAAAATGTTTCTCCCGCAGGTAGTAAGAAGTGCCAGGGTAATGAAAAAGGCAGTCACCTGGCTTACCCCCTTTATAGAACAGGAAAACACAGAGGGAGAGAAAAGCTCTGCCGGCAAGGTATTACTGGCTACGGTAAAAGGTGATGTACACGATATCGGGAAAAATATCGTAGGAGTTATAATGTCATGTAACAACTACGAAATAATAGACCTTGGGGTGATGGTGCCTGCCGGAGATATTATAGACACTGCAATAAAAGAAGAGGTTGATTTTATAGGGCTAAGCGGACTGATAACTCCATCACTCGAAGAGATGGTAAATGTGGCAGCCGAAATGAAGCGCAGGGGACTTGACATCCCCTTGCTGATAGGAGGAGCCACTACTTCAGAAATACATACTGCCGTAAAGATAGCACCCGTCTGCTCACTGCCTGTTGTTCATGTTAAGGATGCTTCAAGATCGACATCCGTTTTACAAAAACTCAGGAAAAGAGATAATGATAACAGCTTTGCCGATGATATAAATAACAGATATAATGATATCAGAAATGAATTCCTCAGCAAACAGAAAAAAAGAGACCTTCTGTCGCTGGCTGATGCACGGCAAAACAGGCTGAGAATTAATATCGCACAGTCTGATACTCCTCCTCCCGCCAAACCCGGAATTCATGTTTTTGAAAACTATAACCTCGATGAGATCATTAAGTATATCGACTGGACATTCTTCTTTTCTGCATGGAAAATAACAGGCAAATACCCCGCTGTTTTTGATGATCCCGTAAAGGGAGAAGAGGCAAAAAAACTCTATAATGATGCACAGCATTATCTCAACTTCATCTTAAAAAACAATATTGTAAATGCCAAAGCGGTTACCGCGATATATCCTGCTGTTTCAGAAGACGACGATGTGATATTATACTCTGATGAAAACAGGAGTGAAAAGGTAATGACCTTTAACTTCCTTAGAAATCAGGAGAAAAAAGATAAAAAAGTTCCGAATATCTCTCTGTCCGATTTTATACTGCCGGCAGATCAGGGTAAGACAGACTATATAGGTGCGTTTGTTGTAACAGCAGAGCCAGACGAAGAAAAGATGAAAGAATATCAGGATGATGACTATGCGACCATTATGATCAGGATATTATCTGACAGGCTTGCCGAGGCATTCACCGAACTGATGCACGAAAAGATCCGCAAGGAGATCTGGGGCTATGCAGCAGATGAAATTATCACGATCGAAGACATGTTAAAACATCGTTACCGGGGTATCAGACCGGCTCCCGGTTATCCTGCATGTCCCGACCATACAGAGAAAGGTAAGATCTTTAAGCTGCTTGATGCAGAGAACAATATAGGTGTATCACTTACATCAAGCTATGCAATGGTTCCGGTCTCCTCGGTTAGCGGGTACCTTTTCTCAGGTAATGAAACAGCCTGGTTCAATGTTGGAAAAATTGGCGAAGACCAGCTCCTGGATTATGCAAAAAGAAAAGGAATGACAAGAGCCGAAGCAGCAACATGGCTCGCCCCTAACCTCTAATGTCATTTCGAATCCGGCTACCGCCGGAGAGAAAGGATCTGCACACAACGCTGGCGCGGATCTCCAGATCCGTGCCGTATTCGGACAAGGTCTTTCGAAACTCTTCCCTTATGCCGTTTGTCGTTTGCCGCTACAAACCAAACTCCTTCTTAATCACATCAACAAAATCAAGCTTTTCCCATGTAAAGAGTTCAACTTCAATCTCCATATCATCCCAGTAGGACGATTTGAACCTCTTAACTTTTATTTCCGGTTCCCTTCCCATGTGACCATAAGCAGCTGTCTCTTCATAAATAGGGTAACGCAATTTAAGTCTCTGTTCAATAGCTGCAGGGCGCAGATCAAAGATCGACAAGAGTTTGTTGGCTATTTCGCCATCGCTCAGACTTACATTCGAAGTGCCATAGGTATTAACATAAATATTTAAAGGGTTAGCTACTCCGATGGCGTATGATAGCTGCACAAGTACCTCTTTGGAAAAACCAGCTGCAACCAGGTTTTTGGCAATATGACGGGCTGCATAGGCTGCTGAACGGTCAACTTTTGAAGGATCCTTTCCGGAAAAAGCACCCCCACCGTGAGCTCCTCTGCCACCATAGGTATCAACAATAATTTTCCGTCCTGTAAGGCCTGTATCTCCGTGCGGACCACCAATTACAAATTTGCCGGTTGGGTTGACATGAAGAATAAAATTTTCATCAAACAAGCTCTTTAGTCTATCCGGCAATAAATTCACAACCCTTGGTATAAGTATGGTACGAACATCATCTTTTATTTTGGCCAACATCCTATCATCATCATTATCAAACTCATCATGCTGGGTTGATACAACAATCGTATGCACTCTAATTGGGTTGTTATCATCGTCATACTCAATAGTAACCTGTGATTTTGAATCCGGACGAAGATATAACATCTCCTTTTCTTCACGTCGGATAGCTGCCAGTTCAATAAGCAGTTTGTGCGACAGGTCAAGAGCCAGAGGCATATAATTATCTGTCTCGCTACATGCATAACCAAACATCATACCCTGGTCGCCTGCTCCCTGATCAAGGGGATTCTCCCTGACAACACCCCTGTTGATATCAGGAGATTGCCCATGCAGGGCATTTAGCACACCACATGATTCTCCATCGAATCTGTATTCAGACTTCGTATAACCAATCCTGTTAATCACCTCCCTTGCGATACTCTGTATATCAACATACGTATCGGTGTTCACCTCGCCTGCGACCACTACCTGCCCGGTTGTAACGAGAGTTTCACAGGCAACCTTTGCCTGGGGGTCGAAAGCTATAATTTTATCAAGTATTGCATCTGATATCTGGTCAGCCACTTTATCGGGATGACCTTCAGACACAGACTCTGAAGTAAATAGATAACCCATTATAATAGTTTTATTAATTAA
>JAUVKT010000008.1 GCA_030596125.1 Bacteroidales bacterium | reverse complement strand
ATAGGTACCCTTTATCCGCCGAAATCGTCGAATGCAATTGATTCATCGGGAATCCCCAGGTCATACAGTAGTTTAAGAACTGCATCATTCATCAGCGGAGGTCCGCAGAGGTAGTATTCGATATCTTCGGGTTCTTCATGCTTGCTCAGATATTGATCATAAAGTACCTGGTGAATAAAACCTGTTAAGCCATTCCAGTTATCTTCAGGTAAAGGTTCGGAGAGAGCAAGGTTAAATTTGAAATTTGGAAAGTTCTTTTCAATCGCCATAAACTCTTCCTCATAGAAGATCTCTTTCTTTGATCTGGCACCATACCAGTAAGATACCTGACGACCTGTTTTCAGTGTATGGAAAAGGTGGAATATATGTGACCTCAGAGGTGCCATGCCTGCACCACCACCAATATAAACCATCTCATTATCAGTTGGTTTAACATGAAAATCACCATAGGCGCCGGAGATCATCACCTTGTCACCCGGCTTCCTTGTAAAAACATATGAAGAGCATAACCCGGGAGGAACATTCATAAACCGGTTTTTCTTCCTGTCCCACGGTGGTGTAGCAATACGGATATTAAGCATAATGATATTCCCCTCGGCAGGATGGTTAGCCATTGAATAGGCCCTTATGGTCTCCTCGGTGTTCCTGGTTTTAAGATCCCACATATTAAATTTGTCCCACTCATCACGAAACTCTTCATCGATATCCATATCCCTGAAACTTATATCATATTTCGGAACATCGATCTGGATATAGCCACCCGACTGAAAATCGAGTGTCTCCCCTTCGGGTAGTCTGACCATAAACTCCTTGATAAAGGTTGCAACGTTTCTGTTTGATATAACTTCGCATTCCCACTTTTTAACACCAAGTATTGCTTCAGGAATTTTAATGGTCATATTTTCACGCACTTTCACCTGGCAACCTAACCGCCAGTTGTCCAGTTGCTCCCTGCGGGTAAAGAAACCTGTTTCTGTAGGTAAAATAGAACCACCGCCTTCAAGAATCTGGCATTTACACTGACCACATGTACCTCCGCCGCCACAGGCCGAAGGAAGGAAAATTCCATTTTCAGACATGGTTGCCATCACATTGTTCCCCGGTGATACGGTTAACTCACGATCGTTGATCTTTAGTTGCACATCACCCTGGGGTATCAACTTTTTGCGTGCATATAACAGTACGATTACCAACAGTAAAATTACTGTCAGGAAAATCAGGATACTGATTAATATAACACCAATTGCAGATGTAGCTAATATCATGATTCTATATTTTTACAGTTTAATACCCATGAAACTCATAAACGCAATTCCCATGAGACCGGTTATAATAAAAGTGATTCCAAGTCCTTTTAGCGGATCCGGAATATTTGAATATCTTATCTTTTCCCTGATTGCAGCTATTCCTGCTATGGCAAGTAAGAACCCGACACCAGAACCTAATCCGAATACAGTGACTTCAGCTATATTTGCATATTCACGTTCAACCATAAAAAGTGATCCTCCCAGGATTGCACAGTTTACAGCTATCAGGGGAAGGAATATACCAAGTGAAGAATAAAGGGCAGGACTGAATTTTTCGATAATCATCTCCACCAACTGTACCATTGAAGCTATTACAGCTATAAACATAATAAATGAAAGAAAGCTGAGATCAACATCACCAAGCTTTTCGCTTACCCAGACCAGAGCGCCCTCTTCTAAAAGAAATTTCTGGATCAGGTAGTTTACAGGTACAGTAATAACAAGAACAAAGACAACCGCAATACCCAGACCAACGGATGTTTTAACTGTCTTCGATACAGCCAGGTATGAGCACATACCCAGGAAATATGCGAAGACCATATTGTCAATAAAGACAGACTTAACAAATATATTTACTAGATTTTCCATTTTCCCGGTGTATTAGTTTTTTTCAACAAGATCCTTATTCCTGCTTCTGTGAATCCAGATAATAATACCAATGGTAATAAGCGCCATCGGGGGAAGTATCATAAACCCGTTATCTTCATAACCGATTGAATAAATTCCAATTTTTTCCATTACCGGGTATCCGAAAACGGTTCCTGATCCGAGAAATTCTCTGAAGAAAGCTACGATTACAAGTATAAGACCGTACCCGGCTGCATTACCGACACCATCAAGGAAAGCAGCCCATGGTTTGTTTGCAAGAGCAAATGCTTCGAGGCGTCCCATTATTATGCAGTTGGTAATGATCAGGCCTACAAATACAGACAGCTGCTTGCTAATCTCAAATGCGTAAGCCTTAAGTACCTGATCGACAAGGATAACCATCATTGCTATAACCACTAACTGAAAAATAATCCTGATCCTTGGAGGAACGAGGTTCCTGAAAAGGGATACAATTACATTTGAAACAGCCAGTACAACTACCACAGATATTGCCATCACAAATGCAGGCTGAAGCTTGACAGTCACTGCCAGGGCTGAGCATATCCCCAAAACCTGAACGGTTATTGGATTATTCTCCCCAAGGGGACTTGTCAGCAATTTCATATTTTTTGATGAGAACAGAGGTTCTCTTTCACTTAGATTGCTCATATCTTACTTACTGTTATTTTTCAAATATTCAACATAGTTAATCATACAGTCATAAACCATCTTCTCGAGTGCTTTACTTGTTATCGTTCCACCCGAAATTGCATCTACAGCATGAATATCCCCGGGGTCAGCTCCACCCTTTTGTACCAGTATTCCAACAAATTCATCTCCATCAAAGAGAAATTTATTGGCAAACATATCTTCAAACCATGAGGTATTTATTTCTGCCCCCAGCCCGGGTGTCTCAGCTTTATGATCGAATGTAACACCATAAATGGACCTGTTATCATCGTTAAGTGAAATATATCCGTATAATGGTCCCCACAGCCCTTTTCCCTCAAGAGGCATAATAACACTGTTTTTACCATTATCGAGTGTAGCCATGAAAACCGGAAATACCTGCTCTTCAATTGGTTTCCTCTGTTCTTTCTTCACCTCAACCTCAAATGGGTCTATTCCGTCAACCTTTTCAGCTTTATAATTGATAACGAAGCTGCCTGTAATATACTTTGCATACAGTTCCTCGGTATCAGTACTTATAGTCTCCACACCTACTGAAGCAAGGATATTACGCTTTTTCTCAATTTCCGCATTACGTTCCTGCCGTGGCTGAAGGAGCAGTGCTGCTGAGGATAGCACCAGTGCGACTATAGCAACCATGACTGTCGCGAACATAAAAATATATCTGTTACTAAATTGTCTCATAGCGAAATCATTTATTTGCTTATTGCACGTTTTAATCTTCTTTTAATATTTGCTTCCACAACATAATGATCAATAAGTGGAGCAAAGACATTCATAAACAGTATAGCCAGCATCATCCCTTCGGGAAATGCCGGGTTTAATACCCGGATAAGTACTGCAAGAATACCTGTTAAGAGACCGTATATCCACTTCCCCGTTTCAGTTTGTGTTGCAGTCACCGGATCTGTAGCCATAAATACTGCACCAAATGCAAATCCACCCATTATCAGGTGATAATATGCCGGAAGTTCCATATAGGGATTAGTAGCAAATGTATTCAGTAATAATCCCATACCCATTCCGCCGGCAAATACACTAACAATAATCTTCCAGCTTCCCACTCCGGTAAAAACCAAAATCGCAGCACCGATCATAATGGCAATAAAAGATGTTTCACCGATTGATCCGGGTATAGTACCTATTATCATCTCCAGAGCGGAAGGCATTGACTCTACCTGATGAGCAGCTGCCTGTGCCAGGGGTGTTGCCCCGGAAAAACCATCAACTATACTTTCTCCTTTAACCATGCCGGATACCCATACCGAATCACCTGACATCCATTTCGGATAGCTGAAAAAGAGAAAAGCCCTGGTGACAAGTGCAGGGTTAAGAATATTCATCCCTGTTCCACCAAAAACCTCCTTACCAATTATCACTGAAAACAATACAGCTAATGCAAGTTGCCATAGTGGCACATCAACAGGTACAATAAGAGGGATCAGTAAACCTGTAACAAAGAACCCTTCGTTCACCTCATGACCTTTTATCTGGGCAAAATATATTTCCACTCCCAACCCTACGGCATAGCTAACAAGGGCAAGTGGAAGAAATTTAAGAAAGCCGAACCATATCATATCCCAGAAGACCGGTTCAATGCCTATGGAAAGGCTGTGTTGTAATCCGATATTATAGATCCCAAAAAGAACTGCCGGAACCAGTGCTATCCATACGGTTATCATGACTCTCTTCAAATCCGCTCCATCGCGAATATGAGAGCCTCTGGTTGTAACAGTGTCAGGAACAAATATCAGAGCCTCCACCGCATCAAAGAATGAGTGAAACATTGAAAGTTTCCCTCCCTTCTCAAAGTGGGGCTTGATCTTATCTATTTGTTTTCTTAATGCTTTCATTACTTAGGCAATACTTTAATTACTAACTCATCTCCCTAACCATCAGGTCGAGTCCTGTACGAACAATCGACTGAATTTCTATCTTGGAAGAACAGATAAATTCACAAAGAGCAAAATCTTCCTCTGCTATCTCATAAATCCCCAGCTGCTCCATACGATCAATATCTTCAACCAGTATGGATTTAAGCAATTGCATCGGGTGAATGTCCATTGGAAGCACCTTCTCATATTGTCCGGTCATCACAAAAGCTCTCTCCCCACCATGAAAGTTAGTGTCAAGCTTATAGTTTTTATTGACCATCAGCCATGTAAGAAATGTGCGTGAAATACTGAATTTGTTAAGACCCGGCATTATCCAGCCAAAGAACTCATGATGGTTGCCTTCCGGGATAACAGTGATGGAAGAATCATAGAATCCAATAAAACCACCTGATTCAATTTTAGAGCCTGTCAATACATTTCCACTTATATATCTTACATTATCAGATGTAATATTATTCGTGATAATAGTAGAGATTAATGCCCCCGTTCTGGTGCGATGGTATCTTGGTTTATCAACTTCCGGGCCGGATAAGGCAACAATTTTTTCAGGGGCATATACTCCTTCAGCAAAAAGCCGTCCGAGGTTAACTACATCCTGAAGATTTACATACCAGACCACCTCTCCTTTATTTACCGGATCAATATGATGTATCTGTATTCCAATATTACCAGCGGGGTGCGGACCTTTAAAATAATGAGTCTCAACTCCCGGTGTATTCTTAAGAATATTAGAGGTTGTGTTAGCTCCCAGACCCAGGTGAACAGGTCCGTCAGTTAGTTTATTAAGTACTGTTATCCCTGCTCTGTAAAGATCTTCAGAAAGGTGATCGATAATAAAATCAAAGTCGGCTGACAGGGGTGCTGTATCAAACCCGCTCACAAAAACAGATTTGGGCGTTTCAGTTGGGTTGGCAACCACATGATACGGTCTCTGTCTTATTGCAGGCCACAATCCCGATTCAAGGATTTTGGATACAATTTTATCCCTGTTCAGAGTCTCAATATCTGCTTTCCCAAAATCGACATATTCATCACCATTTGCTTCAATTACCACCTCCATTATTTTTCTTCTTTCTCCTCTTACTACATCGGTGAGGGTTCCACTTACCGGTGATGTGTACTTAATATCAGGTTTCTGCTTATCAAAAAACAGAGGTGTGCCTGCCTTCACCGTTTCTCCCGGCTTGATACACATTTTAGGGATCAACCCGGGAAAATCGACCGGCTTAACAGCATACCTGCCAGGCTTCTCCTCGGGTATCAGAATTTTATCGGCCTTGCCTTCAAGTCTGATATCCAACCCTTTTCTTAACTTGATTTGTTTAGACATACAGAGTTATTAATAATTAGAAAAACGTATTGAAACTTAATAGACATAGAGAGATGTTATTTTCTTAACACAAAATTATCACAAATATCACAATTTTCATTGATGCTCCAAAAATCATTGGTTACTATTTTTTTATATACTATACAACACATTTTTTACGCTTACCCTATGAGTGAAAAAAGAAAAAGCTGCCAGGTCAAAAATCAATTTTATAACCCGGCAGCTTACACAACTAAACTCAAACAGGCTCCTACTACCTGCTAATCATAAGCCAATCTTATCTCTTCAGTTGCTAAGGCCGGCTTAAGAATATCTTCCCATTCAAGACCCTCCCATGTTTTAAGGTTGGTATGAGTTTTATAATATTTTTCAGGTATCGGATGCGTTCCAACTACTACTTTCACACCCCATTTCTCCTCAATAAAATTTTTAAAATGATTTATATACGGGCATGGAGGATATCCTACCACCATGCCTGTTGCAAAATGGATCACATCGACACCATTCTTAATCATCTCCTCTGGTGCATGCTCAATATTTCCTCCAGGACAACCACGACAGGTAGTATATCCAACAAGCTCCAGTTCCTGATCCTTTCCGTAGATATTGAATGCCCCCTCACGGTTTTTCATTGAACGAAAACATTTTCCTCCTGCACAATCACGGTACCGGTCGCAGATAATAATCCCGATCCTGGTTGAATCCTTCATAATCAATATTTTGGTAACTTACTGTTTTTAAAAGCTTCATATGCTTCCCTGACAGTCATTTCACCAGCTCCTGTATAAATCTCAACCTTTGTTCTCTCAAGTATCGACTGTGCATTACCTCCCGGTCCGTTGCCGGTAATTAATACATCAGGATTAAGATCAAACAGTCTCTGGGACGTTTTCGTTCCTGCTCCGTGAGCCTCTTTATCTATTTCCCTGTTATCAAATGAAACCAGATCATCGGTTTTATCATCATATATTAACAGGTATTGAGTTCTTCCAAACCTGGGATCCATATCTGAATCCCACTCTGTTCCTTTTGCCGTAAATACAATTCTCATTTTATTCAGATTTATTATTAGTTAACTCTTTAATTTTTTCCCAACTGTTCTTTAATATCTCTTTAATATTTTCGTTCCCGTTCTCCACAATTACTTTTCCATTTGTCATTGATTCCGTGAAACTCTCATCATAAGGAAGAGAGGAGATAAATGTAATATCTTCATCTTTCAGGAATGTTTTAATATCCTCTGTTATTCCCGGATTTATATCAGACTTATTAATTATACAACCGACTCCTATCTTAAAGATCTTTACAAGCTCATTAACTCTCTTAAGGTCATGTAAACCGGACAGTGAAGGCTCTGCTACCAGCACAACATAATGCGCACCGGTAAGTGATGAAACAACCGGGCATCCAATTCCGGGAGAACCATCAACAATAATCAGCTCTTTCTTCTCTTTTTCAGCAACTTCACGGGCACTGTTCTTTACCTGGGCAACCAGTTTGCCTGAATTATCAGCTGCAATACCCAGCCTTGCATGAACCATTGTGGCCTTTGTCTTTATTGTAGAAATATAGTACTCACCAACCAGAAGATCAATATTGGTTATGGCATCGACCGGACAAACTCTTGAACAATACCCACATCCCTCACAACTTATCGGATCGACCGTATATATCCCATTTTCCACAGGTATAGCATCAAACCGGCATACTGTTTTACACTCACCGCAATAAATACATGCATCCTGATCTATTACGGCCAACTCTCCGCTATAAAAATCCTTAGCAATTTTGAAATCAGGTTGCAAAAGTAAATGCATATCAGCCGCATCAACATCACAATCGGCCACAACAATATTCTCTCCTTCAAGGTAAGCAAACGAGGCTGTTATTGATGTTTTGCCTGTACCGCCCTTACCGGATATTACTACTATCTCTTTCATATTACATTCCCTCCCCTTCTGAAAAAATATAGCTTTTTACTCTCTCCAGTTCATCTCTGACAGCTGGCACCTTATCATATATCAGGTCGCCACCGGAGTATAATTCAGCAATATGCCGGTCATTGGATATTTTTGCAATTATATCAATACCTTCACGGTTACAATAGTCTATAACATCATCATTACCCACACCATAACGATTAATTACCACTCCGAAATCCTTTTTCAGTTCCCGCATGGTTTCAACAATAATTATAAGATCATGCAGACCGAAGGGTGTAGGTTCAGTAATTAAAATTACTTTATCAACATCTTTTGTTACTTCAATAACCGGACAGGAAGCGCCGGGAGGTGAATCAAACAGCTTTATGGTTGTATTATCAAAATTAAGATCGATAAAATCATTAGTCTGCATAATCAGCGGTACAGCCTGCTCCTGACCAATATCAAGCCGGCTTTCGACAAAAGTAAGGTTATCATTTATCTTATACTCCTTCAGTACACCCATCCGCTGAGGTGTCATTGGCAGTGAAGATGAAGGACATAACTCTGAGCAGGCATAACAACTATGACACAGTTCGGGTAGAACCAAGATCCGGGGTCCCAGTTGTACAATCGCATTAAAGTTACACACCTCCCTGCATTTACCACTTAATGTACAGGTATCTTCATTCCACTTCGGGATCATCTTATACCTGACCTCTTCCAAAACAAGATCTCCCTTTAGGAACAGCCCGGAATTGGGTTCTTCAACATCCAGATCAGCAAGAACAACCTTCTCGCTCTCTGACAGGAAAGCAGAAAGATTTGTCGCCAGAGTTGTTTTACCGGTTCCTCCTTTGCCACTGGCAATAGCTATCTTCATCAATGACTATGTATTAATGATCACACAGGTTATCACCGGTACCGAGACTGTTTGAAAGGTAATCATTTACCAGGTCAGCAGGATCTCCCATCTGCACACCCATATGCACCTCTATATTATTTTGATGAAAAAGATCCTGTGCCTTCTGTCCCATACCCCCTGCGATAATTACATTAACACCCTGATCAGCCAGAAACTTTGGGTAAACACCCGGCTGATGCACAGGAGGCTGTAAAGAATCTTCTTTTACAATTTTATTATCTTCAACATCAACTACTGCAAAACTGTCGCAATGCCCGAAATGAGCAGTTATTTTCCCGTTTACAGTAGGTATTGCAAATTTCATTTTTTTAATCATACTCAATATTTATTTCGCTAATAATTCTTCTCTTATCATTGTTTTACCACATGAAGGGCACTTGATATTAGTACATTTCACTCCCTGCTGATGGGCAACTTTCTCACCGCACTTTGCACAAACGCAGTAGCCTCCGGTTCCAAAACCACCACCACTGTTTCGCCCTTTACCTCCTCCTCTTCCAAGACCACGTCCTGGTGCACCGGAGTTTCCAAATTTTGATCTGTCTTCCATTAGTATATTATTTTAGTTTAAGCGGATCATTTTAAACCTTAACTGATCCAAAACGATCCGCATCATTAGTTAATAAAATTCTATCAGGATTATGTTTCTAATCCTATAGTTAATCTTTTTTCTGATCAGACAATCTCTTCTCAAGGAGTGATATTTGTTCCTTCAGGATATCGATCTCACTCTTTAATATTTTCTCATCTGAAGGATATGCAGCGGGCACTCCGGCTCCATAACCATATCCTCTTCCAAATCCACGGCCTCTTCCACCGCCAAATCCACGGCCAAATCCGCGACCGAATCCACGGCCGAACCAGACACTATTGCCTGAAACAGAACCTTCGTCTCCGACGCATACTCCCATGCGTCTTCCGGTTAACGGACCTAATCCCATAGGTCCGGTTTTGTCATTTCTTGGCATAATTACCTCCTCTTTTTCGATACCTGTTGTTACAGCATTTCCCATGACCAAAGCCACCGGCCAGGTTTATCAGGTCATGTGAATGACATGCCGGACACTCAGTTATCATATTATTAATATTTATTTTAAACATATACCCACATTTATTGCAACGAATAATATTTTTTCTGAAATGGATGTTTCCGCCCTCTACTGTCAGCATCTTTCCATTTATAATAAAATCGGCAACCTTCTCTCTTGCCTTTTCGATAAGCCTGGTGAAAGTAGATCTTGATATCTCCATCTCATCAGCTGCATTAGCATGGGAAAACCCTAGTTTATCAGCCAGTCTGAAAGCCTCCAGTTCATCAAGTGATAACAGCACCTGGTCGAGATCAGGCCTGTTCACTCCTACCGGTTTAAACTCGGTGAAAAGAGGAGGCTCATTTACAATCCTGTTATTCTGAGGTCTTGGCATATAAACTATTTTACTACAAATATAATGCACATATGTTCATAATGCAAATAAAAAGTAAAAAAATATCAAAAAATTATATCGATTTATCTCTAAGCTCTTTTCGCAGGCTTCTCCAATTCGGAAGAAACTGATCCATCAAAGACCTGAAGCGCTTATTATGTGATGGTTCGATAAGGTGGGTCATTTCATGAACAACAATATATTCCAGCAGATAAGGTGGCATTTTAGCAAGTTCGGTATTTATCCAAATTCGTTTATCCCTGTTATTACAGGTACCCCATCTTGTTTTCATCTTTTTAATCCTGAAATCAGCCACACTAACCTTCATTTCAGTCTCCCATTTTATTATATACTGAGGGATAGAATCTTTCAGGATATTTCTGTACCAATCATTCACCAATTTTTCTCTCTGATCTGCAGAGGAGTTAAATCCTGTGTATAGATGTATTACACCGTCTTTGTAAATTACACCTCGCCTTTTATCGGAAAGATTAACATCAAGTATCGCCTCTTTACCAAAAACAGTATGTACCTCTCCTGATAAAAAGTTTTTCGGAACATAACGAATAGAATTTTTACTCCTCTGCTGTTGTTTCTTAATCCAACCAACCTTTCGTTCGGCAAATGACCTGATAGCTTTTACTGTGATAAAATGCGGCGCTGATATTACGACCTTCCCATCAGGAGGGTAAATCCGTAAATACATATTCCTGATAGGTTTCCTTAAAACCTCAATTTTTATATTCTCAACTTCAATAATATTCATAACAGACCAGGGAAACCTACTCCAGGAACATTACGATGTACCTGATAAAATAGAATAACAGGCTGCAATTTATAAAAGTTCATTTGAAACTACAGCAGCATAGTATAGAATTATGATTATAATGAATTTTACTATAATAGGTCAGTTTATTTTTCGTTACTTTTAAAATGATTTGATCAATGTGATAATGAGGAAGCATATTCTATCGGTATTTTTGTATTTTTTTTCAGGTTTTGTTTTGTCAGGCCAGGTATCAGGGTACATTGAACAGGGGAATATAACAGGCGAGATAAAAAGTGCAAGAATTCACAGGGAGGAATGGAATCTCTCCTATCCTGTGATTGACCTTAATTCAAACGATAAACTTCTGCTCCATTTTGATCTGTTAGATGACAAAACAGAGACCTTTTATTACACATTTATTCACTGCGACAAGGACTGGAATCAGAGTCAGATTTTTGACACCGATTATCTTGATGGCTTTTCTGAGAACCGGATAGAGAATTATGAGTTATCATTTAACACTACAGTTAACTATATACATTACTCGGTTACATTCCCCAACGAATATGTCTCATTCAAAATATCAGGCAATTACCTGGTAAAGGTATATCCATATGGTGATACTGATAACCCTGTATTGGTGAAACGATTTATGATCAGTGAAAATAATTCTCATATAAGTGCCACACCAATGAGATCGAAACTTGCTGACTCATACCTGACCGGTCAGCAGATAGATTTTATCATTGATCACTCTTCGATGGAATTACAAAACCCTTATAACAATATATTTTGCTCCCTTCTTCAAAATGGAAGGTGGGATAATGCCAGGATGAACTTAACAGCTGATTTCACAGGGAACTTCACCCTTGAATACAATGATCTTTCAGCGAATAATATTTTTCCGGGGGGAAGTGAATTCCGTTACTTCGATATTAAAAGCTTACGGTATCTGAGCGAATATGTAAAGAATATTGAACACAGGTATGGTTATGGGCACGTTAACCTTTACCCTTCAAAAAGCAGGGGATCACGACAGTATTTCTACAATCAGGATTTTAACGGGAAGTATTATATTGCTCACCAGGAAGGTGTAGATCCGAATAGTGATGCCGATTATGTCTGGGTATATTTCACATTACCAAGTAATTTTCCTGTTCTGAACGGAGATGTATATATTTTCGGGGAGTTAAGCAGGTGGAAGTTTAACAGTGATAACCGGATGTTTTATAATCCTGAAACACATACTTATGAAGGCAGTCTTCTTTTAAAACAGGGATGGTACAACTTTCTTTATGTTGTAAAGTCCGGAGACGGATCTGTAGCGTCTTTAGCAGAATTTGAAGGTAATCATTACGAGACCGAAAATGATTATTTGATCCTCTGTTATTATCGTGACCCGATGGAGAGGTACGACAGGCTTATAAGTCATAAGGTGGTTAATACGATTTACCGGTAGATTTTTCAGAGTTTCTTATTCAGTGGTAACTCTATTCCGAAGTTACCTCTTTTATCCTCTCTCTTCAACATCAATGCGAGAAAGAGTCCTATCAATCCAAGCAAAGAAAACATAAGTATTGTCGCACTGTAATCAGCAACCTCGGGAT
Organism: Bacteroidales bacterium; assembly: GCA_030596125.1. Lineage (GTDB taxonomy): Bacteria > Bacteroidota > Bacteroidia > Bacteroidales > VadinHA17 > JAUVKT01. The sequence continues at coordinate 36,659 of JAUVKT010000008.1, read as the reverse complement.
TACCGGGGTTAGTCTTGTCAAGGATAATACCGGCAATCAGTGGAAATCCCCATAATCCAAGATTCTGTATTGAATACATCAGCCCGTATGCTGTACCTATCTGTTTCTCAGGAACCAGCTTTACCATACTTGGCCACATAGCAGCAGGCACCAGTGAAAAGGCAATGCCCAGCATCAGCATAGGAACGTATGGCATTATGTTAGTCAGACTGAAAAGCAGGTGAACTATTAGCAGTATAAGAGAACCAAAAATCATTGCTGTAGCACTCCGGCCCTTACGATCGATCAATAATCCGAAAATTGGAGTGAATATTAAGGTTCCAAGAGGTAATATTGATGTTATTCGTCCGCTCTGCACATCGGTTAACGCAAACTTATCAGCGAAGAAATCCGGGGCATAAGCAAGAAACGGGAATACAGCCGAATAAAAGGTGACGCAAAGAAGGGCAATTAAAAGATATGCCCTGTTACCCAGCAACCTGAATACATCGCTAAAAAGAAATTTATTCTTTTCAGCCGGAATTGAATCTTCTTTTTGTATTGATACCACCTGACGGTCGAGCTTAGCATCAAAGAGCATATAGATAATAAATGCCAGGAGTCCGGTAAAAACCAGAATAGCAGCAAGCCATATCGCGCCAGTCAGGTTAGCACCATCATTTGCCAAAACCGGTGACAGTTGCAGGGCAGCAAATGTACCGAGCCGTCCAAAACCTATTTTCAGACCAAATGCAAGAGCAAGATCCTTCCCTTTAAACCACTTCACAAGTATTTTACTTACAACCACTATACTTGTTTCAGCACCAAGCCCGAATAAAAACCTTCCCAGTAACATCATCTTCAGTTCAGGTGATTTACCTGTCCAGAATGAACTGAAAAAACCATACCCAAAACCATCTGCCCTGTAATAATCTGAAGCCCCATAAGCGGTGATAAAAGCACCCAGTGCCATAAAAAAGACAAATATAAAACCCGTGCGCCTTATGCCTGTTTTATCAAGTATAATGCCCCCTATAACTGCCATCAGTAAAAAAGTATTGGGCACTGAATAAAATGAGACAAAAAGACCGTAATCGGTATTTGTAAAAGCAAATTCCGCTTTTAGCAGATCTTTAAGTGTCGAGAATGCATCATAGAAATAATAGTTAACCGACAGAACAAAACCTACCAGCACTAATATGCCCCAACGAAGGGCAGATGAATCATTAATAGCTTTTCTGATCTTTTCCATATTATATACAAAACCCGGGCGGTAGATTTTTCAGTGTTTTTTATGGACATCCACTCCATACTGCATATAGATAGCATGCTGCAATGATTTAAGTATCTCACCCATATAATCCTTTACAGCCTTTACCGATCCTGGCAATGTGTATATCAGACTAACATTTTTTATCCCTGCTATGCCCCTGCTCAGAAGAGCATTTGGCTTTTCCATACCAAATTTAACGCGTATCAGTTCCATTATTCCGGGGATCTCCTTATCGAGAAGTCCGGTTACTACATCAACTGTAATATCCCTTGGTCCAATTCCTGTTCCCCCGGTTGTAACTATCACATTGAAACTCTGAGATGATTCATTTAAAAGCTGCCGCAGCATAGATACATCATCCGGGATAATCATTGTTTCCGACTCCATCTCCCATCCGATCTCCTTAAAATAGTCATCAAGCATTTCTCTTATCACTGGTCCGCTTAAATCTTCATACTCACCCCTATAGGCCCTGTCGCTAAGTGTTACAACTAATACTTTATATTTATCTGGCAAGATCATATTTACTCTTTTCTATTAACTTAATATTATCAATTATCATGTCTTTATCCACTGCCTTGCACATATCATAAACTGTCAGTAAAGATATAGAAACAGCCGTCAGTGCCTCCATCTCAACACCAGTCTTACCCGTAGACTGACTCACCGCTTCAACTGTAACGCCATTACTATCGGGTTCTGCCTTAACAGTTACCTTGTCGATAAGGATGTTATGGCATAACGGAATAAGTTCATATGTACGCTTGGCAGCCTGTACCCCCGCCACTTCTGCAACTGTAAGAACATCTCCCTTTTTCATCTCATTATTCCTGATAAGAGAAATAGTTTCAGCAGCAAGGGATATATGACCAATGGCTTTCGCAACCCTGACCTGATCGGGTTTACCTCCTACATCAACCATCCGGGCTTTACCCTCTTCATTAATATGTGTCAATTTATTCATAATTATTTATCTATTTTAACTTTCAACTCTTAACTGTCTTTGTCTTCCCTTACGCCTTACGCCCTTTGCCTTTCGCCTTCCTTCTCATCCCCCCAGGTTATAAAAGTCTCCTGTATTATTATACGACCCACAGGCAGGTTTTTTATCGAGGGCCTGTCTGATTGCCTCCTCATTTCCCAGTTCCCGTACATCAAATTCCATATCATTAAAAAGGCATGGTTTAATCTTTCCTGTTGCTGTAAGTCTAAGCCTGTTGCAGATGGAACAATTACCTCCGTCCCCGCCTTCAACAATACTAAACTGTCCTGATGACAGGTTCATCTCCCTGATATAACGTACTTCAGCGCCAATAGTTTTACCATATTCGGTAACAGTCCTTGCATCAGATTCGTTATGATTATCCCTGATAACACAATTAAGCTTTACAGGTCTTAAGCCAGCCTCAAAAGCAGCATCGATACCGTCCAGTGTCTCCTCAATATCTCCTCCCCTTGTAATCTGCCTGTACTTTTCAGGATCGAGGGTATCCAGACTAATATTCACCCTTTGTAATCCTGCATTGACCAGTTCAAATGCATATTTCCGCAAATAGGTTGCGTTGGTTGTCATTGCAAGATCTTTTATTCCGTCAATAGCTGAAATCATTGCAACAAGATCAACAATACCTTTTCTGACTAATGGTTCACCACCGGTTATCCTCACCTTATCAATACCCATGCTGACAGCCACTTTTACAAATGATACAATTTCATCAAATGTCAGGATGCTGCTGTGCGGTTGCAGGATGACTCCCTCCTCGGGCATACAGTACCGGCACCTCAGGTTACAACGATCAGTAACTGAAATTCGCAGGTAATTAATTTTACGGTTAAATCTGTCGTACATCAACTATTTCTCCTTTTTTTAGCTCCTTCACTCCCAATCCGATTGACATTAATCCCCATGCATCCGGTAGTGCATTAATATGTGCTGATCCGTGATAATCTACCGGTTGTGCTTCGCTACGCTCATTTTTGATCACCGGAACCCAAGCCATTCTTTCTGCCCTTTTCCTGGTATAATCACTTGCCAGGGGAACAGAAATAATATCAGGAGTCCAGTCAGATTTCATCGAACGATGGATAAATGGTCTTACAAACAACTCAAACTGCACAAATGATGAAACAGGATTACCCGGCAATCCAAAAACAAAGCCTTTATCATAGACACAAAAAGTTGTTGGTTTCCCGGGTTGAACTGCGACTCTGTCGAAGATTATCTTAACTCCTGCCTCTTTCAGCACCTTAGGTACAAAATCGAAATCTCCCATTGATACACCTCCCGTGAGGAGCACGATATTGCATTCATTCAGAGCCCTTGATATCTTATCCATGGTATCTTCTTCTGTATCCAGAGCGATCCCATAATAGATTGCATCGGCACCCGATCGTATTACCTGGGCAATTAGCTGATAAGCATTGCTGTTTCTGATTTGTCCTTTTTCAGGCTTAAGATGGGGTTCGGCAAGTTCACTGCCAGTACTAATAACACCCACTTTCACCTTTTTACTTACTTCTACTTCAGTCGCTCCTACCGTAGCCATCACAGCTATGTCTTGCGGACGAATTACCCTCCCTTTTTTAAGAACAACGTCACCTGTTACTATGTCCTCAGCTTTTTTGGAGATATTATCTTTTTTGACAGTACCTGTAAACCTTACTTTTCCGCTTTTTTCAACAGCATCTTCAACCATAAATACCCAGTCGGCTCCATCAGGGATAGCTGCACCCGTCATTATTTTGGCACATTGCCCCGGATTAACATTCATTGCGGCAACTACACCTGCAGGAATTACTTCATTTATTACCAATTCTTTATCTAAATCAACCTTACGACAGGCATAACCGTCAACCGCTGTTTTGTCGAAAGGAGGCATATCCATATCACTCTTAATATCAGCAGCCAGAACCCTTCCCAGAGAATCTGTAAATGGGATTGTTTCTGTATCAATATAGAGATTGTATCTGCTAACTATCTCTTGTGCTTCTTCGTATGTTATCATATCTCAAAATTAAATCACTTTAAGTGCATCCGGGTTAAAACTAAGACCAATCATCTTGCCTGTCTCCAAACTCAGGTCATTAAGCAATTGTTCCGAAAAGGTTACATAAAATATCTCATCAGCGTTTATAAATGCTTCGTATCCGAACTCCGACCTGTTTATCTCTGTTATTTCACCCCAGGCAGAGTTATACTTTGCCTTCAAAGGTTCCTGCGACAATGTAATTTTATCACTATGTATCATAATAATCGCATCCTGAGGATAATCACCCGGAGGAAGTAAAAACCTGAAATCGTTCCGGCCTGTTGCAATATTTTCTGAGTCCTTTACATCAATTTTTACCTTAAAAAAATTCCGTATCCCGGCAAATCTTGCGACAAACCTGTTAACAGGATTAGCAAACACTTCATCGGGTTTACCAACCTGGATAATCCGTCCGTTATGAATAACACCTACCCTGTCGGCAAGTCTTATTGCCTCTCTGTAATCATGGGTAACATGCAGAATGGTCATTCCTCCATCGTTAATTCTACGTAATAATCTTCTAATATCATCACGAAGCGGGGTATCAATAGATGCCATTGGTTCATCGAGAAGAATTATATCAGGTGATGTTACAAGTGTACGTGCAACGGCAACTCTCTGCTTTTCTCCTCCCGATAGTGAATCGGGCTTTCTTTCCAGCAGATGCTTTATATTTACCTCCGCAGCAATCTTATCTATCATTTTATAGATGTCCTGCTTCAGAGTTCGCTTCATCTTAAGAGGATAGGCAATATTATCATAAACGGTTAGATGAGGAAAGAGGGCAAAATCCTGAAAAACAAGGCCGGTCTTTCTCTTCTGCATTTTAAGTAAAGTAATATCTGTTCCATTAAGAATAACCTGTCCCTTTTCAGGCTTCCTGATCCCGGCTATAAGTTCAAGTGTAAGAGATTTACCGGAACCTGATCTGCCAAGCAGAATAAAATATTCTCCCCTGTTGACCTTAAAACTCAGATCGTCAAGGGCAAAGCTGCCGAATCTTCTGGTTATGCTCTTTAGTTCAAGCATTATTACTATCAGATTTAACTAATGAACTTCTTTCGCTCCGGCGACCAACAGAGATCATCCTTAATAGAACAAAAACAGCCAGTGCTGCAAGAATAAAGATAACAGATACAGGTCTTGCATAACTCAATCCAAACTGATTAAACCTCTCATAAATCAATACGGGAGCTGTCATCGGATGGTATGCTACGATCACAATAGCACCAAATTCGCTCATGCCTCTGGCAAACATCATAATAAAACCTGATGCAATACTTCTCCAGGAAAGAGGTATTGAAATAGTAAGAAACATCTTAAACGGGCTGGCTCCCATGTTAAGCGCAGCCTTCTCCAGACGTTCAGGAACTGCAGCGAAACCATCACGAGCCGAGTTTATCATAAAAGACAGACTAACAAAAGCCATTGCCAGGGCTATCCCTCCGGGATTACCAACAAGATTTAATCCAACAGAGGATGCAACTTTGCCAAGAAACCCATCCCTCGAAATAAACCCGAGCATAGCTATACCAGCAGCTGAGTGAGGCAAAACAATGGGCAAATCTATAAGGCCCTGAACAATTCTCTTACCCGGAAATTGGTGCCGGGCCATCACCCATGCCAGCGGGACTGCTCCCACAGCAAAAAACAGTGTGGTAATAAATGCCACCGACAGTGTAAGCCAGATACTATCCTGAACTTCCTGGTCCTTTACTGTTTCAAACAGATCTCCAACTGAAGTATGCAATACCATCCCCACCAGTGGTGCAAGCACAAACAACAGCACCAATGAGGATAAGATCATTAATACCCAGTGAAACGGGCTTTTAAAATTCATTCCTTTTTTCCCTCCATCAATAAATCATAAAGAACCCCAGGGATATGATCCGGCCCAAATATCTCTGCAGGCTTAATAATTGTCTGCCCGCTTTTTACAATAATACCCAGCCCTATATCGCTCAGATAAAAATTGAGAAATTTAATCGCCTCCTCCTTTTGAGGTGCCTTATTAAGAAGAGTAATTCCATAAGCAACCGTACCACCTGAAATTTCAATAGTTTCATCCGGCTTTGATCCTCTTATTGATACTGACACAGATTCATACAGGTTTTCAAATCTCTGATCCGACAGATTTATCTCAGGTGGTAACTCAAGATATTTCAATTTATGCTGAGCTACAACCGATTTATACTCCATTATATAATCAACCGCATTAGTCTCAAGCAGTGCGACAAGATCAACACCTTTAGGCCTTATCATATTAACATCCTTTACTGCAAGATCATCAGCGATGCCCGGTTTATCGTAAAAAATCCCGGCAAGTTTAAATGTAAGCAATGTACGATAGCCGCATGGGTCTGCATTAGGATCAGCCCTGGCATAAATACTTCTTTCATCGAGAAGTATCTCATACCAGTTATTTTCATCGATCTCTTCGGCCCTGTATGATCTGTCATTATAAGCAACTACCATAGAGTTCGATGCAAAAATCGCATTCCATGATGCATACTCCGGTATTAACATTTCGTTGATTATCTTATAATCAGCCGATATCATAATATCACATTGCCGCTTAAGTTCTGTAATCTTCCTGGCGCAGTTTACGCTTCCTGCTCCTTCAAGCTGTACCTTTACATCAGGGTTCATCTCTTCGTATCGGTTTGCAATTTCCTTTATGGGTACAGATAAGCTACCTGCATGAAAGATAATAACCTTTGTTTTATCTGATGAATTACCCAAACAACCCGATAAGAACATCAATAAAACCGGTAATGAAATATTTAAAAACTTTCTCATTCTACATATTTATCTTATGAAAAAACTTTTTTGTAATATCACTTATCGACTTATCGAAATGAATAATCAGTTCCTTATAACCCTCCAACAGTTCATGTCCTTCTGTCGAAAGCGTAGTAAAACCACCATCAGAACCACCCCGTTGCTTAATTACAAGCGGAAACCCGAGTTTTTTTTCAACTTTACTTATTATTCCCCAGGCTTTCCGGTAACTGATATTCATAGCTTCCGCAGCAGCAACAATTGATTGTAACCGGTCAATTGTCAATAAAAGTTCAAAACCTTCGCAGTTGAATATATTTTTATCATCATTATCCTCAAGATTAAGTTGATAGCGAAGAAATACATTATAATACTTTGATCCTTGTGATCCAGCCATATTTATATTAATAGAATGATTAAAGAAAATCACGCATAGAGACCTTGCATGCAAGGTCTTTACTTATAAACACATTTATAGGCAGTTTGCCCGTCCACTTTCACCTTAAACTTAGTATCCTTATCAACAATAAAGGTTTCAAACGGACCATAATCCTTCCACTCAGATTTTTCGGGTAGTAATACTGTTAACCCGCCGGATATAACAGTCATATATTCAACTGTTGATGTCCCGAATTCATATTCGCCGTGTTCCATAACACCTACAGTAACAAGGCCCTCTTTGTTTTCAAGAGCAAGTGATTTTACCTTACCGTCGAAATACTCATTTACTTTTATCATTATTTTATGATTTAAGTTTAATAACAGAACACTCCCAAAAGAGTTTGATCCTCCTCCGGCTACGCCAGATTCGGCGACACGCGGATGGCGGACGAGGCAAATTTACATCTTTTGCATATCGGTTGCAAGAAGACAGGAAAATATGTTAAGTATAGATTGTGGGTTGAAGGTTACTGTTTACTCTTAACTACCTCGATTACTTCGGGCAGATCCATTCCAATTTTCTTAAGAAACTCAATTTTAGGAACACCATTGTTATTCCAGCCTCTTCTTTTATACACGGCATCAACAAGCTTCTCGTATTGTTCTTCCCTGTACTTACGGGTAATTTTTACCTTCTCCACGGTGTTTTTACCTTCAGGGTTGATTCCGATCAGCTCTTTCATCTGGGTATCGTAGCGCTCTGCTCTTGATTCGTATTCCTCAACTGTTACAGGACCGGCAGCACGATAAGGTTGTCTGTCATGCTCTCGTGTACCATATCCTCTTCTCAGGTTAAAAACACGCTGAAAGTTATAAACCCGCTCTGAATCTTCGATAAGTCTCTTATTATCAAACTCCCTGCCTGTAACGGCCTTATAAATAGTAACATAATTATCAACATGCTCAGGCACCTTAGCCGGTTCATCAGCCTCAGCATTATTTTCGGGTTCAACATCATTCCATGGAAGTTTACATAAGCCAACCAGTCCGAACCATGTTCTGAACATCGGGAAATAGTGTAGCGCCTCGGCTTTATCTTCGAAAGTAGGTATCTGGTTATTGACCATATCCATAAAGATCAGCCATGCTTCATCGTGCTGCGGACCTTTATTTGTAAGTGCAAATCCTCCCTGTTGGGCAAGAGACTCTTTTGAAATATATTCTGAATACTCGAGTCCTTTATTCTCCATGCCAATATCATTAAGGAAACCGGGATCTCCCCAGCCATTTTCAGCAAAAAGCTTTTTCATTCTTCTGGTACCTGTTCCGGCAATCTTTCCGAACCCCTCACCCCGGCTGAGCATATGTAAAAGTTCCATTGCAGCATCGGAATTTCCAAAAGTCAGTTTTAAACCACCTGTGCGCTCTTCATTAAGAATGCCATTCTCAAAGCACTCCATTAAAAATGCAAGAAGGGTGCCCCATGTTATTGTGCAGATGCCATAGGTATCACAGTAGAAGTTAGCTTCAATAATATAATCAGAATCAAAAATTCCGCAATTAGATCCCAGTCCGCCTGCATTTTCATATTCCGGTCCGTCAACAATAACAGTCTGGCCGGCATACGGACCTGTTCTGACTACATAGTTATCAACTGCCTTTGAGCACGACATATTACACCCTATCCAGCATCCATCGGGAACCCCCTGGGTAAATCTTCTTTTCCATTCGGCAGAATCGATCTTAACGATATCGGGATGACTGCCAAATTTGTAATTATGAACAGGTAAGAGATCGTGGTCATTCATTATCTCCATAAGATGAGCTGTTCCAACCTGCTTCATTTGTGCCTGGCTGTCGTCAAGCTCACGCATCTCCCTGTTAAACTTTTTACCTCTCTCCTGTATCACCTGAAGGTCAACTACATTATTCAGGTTACCCTTTACTCCCGGACATTTGCATACGAGTGCTACTATTTTCTTATCCCTGAAAACAGTTCCAATACCACCCCGGCCAGCCTGCTTAAGCCTCACCTCTTTGCGTTTAGGATCGTAAAAACTAAAATTGAGCATTCCGATAAGTGAATTGTCAGCAGCACTTCCTGCTGACACAATCGATATATTCTTCTTTTCTCTCTCCTCATCAGCAAACATATCTGTTAGCTGAGCGGCAAGTATATGACTATCGTGTGATTTGAACGGGGCACTGAATATCTCAATCTTATGGTTTATTCCATCAAGAAATATAACGATATCTTCATCGGATTTCCCCTGAATCTCAAGAGCATCAAAACCTGCAAACTTGAGAAACGGTCCGAAATATCCACCTGCATTACTGTCAATAATTGAATCGGTCTGTGGTGAAATTGTCACGACCAGTGACTTTCCTGACCCCGAATACTGGGTAATACCGCCGATCGGTCCGGGTGCAATAATAATCTCATTCTCAGGATCGTTCCACTTTGTATGTGGATCAGTAGCATCCCATAATAATCTTAGTCCATAACCCTTCCCTCCGATAAACTTCTCTTTCATCTCAAGAGGCACATTTTTTTCCTTAATCTCTTTTGTACCTACATTTATATATAGTGTTTTGTCTGTGTAACCCTTATCCAGGGGTGTCCAGTCATATGACCACTCTTTCAATACTTTACGATTATCCTTAACTTCCCGTGTATCCATGCTTTACCAGTTTATTTCGATTGTTAAATAGATTCTTAATATCAATTTTAAAAATAGACATCAAATATAGATCATAAAATGACATATATCAATATGATATTTATTACATAACGAGATGTTCCAGACAGGCAGGTTTCGGGTTAATAATAAATAGATTACTTTTATGAAAGAAACAGGATCCGGTTAATTGCAGGGTTAGTTATTATAAGATAATATGGATGAACCGATAAGATATTTTCTTAATAAAGAGGGTTTTAACAGGGATGAGATAAGAGATTGGGTTATAGGAGAGAAGTATGTCGGCATAATGCACCGCAGCGGGCACATTGGTGTGTGTGCAACTTTGGGCACTGATGTCAGGGATGATCTTCTTTCCGGGAACAAACCCGACACAACCAACCCGTCGCACAGGATAATACTAAATGCATGGTTTAATTCTGTTTGTAATTACAGACAAAGCTATGATGATATTATCGATATCTTCGACAGTATCGATTTCACAAAACAGGGGAAAATCGTTATGGTTGGGTATTTCGAAAGCCTTTATGAAAAGTTCAGGCGATGTTCTATAGATCTTGAAGTTTTTGACATTCAGAAGGAGAGCAATATTCTGACAGGGTTAAACAAGTTTGAAAAGTCACTTTTTGAGGCAAACACTATTATTCTGTCCGGCACAACAATTTTCAATAATACTTTCCTTGATGTAATAGGAAAGTCATCCGGAGAAGCAAATATTTTTTTACTTGGTCCGTCTAACATTCTGTCTGAAGAGATGTTTAAATACAAGAACGTAAAAGTGGTTTTCGGATCTCTGTTTGAACCCGGAGACAGACAGCTATTTGATAAGATAAGGGCAGGAAAGGGAACAAGGGGATTTATTGATAACCTAAAAAAAGTTTACATAACAAGGGATATTAATTAGATGAATTTCAGCAACATATCAGATCACCTAAGCAGGTTTTGTGTTGGGATAGGTGGTGCCGGCGGGTTAGGTTCAAATTGTGCCGTTTCCCTCGCCCGCTCGGGGGTCGGACACCTGGTGATTACAGACTTTGATATAGTAAGTGAAACCAACCTTAACCGTCAGTACTTTTTTGGCAACCAGGTAGGGATGGTTAAAGTAGATGCACTGAAATATAATTTAAACGGCATAAATCCATCAATAAAGGTTACTGTATATAATAAAAGACTTGTTCCATCTTTGATAAAGGAAGTCTATGATAGTTGCGATATACTGGTTGAGGCATTTGACGAGGCATCAGAGAAACAGATGTTTATTGAAACAGCTCTTGAGGCATGGCCGGGGAGACCACTTATTGTTGGTTCTGGCATAGCAGGATTTGGAAACAATAATGAGCTAAAGCAGAGAGACCTGGGAGAGAATCTTTATGTATGCGGGGATGAAACCAGGGAGGTTTCCGAAGAAAATCCACCAATGGCGCCAAGAGTTGGGATTGTCGCGAACATGCAGGCCAATCTGGTTGTTGATCTGTTAATGAATATGAACCGGGCCCAGGGAAAAATCGGAACAGGCTATGAAAAAAAATAAATATGAAGATAACGCTTAATAACAGGCCAGAGAAGTTTGAATTGAACGAGATGACTGTTGACAAGATGCTGAAAATAAAAAAATTCTCCTTTAAAATGAGAATTGTAAAAATTAACGGCGTTTTAATAAAGAAAGAGCAATACAGCAGCTCTGTTATCAGGGAAGGGGATAATGTCCAGATGCTTTACCTGATGAGCGGTGGTTGATAAAGAGTCTGATAATATTTTTGATCAGACCCATTTTTGGTTTAGGTTTGTATCATGAACAGGTTCCTGTCTGATTATTACTATAAACTTCCCCCGATTCTGAGAAATAAATATCTTTTAACCTTAATCGTTTTCCTTGTCTGGATATTACTTTTCGATAACAATAACCTGATTGACAGGCATCACGATCTAAAAAGTCTTCATCAGCTTGAAAAAGACAAAGTCTATTATATGGAAAGGATTGAGGAAGATAAGAGGAAGCTGCATGAACTTAAAACAGATGATGAGAACCTGGAGAAATTTGCCAGGGAGCAGTATCATATGAAAAAGGATGATGAAGATATATTTATAATAGTCACTGAAAAACAGGAAAAAGAGGAGAAAAAAGAGGATGAGAGAGTCAGAAAGCAGACTCGCGTTCGATAGATCTGTATTTAGTTAGTATATCCCGTTCATTTTTATCACCAATATTAAATCCTGTCATTTCAAGCATTCTCACCGACGCATCTAAAACCGGCGTTTTTACAAGAGATCCCTCGCTATGTATCCAGTTAAGATACTTCACCATCTTAAACATATTAAACCAGCTGAAAAATCTCTTTTTAAATGAATCAGGATTAGAAGTATTCAGGTTTACCTCTTCAACTTTTTGTCTCCATCCGTTTATCTCCATGAAAGTCGCCACATCCTTATCAAGATTGTTAATTATCCCGCTTAGGGTTTTATTACCGGACCGGTAAAATTTTTCAACATTCATGAAAAGTTCACGTACCGAGATAAAAGCATCAGGGTTATAGGTAAAAAGATTATTATTCACATCGGTAAGGATACCCTTCAAGGCAGGACCCGTACCAAATGGCACCCTGCCGGATAGTCTGGGTGATGGTTGCACTACAACATCATTCAGATAAAAATAGCCTCCTGACGGGATTACTTTCTGAACAAAATAGAAATCTTCACCTGCCTGTTTTCTGCTCATCCCGCCTACCTTCATATATGCATCTGCTCTGACGGCTAATGATGATCCGACGGTATGATAAACATAAGGGAAACCGGCGAACTTCAGAGAATGATAATAGTATCTGAGATGCAATTCATACTTTACAATTGCATCATACACCCTGTCTGCAAACTGATCTCCTTCAATGGGATGTTCAAAATAGAGGGAGCAAGCCCTGCGTTTATGACAATAATAGAAATTTTCGCATAATGACTGAAGGTAATTCTCCGAGACAGTACAATCGGCATCAAGTGATACGATTATTCCATCAGGCCTGTTTAGTATATTGAACCTGTAAAGGGCCTCATCCATAATTACTTTACGGGCTGACCCAGCACCCCACTCTCTGTTCTCCTGTCGGCCGATATTAAAAAAAGAGAGCCGGAAGAGAGCATCACTATTCGATCTCTTCCAGCTTTCAATATTGTTCAGACTTTTTTCGTTACTTTTAATCTGCTCCGGAGTTGCATTCCATGGCGCATTTACAAGAATAAGAACTTCTGTTTTACAACGGGGTACGATACAATTATTGAGTGAATTCAGCGTATCTGTGATCCCCGGCTCGTCAAATGCCGGGATTACAATAATTATTCTTGTCCGGTCATTGGGATGATCAGTAGAAAGAGGGTTAAACAGAACCCTGTTTTGCAGGTATTCTGAGGCAAAACCCATTACAATCTACTTCTTTTTTTCGACGTAATACTTATTGATACCCTGAAGCACATCAGCAGTAATATCCAGGCTGCTCTTTGAATACAATACCGGGCCTCCAAAGCTTTTGCCAAGGATATATTCATAATTATTATCTTCGGTATATGCCTCCAGGAATTCATAGATATATTCCAGTATCCTTCTATTCATAACCTGCTCCTCTTCCATCAGATCGTACTGTAGCTGGTCTCTCAGGTTAACAAGTTGCTGTTGCTGCTGAATAAGATCCTGCTCCATTTGAGCTGCTGTAGCTCTTGTTACAAGTCCTTTACGGACTTTTTCTTCATAATCTTTTGCCTGAGTCTCATACCTGGATCCTCCTGAATTGAGTTCTGCCTCTGCTCCCTCCTGCTTCTTAATAAGCTCATCACGCAGCTCAAAATACATATCAAAATTATAGATGATAGAGTCAATATTTACATATGCTATTCCACCAGTCGCTACTGATCCGACAACACCTCTGTTTTCACTGATTTCATCTTTATCTGTAAATTCAAGAACGAATAACAGAACTACTGCTGCTAATGCTACACCGCTAAATATTAATGGCAACTTCTTCATTTCTAATTGTTAATTGGTTAAACGAAAATAGGTCACAAATATAAATAAATAAATCGTAAGAAATTAGTACTTAAGATACACTCGTTATGTCAAATGTCAAATGGCAAATGGCAGATGTCAAATGGCAAATGTCAAATGTGAAAAAGAGTCTGCGCCTGGAGCCTGCAACCCTGACGATCCTGCACAGCCGGATGTCAGAATCTTCGACCCGCAACTTTTATATCTTAATCTCTAAAACTCAGGACATGGCACAGCATGGAATTGCCTTTTGCGGGCACCTATACTAGTTGTAATAAACTCATAAATAAGTGAGATTTCATGAGCGCCTCCTGTTGATGCTATCAGGTTTGAAATTGTAAAATCATAGCTGTACCCAATATGCAGGTCTTTTGTTTTAATTCCAACCAGGGCTATTACCGCATCACCAGCCTGGCTGGTAATAAACGGTATCCCTCTGTACCACAGACCGAAGATAATTGGATCACGATAATAATAAAGTCCCACATCAGACTGAATAAATCTGTCCTGGTACATTATATTTGCTGCCACACTTAGCACCTCTGAGTATTTGCTGCTCCTTATCAACCTTCCCCGCCTGGTAATCTGGAAACCGCCAAACAGGTTTAATTTTATCGGTACTTTTGTATCCCAGTCACCATAAAATGATTGTCGTGGTGCCAGCAGGTGATCCAGAGTAAAACCTCCCCATATCCTGTCATTATAAGCCAGTACAGAGGTTGCAAAATCGACATCAGCCACACTCTCAAAAGGAGGAGGAGTTACAGAGGGAGTTGTTCCTCCTGTGGTAATCATATGGTTCCATATCAGTTTACCATAATTCAGTCCCAGATAAGTAAACTTAAAATTTATACCCGGACGAACGTGCCAATCCTGGTTTATCTGTATATCATAGGAATAGATAAGCCCTATATTAGTTGAGCTGAGATCACCTGACCCTGCAACATCGTAAGTTGCCAGCACACCTACTCCTGACTTGAAATTGGGCATATACCTGTCATAGGAAAAGCTATAAGTATGAAAAACACCTGGTATGGCAGGCCATTGATTCCGGTAATTTAATGACACCCTATTCTCTTCTATAGCCCCCGCGAATGACGGAGCCAGGTAAAGAGCATTGGAATAAAACTGGGAAAAATGAGGATCCTGACCATATAGATTTTTCAGGGGGAGCCCACAAATAAGAACAATAAATATATATTTTAAAATAGATTGCAAGTCTGTCAGGTTAAGCCTTCTTTAAGTACGAAAATAGTTATTTGTTCTGAATTACCTACCATATCATACGTTTTTTACCCCCCTAAAGGTTACACAAACCCAATAATTTGTTGAATGATAAATAAATGATGATGAAATTTTAAAAAAATTGACTAACGGCAGAAAATTATTACCGTTTAGGGATAAGAGTAACATCACCTCCCTTAACAAATGGATCTCCATTCGTAAAAAGGCCTCTGACTTTCCATATATACACTCCTGGTTCAGCCTTTTGCCCCTTGTAGTAACCATCCCATCCGATAGATATATCATTTGATTCAAAAACAAGGATCCCCTGCCTGCTATAAATACGTAGCTGGTACTGTGTCACGCCAGAGCAGACAGGATGAAATACTTCTGACTGTTCATCACTTCTGTGTGAATAATACCCTCCTGTCGGGCCACCCTCATTGGGAATAAATACATTAGGAAATATCACGTAACAACTGTTATCGCCAAAGGCATTGACAATTACCATTGAGTCTGCACAACCATACTCTGAATACGCTGTCAGCTTAACACTATAAGTACCATATTTACTATAAAAGTGAGCCGGCTCATACTCATTGCTTGTCTTTCCGTCACCAAATTCCCATTTCCATGCTACAGAACCCTCCGAATAGTTATAGAACATAACCTCTTCCTCAGGTAATACAGGATTAACTGAACTCACTTCAAATCTTGCAACAGGAGAAGAATGTGCAGTAACTGATTTTTTAAATACCGCCCTGCTGTTATCACTTCCGAAAACTATCAGACTAACTTCATAATTACCCGGTTCATCAAACACCCATACCGGATCTATAGCAATTGAGTAGCCACCATCTCCAAATTCCCATATACACGAATCAAAATTGAGAGAAAGATTATCGAATCTAACCTGTAAAGGGGTACATCCGCTATTCATATCAAGATCGAAACCGGCTTTGGGCAAAGATTTTACAAGATCAACAATCTTCATATCAACAACAGGATCAATTATTTCTACTCCCAGTTTTTCTTTAACAACCTGTGGAGCCTCTTTCTCATCCAGTCTCTCTTTGCTATCCACATAGACAGGATTGTCAATCTTATTGTCTGAATTTTCAACGCTTGTTTTCTTTACCTCATCCTGGTACTCAGTACTAATCAACTTATCAGAGGATAAAGATACAGAAGCAGGATTTTCGTTTAATACGGCCGCTATTTTGTCTTCAATGACAACGGAAGGAGTTGTTTCATTGAGCTTCTTGTTTCCACTGGTAAGAAGAACTGTTGCAACAACACCGACGGCGATAGCGATCCCAAGATAAACAATATTGAATCTAGCCGGATTAAACCTCAGAAACTCCCTGACACGAAGCTTTTTCTCAAACCGCGGCCAGAAATCTCCGGAAGGCTTCACTTCATAATTGTCGAACTGTCCTCTGAAGAGGTTCTCTATACTCCTATTTTTGCTTCTCCGTTTCAATTCTTTTGTACTAATCTGTCTATTTTAATTTCTTTAATCTCTTTTGAATAAATGTCCGCGCTCTTGAGTATTGTGATTTTGAAGTATTAACATCTATTTCAAGCATCTCAGCTATCTCCTTATGTTTATAACCCTCGATAGCATATAGATTAAATACAGCTTTATACCCAGGTGGTAATTCATCCAGTATCATCTTCAACTCCTCAGAGGTAAATTCATTATCCGGAACATCTTTTCCTATCTCGCTTGTAAAAACCTCCTCAATCTCAACATAATGTTTATGCTTGAGATTCTTATGATAATAGGTAATTGCCGTATTAATCACAATCTTACGCATCCATCCTGTAAAAGAACCTTCTCCGGAATAATCCCCGATATTCATATATATCTTAATAAGACTTTCCTGAAGAATATCTTCAGCCTCAGGTATATCTGTAGCATACCTTATACAAATACCCATTAACAGTCCCGAATAGCGTTCAAAGAGGCCCTTCTGGGCCAGCCTGTCATGTTTCAGACATCCTTTCAGTATTTGTTGGTCGCTTATCATTACCCAGACCACTTTTTAGACCCCGGTTGGAGGCAAATGGTTGCACACGAATTTAATTGATGATAAAATTATCCGTTTTTTTCTGAAATCCAATAAAGTATCAAATAGTCATGACAAATTTCCTGTATTTTCATAGTTATGATAAACGTCATATACTGAAATAATCAATAGCGTATATTTGCATTTAAAATCATCAACATAAAAAACTGTAGAGATGTTCAATAAATTAATAGCTGCAATTTTACCCTATTTCCCAAAGAAATTTGTATGGATCTTTTCCAAACCATATATCTCGGGAGAGACAATAGAAGATGCTATAACTGTTTCTAAAGAACTTAATAGTAAGGGCATTAAGGTAACCCTTGACGTCCTTGGCGAATTTATCAGTAACCTGTCGGAAGCAGAAGCCAACAAGAAAGAATATCTTGAGCTAATAGAGCTGAGTGAGAAAAACAAAATTGACGGTAATTATTCTGTTAAGCCTACAAGTTTCGGGCTGCTTATTGATAAAGAGGTATGCTACACACATATCAGGGAGATTGTTGCAAAAGCTGCCGGGTACAATAACTTTGTAAGGATTGATATGGAAGATTCACCCTGTGTTGACCTTGAGATAGAACTTTTCAGAAAACTAAAATCTGAGTTCCCGAAAAATGTAGGATTGGTTTTACAGGCATATATGAGACGTACATATAATGATCTCAAGACTATGCTTGACATGAATTCGGAAGAGACACCTTTGAACTACAGGCTGTGCAAAGGGATATATATTGAGCCAGAGAAGATTGCATTTAAAAAATATGAAGAGATTAACCACCATCTTCTGGAAGATCTTGAATTTATGTTCCAAAACAAGATTTTTCCGGGTATTGCCACACACGACAAGACACTTGTTAAGGGTGCCTACCGGTTAATTGAAAAATACAATGTTCCTAAGGAGATGTATGAATTTCAGGTGCTGTATGGTGTAACTCCTAAACTGCGTCAAAAGATTGTTGAAGATGGACATACAATGAGGGTTTATGTCCCGTTCGGGAAGGAATGGTTTGGCTATTCAACCAGACGCCTGAAGGAAAATCCCAAGATGGCATCCCATATTGTTAAGGCCATTTTTTACAAAGGATAAGACTGGAAGACTGCCGACTGCTTTGCCCTTTCGAAGCTTGAAACGAAGTGGAGAGCGAAGGAGGGCCGACTGAAAACTTCCCGGCAGGTTACTTCTCTCTAATAAGCCTTCTCAGATATAAACGTTTCATTTTCTCGATTTCGCTATCAGACACCCTGGGCCTGGGAGGTTCGGGTTTCTCCGGCAAGCCATTTGCAAGCAGATATATCCCGGCTGGAATAATACTAATAAAATTCAATCCTAACATTTTATCAGATGGTATGGCCCCCTTTTCATAGGCATTTATTATCTGTTCTCGCTTAATAAGATCATAATTTGCCTGCGGATCACCCAGCGTGGCACTGTTATTCAGGCCCTGATAGGTTGATACTTCAAGATTATGTTGGGCATTTATGAGTTCCTGTGATACCTGTCCGGATGTTGAACGAAACTCTGACCTCAAGTCTCCGAGCCGGGGAAAAACTATAACCTCCCCAACCGCAAGAGTATCTGTCTTCAAAAAAATTCCGGCTACGAACTTTTTACCCCTGAGAGTATCAGAAAGGATGAAAGTAACATTTTGATAGCCCAGGTAGGAAAAAACAACTGTATCCATTCTTTCGAGAAACATGGAAAATTTACCGTCAGTTCCTGAAACACCACCATAACCACTATTTACAATATAATGAACATTGGGAAGAGCCTGCAGAGATGATGCATCCATTACAATACCATGAAGCAAAACAGGGTCATCGGGGTTAATACTCTGTGCTACAACCGGTATCCCGGCACAAAGCAGGGCAATTATAATAACGATATTCTTTATAAGATTTGATAACATAAATCTTTATATGAATAGTACGATATCGTCAATATCTCTTTTCGGGACATGATGAATACTCTTATTATCGCGCCAGTATTTAATATCATCATTCTTTACCGGATCAATAACCACTTTTTCTCCGGGTTTACCCAGAGCCAGTACCAGAAGTATCTCAAGGTGTTCATCCAGTGAGATCTCCTCTCTTAACTTTTCACGGTCAACAGAAGCAATAATACAGCCGCCATAGCCTTCTTCTGTAGCCCCGAGAAGGATCGATTGTGCTGCTATACCATGATCGACCCAATAATCGGTTACTATACTCTTGTCACCAAGTATAATTATATAGGCAGAAGGCTGCTCCCCGGCAGTGGGGCCATCCCAATCCTTCAGATAACCTGCCCACCTGAGAGATGGGAATACTCTTGAGCACCCTTTATCATCATCTACTATCATAAACTTAAGTGGTTGCCGGTTTGAAGCTGAGGCAGACAATCTCGCCAGTTCAACAAAACCCAAAAGTTGTTCTCTGGCAATCTTCACCTCCTGGTCGAAACGCCTGTAGCTTCTATTCTTTCTTATAAGATCGTAAAGGTCCATTAGCAGATATTTTTGTGATACGTAAAAATAAGGGAAAAAACAGAACTCCCGCAATAAATGATCTCGTCATTTATTATGCGGGAGCCAATAAAGTATTATCAGACCCTGTAAGGCCCTTTACTTTTAACTAAAAACGTGATCCAACAATATCCCAATCGAGTATCTCCCAAAATGACTTAAGATAGTCGGGACGCCTGTTTCTGTAATCAATATAATAGGCATGCTCCCATACGTCGCAAGTCATAAGTGGCTTATATCCACTTCTTAACGGGTTCCCGGCATTTGATTCCTGCATAATTGCAAGTTTTCCGTCATTTTTCTGAACAAGCCAGGTCCAACCCGCTCCAAACAGTGTGGCAGCGGCTTTGCTAAACTCATCTTTCATATTATCAAATGAGCCAAATGATTCAATTATTGCGTCAGCAATTGTTCCGGCAGCTGCGCGTCTGCCATCAGGAGAGAAAGTATCAAAATAGAAGGTGTGATTCCATACCTGTGCAGCATTATTAAAAATACCGCCATCGGCCTTTTTAATAAGTGTCTCAAGGTCTGAACCTTCTAAACCGGAACCCTCAATCAGTTTGTTAAGATTATTTACATATGTCTGATGATGCTTACCATAATGAAAATCAAGAGTTTCCTCGCTAATGTAAGGCTTAAGTGCATCCGGTTTATAGTTCAGTTTTGGTAATTCGTAAATCATAATTATATATTTTAGTTATTAACTCTTCCTATTGTTTTAAACATTATTAAGATCGTAAATGTTCAACTAAAAACAAAATATAAATAATCAGTACTTCGAAGTGACTAAAGTGACTAAAGTTAAAAAAATGAGTTTGGATTTATTAAGGTTTAAACTGAGTCAAGTAGCAGTCAGGTGATGAATACCTGTTCAGGTAATTCCGGAATAACCGCTCTCTCAGATGCCTCATCATATAACCTGTTGATTGCAGCCTTTCCCCGTTCACCAAGATCAAGAGTATAATCGTTTACATAAAGAGCAATATGCTTTTTCATAACCTCTCTCTCCATTGTAACTGCATATTTTTTAACATAATCATATGATGATTCAGGATTCTGGAGAGCATACCCGATGCTCTTTTGGAGCAGCCTGTTCACTTTAAGTGCGATCTCTTTGGGAATATCCCTTCTTATTGCAATTCCTCCAAGTGGTATAGCTTCTCCGGTTAACTCAGTCCAGTATTCCCCCAGGTCTGAAATTTTTTTTAAGCCTCTGTCTTCGTATGTGAACCTGTTCTCATGTATTATTAAACCTGCATCCATCTCACCATCAAGCACAACATCTTCAATATCGGAGAAAAGATATTCGTGCCTGTTTTGCGCACCGGGCCATGCAATACTCATCAACAGGTTTGCGGTTGTGAATTTTCCGGGTATGGCTATACTTATATCATTTACCTCATCAGGGTAAATCTTTTTACTGCTGACAAGCAGAGGCCCGTTATTAAAACCAAGTGCACTACCGGCAGTCAGGAGAAGGTAATTATCAGCAATGAAAGCAAAAGCATGATAGCTTATCTTGGTTATATCTGCCACAGCATTAAAAGCAGTTCTGTTCAGCTCCTCCACATCAGCCAGATGAGACTCAAACACCAGTCCATGTGTATCGATCTTATTGTTCACCATGGCATCGAAAATAAAGGTATCGTTCGGACAGGTTGAAAAACCCAGGGTTAGTTTCATGATAATAATTTTACAAGCAGATTGCCGATAGCCTCTCCAAGTGTAGCTAAAGACCCTGAAATATCCCATGCTTCACGATCTCTCTGTTCCACCATATTTGAAACCGAACGAACAACAAGTGATGGTATATCCTCTGTAAGCCCGGTAAAATATATCGCAGCACCTTCCATCGTTTCAATATCAGGATTATACTTTGCCGTAAGCATATTTATTGTTTTTTCACATCCGGAAGTTCTGTTAACGGTAACACCTTTAACAACCGGAAAAAGATTCTCTGCCAAAGAGAGAAGGCCGGCATCTCCCTTTAAAATACCATTCTCAAAAGGGAACTCTGACGGATCAGCTAACCCCAAATCCCAAACAGAGAGTAAATTATCACCATCCTCCACTCCCAGGTCAGCGAAACAATCAGTAGCAGCAGCAACAACTCTCCGCACAGGATATACATCCTTAAAACTTCCTGCAATACCTATATTTATCAGGTAATCAGGCTTCTGACTGTTATTGCGAAAATAATTCATTAATGACCATACGGTAAATACTGACCCTACCCCCGTTACGAGAGTCGACAGTTCTGCACCAGGGTAACTGTAACTGCTTTCACCACCCGATATACCTTCAAGTTTATCAAGGCATCTTAATTCTGTCCGGGTAGCTGCCGTTATAAGAATTTGTGGCTGCATGGCAGTAAAGCAAATCAGTTTTTTTGAAGAAACAATTTGTTAAAGATATTGTTTTTCCCGATAAAAAAGTCCAAATTTGGATTTTGACAATTTTGTCAGAATCAGACACAATATGATCTATTTAACAAGGAGAGAGAGATTCAGTTCGGCTCACAGGATGTTCAGGGAAGATTTCAGTGACGAACAAAATTTAGATTTTTACGGTCAGTGTTCCAACCCCGAATGGCATGGACATAATTATATTTTATATGTGACCATTAAGGGAGAAGTCAACCCCAAACTCGGTTATCTTATCAACATAAAAAGGCTTAAGGAGATTATTCAGAAATATGTTATTGATCACATAGACCATAAGAATATCAACACACAGGTGAGTTTTATGGAAGATAAGCTGGCATCAACAGAGAATATTGCGATAGCTATATGGAAAGAGCTGGAAGGACATATCAGAAACGAAGGAGCCGAATTACATTGTGTTAAGATTGCCGAAACAGAGAATAACTTTATTGAATATTTTGGCGGATAGATATCTGTCATAAAAACTTATTTATCATCCCGGGAATTCACCCGGAAATTAATAAACAAAACAGTTATGGACATTGTGAACAATGGTTCAGGTTACAGAGATGATGCCGGATACAACAAGATTGAGAGTTGGGATGATAAAAAAACCTTAAAGATGACTGAACACTATCATGATATTCTTAAGCAATTGGGTGAAGATCCCGAGAGAGAAGGACTTAAAGATACTCCCCTGAGGGTTGCAAAGGCTATGCAATTCCTCACCCAGGGATATAACCATGACCCTGAAGAGATCTTAAATTCTGCCAAATTCAGGGAAGACTATAAACAGATGGTTATAGTAAAGGATATTGACATATACTCTTTATGCGAACACCATATGTTACCTTTTTTCGGGAAGGCTCATATTGCATATATCCCCGACGGGTATATTACCGGATTAAGTAAGATTGCACGAGTAGCAGAGGCATTTGCAAGGAGGTTACAGGTACAGGAAAGGCTAACTGTACAAATTCGCGACTGTATTCAGGATACACTTAATCCTCTTGGGGTAGCAGTAGTAATAGAAGCACAGCATATGTGTATGCAGATCAGGGGTGTTCAAAAGCAAAACTCCGTAACTACAACATCTGCTTTTACAGGATGCTTCCTGAATAACATACAAACAAGGGAAGAATTTATTCACCTGATAGGAAAATACCTGCATTAGAAATGAAAGCATATATATTTCCCGGGCAGGGTGCCCAATACCCAGGAATGGGCAGAGATTTATACGATAATTTTCCTAATTGCAGGGAAATGTTCGAAGAAGCAAATGATATCCTCGGTTTCAGGATCACAGACATTATGTTTGAGGGAACTGTAGATAACCTGAAACAGACACGTGTAACTCAGCCGGCTATCTTTTTGCATTCAACAATAATGGCTGTAGCGCTGGGCGATAGTTTTAAACCAGACATGGTGGCCGGACATTCACTTGGTGAATTTTGCGCCCTTGTTGCCAATAACTCATTCTCTTTCGAAGAAGGATTAATACTGGTTTCGAAAAGGGCAGTTGCCATGCAGAAGGCCTGTGAAGCAGAACCCTCTACCATGGCTGCCATAATCGGACTTGAAGATAAAGTTGTCGAGGAGGTGTGTGTGAGTATTGATGAGATTGTGATCCCGGCAAACTATAACACTAACGGACAAATAGTTATATCAGGGTCAATTGAAGGGATAGAACGAGCCATCGAACTCCTTAATGAAAAGGGAGCCCGCCGTACACTTAAACTTGCAGTTGGAGGAGCATTTCATTCACCACTGATGGAACCTGCCCGTATTGAACTCGAAAAGGCAATTAATGAAACAATCTTTATAGAACCATTATGCCCTGTTTACCAGAATGTAGATGCAGTTCCCTCAACCGATCCCGGTGCAATTAAGAATAATCTGGTCGCTCAGCTTACATCACCGGTAAGATGGACACAGAGTGTACTTAATATGATCAGTGACGGGGCATCTCTCTTTACTGAGATCGGCCCTGGTAATGTTCTTCAGGGACTAATCAAAAAAACAGATAAAAGCAGTGTGGTTCAAAGCGGTCAGGCTTTACTTGCTTTGTAACAGATAGCCTTCATTCATTAAGCCATCTATCTCCTTTTTGAACTAATAATTCTCAAATATTTAATACTATTTGTCAATATGATTAGTGGCGGAAAACCGGACTATTATCTTTTTGCCGCTTCCTTATTTATGCAGTGAATACTGACTTAACAGATTAAAATATGATGTCATCAAATCACAAATTTTAATGGATTTTCATAGCGGAAACACCTGCAACTTAATAAATATAGAAAAATACAAATATTTAATAAATATTATTTATATTTATACCTGATAATACAATAATATGATAGCAAAGGCAACCAAATAGTAAATAATATGATACAATGGTTTAAAAATAATGATGCAATCGGAACTGTGAACCGGGGCGTTCCTTGTGAGTCGGGTCTCTGTACCCTTTGTGATTCAGCCTGCAAAGGAAAATGTGAAACATGGCTTTCCTCCCTCAAGGGAAGAAAACTTCTCTATCCCAGGAATTTTGGGCGAACGACATCAGGATCATCGCACATTTCAACAATGGGCGTAGGTTACCATTCCATAAGAATTCAGGGTTACGCTTACGGTGCGAAAGGCATTGAACCTCCATTGACCAGGAATGCAGATGATTGTCTGTTTACCAACGCAGATATTACGACTGAACTTGGAAATAAGGAGAAAATTAAATGTCGGATTCCGGTCATGACCGGCGCACTTGGATCTACTTTTGTAGCGAGAAATTACTGGGAGTCGTTTGCCGTGGGAGCAGCTCTGAGTGGCATCCCAATAGTTGTTGGAGAAAATGTGGTTGGAGTGGATAAACTTTCAATCATAAAGAAAGGAAAAATTGAAAAAGCCCCTGAGCTGGATCGCCGGATTGAAACATTCTTCAGATATTTCGATGGTTATGGTGCCATAATTGTGCAAATGAATGTGGAAGATACAAGGAATGGTGTAGCAGAATATATTATGAATAAGTATGGTAACAAGGTGATCATGGAACTGAAGTGGGGGCAGGGCGCCAAGAACATTGGCGGTGAGATACAAGTGAGCAGCATCGAATTTGCAAAATTCCTGAAAGATCGCGCCTACCTGGTCGATCCGGATCCCTATAGTCCTATTGTAGAATCAGCTTTTAATGCCAAGGCAATCAGTTCATTTGCAAGGCACAGCCGACTCGGTGGCACTGACTTATCCTCTCCTGAGGAAGTTAGGGAATCTTTTATGAATGATGTGGCTCACTTAAGAAAACTGGGATTTAGCCGGATTACACTGAAGACAGGTGCTTATGATATGGAAGCACTGGCAATGGCCATCCGGTTTTCTGCTGATGCGGAACTTGATCTGTTAACCATTGACGGATCGGGTGGGGGAACTGGAATGAGCCCCTGGAACATGATGCAGCATTGGGGCATTCCTTCGTTGGCATTGCATTCAAAAGCATATGAATACTGTAGGATTCTTGATGATCGGGGTATAAAAGTTCCGGATATCTCCTTTGCCGGAGGATTTGCACGAGAAGATCATATATTTAAAGCCATTGCCCTTGGAGCTCCATATTCCAAAATGGTCTGCATGGGTAGGGCTCCGATGATTCCCGGGTTCCTGGGGAGCAACATTGAAGGTGTGTTCAAACCGAGAAAGAGAGCTGAACTTTATGGTCACTGGGAATCACTTCCTCCTGCAGTCAAAGAGTTCGGGAAGGAACCTGAACAGATTTTTGCAGGATGGGAACCGGTACAGGAAAAGGTCGGAAAGGATGAAATGAAAAATATCCCGTTCGGTGCTATTGCCATGTATGCTTATATAGATAAACTGGCCGGTGGCCTTCAACAATTTATGGCAGGTGCCCGTAAGTTTAAGATAGATGAATTATCCCGGGATGACCTGGTTGCTGCTAATAGGGAAACAGAAGAAGTAACCGGCCTTGCATTTATGACAGATGCTAAAAATGAAGAAGCTCTTAAGGTACTGAAGAGTTAAATTACTCTTCAAACACATTATAAAATTGGTTTACGAGGAAGGTTTCTGTGCAGTCCAAAGGAACTGATCAGATCCTTTAAATTGAAAGAAAGCAGGAATGGATTGTGTGAATATCTCTATTCATTCGCCACTTCAGGCTTCAGTATCACACCTTTATGAATCCTGCCATCAATCATTATTTTTAGTGGACAATCAAACCTTATATGACGGATAAAGTCATCCTGGTAAACTGGT
Organism: Bacteroidales bacterium; assembly: GCA_030596125.1. GTDB lineage: Bacteria > Bacteroidota > Bacteroidia > Bacteroidales > VadinHA17 > JAUVKT01. The sequence goes on along the minus strand of JAUVKT010000008.1, from coordinate 10,001 downwards.
TCCAGGCTGTTCAGATATTCAACATCATACGATCCATCATTTATAAATGGATTGATAGTAAAATAACCAATTCTGAATGATGTAATATTCTGGAAGAAGTGTGTTCCCTGGCTCGGATCTATGCGGTATTTCGGCAGACCTGATTCCACAATAATCCTGGCCTGAGATATCTGTGGCCATTTAATTGGTATTCCAAGCCATTTATCTGTAGAGCCCCATCTGCCAGGGCCAACCAACACATAATACTTGCAGTCATTAATAAATGTGCTATTCAGATTTTCCAGGATCTCCACTATCTTTTCATTATTTGCCGGCTTAAATGATTCGGGTTTCACATAGATAATATCCTTAATTCCTTTAACAAGGCCATTACCGAGTGCCGAACATGAGGTAATAATTGTTTGCTTCTCCTTAACAGATTCGATGTCAATTATCTGTGACTGGTCATTATCTACAATAGGTCTGATCTGTAGGAAATTAAAGATCATCGGAATTCCCTTTTTTGTCTCCAGATTTGCAGCAAATTCAATCTCGATAGGATTACCCATCTCTCTCTGCCCAAGATCAAGAAGTTCCTTCAAAATAGAAGCAAGCGGAAAAATATTATGCTTTAAAACATTATCAAAAGTAATAACTCTCTTACCAGGGTGTGTTATACCCGGCCTGATAATATTGCTCTGCAAGTCGTAAGTCGAAGCCGCTACCTTAAGAGTACTATTACTCTCTGCTTCAGAAATTCGTTTTTTAAGGATATTAACCCCGTCATCAACACTCGGAACGAAACTATCAATGTTTAAGTCGAGGGCATAGAACTCCTTTTGAGTCTCACGCAGAGAAGTTTCAGGAGAAGAAAGCTGTAAGATCTTCTTTGGATGTTTAGGTGAAAACCTGAGTGACCTGCCACCCTCCACAATTAACTTACCAAGTCCCATTGCTATATTTACGATCCCATCCTCAGCCTTTTCTGATCCGATCGGATAAAAATTAATTGACCTGGCAACCCCTGACAGGGTCGGGTAATATATATCACCATGTATGTTTCCGCACACTTCCTGCAGAACGATGCCCATCTTCTCTTCATCGATAACATTTGCTGTAGCAGTCATGTATGCCTTACTGCTCTTATAGTAAACCGAAGCATAAACCTCCTTAATTGCATCAGATATCATCTTTACCATCAACCTGTTATCAGATATCCTCGGAATCATATATGTAGAATATATCCCGGCAAAAGGTTGATAATGTGAATCTTCAAGCTTACTCGAAGAACGTACAGCGATTGGATACTGGCTTGATACCGAGAGGTAAGCATACAAATCCTGGTATACCCATCCGGGCAATTCAGATTCAACAAACTTTTCAAGAATTTTTGCATCAGGCTGATCACTCAACCCTATTTCGTACAAATTATTACGTTCCATGAACTCATCGAAAACATCAGTGCTCAATACAACTGTCCGCGGGATTGTAATAAGTACATCATCGAACTTATTGAAAAGGCTGTATCTCTTGATTATCGAGTTTATAAATGCCAGTCCGCGTGCCTTCCCTCCAATAGAACCATCTCCTATCCGGCTGAATATCTGATATTCATCAAAAGTGGTTCTGTCAAATTTGGCAATCACTCCCCTGCCCTTCCCAAGCCTGAAGCTCGATATGGCAACATATATAAACCTCCTCATCTCTTCAATGGAATCGAAGTCTTCCTTCTGGATATACTTAAACATCTGGGCAACCGGAAACAAAGCCCTGGCATTCAGCCATTTAGAGAAATGATCCCTTTCAGCATGGTAAACAAGGCTCTCTACCGGGAGGGTAAGCAGTTTTTGCTGGAAATTCTGAAGGTCGGTTGCAACTCCAATCGCCTCTTTTGTTTTGTGATCACGAAAAACAAACGGACCAAAAGCAAGATTCTGAATAATAAAGTTTCTAAGTTCTATCGAGAGACTCTTGGAGTATTTATTAATAAACCCTAACCCCATTTTATCGGCAAGATCTTTCATCTCGATATTGGAAGATTGCAACAACAATGGCATATTTTTGTCATCTTCCTGAATTATCCGGCACAACTCTATTCCGGCTTTGGGGTCAAGTTCTCCGTTACGCTCATACCTGATATCTGAAATGACACCCAGGACATTATGCTTATATTTCTTATAAAGTGAGAGTGCTTCCTCGAAATTTGTAGCAAGAAGTATTTTGGGCCTGCCTCTCATTCTAAGGGTCTTCTGGTGAGGGTTAAGAGCCTCCTGTTGAAAATCTCTCGATTGCTTCAGGATAATCTTATAAAGGTTAGGCAGATATGATGAAATGTATCTTATCGAGTCCTCAACAAGTATAATTGTTTGTACACCAACAACTTCAACATCATATTCAGCATTCAAACGATCTTCGAGCAGTTTAATTATTGCCAGCAACAGGCTTGCATCACCAAGCCAGGAGAAGACATAATCTATTGCACTCATATCCGCCTTTTCAATTACCAGAGATGTTTCTCTGGAGAAGTATGTAAGGGCAACAACCGGTATTCCATGATACTTTTCCTTGATCTGCTTTGCAAGATCAAACATATTGACTCCCCTGAGATTGAACATTTCTATAACAAGGTCTATCTTTTCAGTATCAAGAATTTTCAAAGCCTCTTCCTGGCTATCTGCCTGAACAAAAATGGGAGGATACCTTAGGTTCAGAGAAACATACTCGTTGAAGATCTGTTCATCTATCCGGCCATCCTCTTCAAGCATATAGTTATCATAGTTGCTGCAAATCAGCAACACTTTATGAATACGCCTCTGCATCAGAAGATTAAACGAAGTATCACTAAAGTCATACTTCTGAAGTTCCATTATTCCATCTATCAGAGCCATAATTTACAGTTTAACATTCCGCACATTCAATAACAGCCATTCGTTTCTTGCCATCCATCCTGATGGTAAGGTTTTTATCGAAAGAGATATGATTAAAATATTTACCTCTCTTTACAACCTTTTGTCCGGATAATCTCTCCCAGTCAATAAGTTCATCAGGTGATGTATGGTCTATTGAGAAATATCCTACATTCATAGAGATGACATTATGAAAAAAATGTGAGCCAAGTGATGCATCAAGAGGAAAATCAGGCAGGCTAACCTCTACAATAACCTTAGCCTGTGATATTTGAGGCCATACAACCGGGACACCTATATATTTATCACGTGTTCCCCAGCGACCAGGACCAATAAGAATATATTTTCTTCCCTGCTTCAGCATCTCATCATTCACAGCCTCTATCTCTCTGGCCATCTCCTCTGTTTTTGTATTGTCGAACATACCAGGATCGAGATATACAACATCATGAATGTCATCAATCTTACCATTACCCATACTCCTGGTTGTAATCAGTAAGCACTTATCTCTGTTAATAGATGATGTTCTTATATTATATCCGGCACCACTCCCGACAAGAGGTTTAACCTGCAACAGGTAGAAACTGGTCATTCCATTCGAATCCTTTGTAAGATCTACGGCATACTCTATCTCAACCGGTGTTCCAAAAGCCTCCTTAACAACATCAAGTATAGTACTTAAAGCAGAGGCCAGCGGGATATAATCATATTTCAGAATATTTGCGAAGTTCACAACCCTGGGGCCATAGCTGTCTAATCCGGGTACTATAGAATCATTATTGGGATTATAGACAGAAGCACAATGCCTGAGTGTGCCGTGTCGCTCCGAATCGGAGATATCAAGCCTTACAAGTCCGGCATTCTCTCCATCAAGCAGGTTAATATGATCCTTGTTCATATCAACAGCATAGAAACTTACCTGAGAGTTCTTTGAAATATCTTTCTGAGAAACTATATCAAGGGTCGGATAAACAGGTGAAAACCGGTATGCGCTTTCACCCTCTACAACATATTGTCCCAGGCCAACTGCCGAAACAGCAAAACCCTCTTCAGGTTTCATATGAGCAACGGGATAGAAGTTGTATGATTGGGCCGTACCACTTATATGTGGATAAAATGTATCTTCATACCTGTTCCCTACCACCTCCTGTAATACTATGGCCATCTTCTCCTGCTCAATTTTATAATTTATTGCTTCAAAGTAGGTACGTGCACTTTTAGAGAATATTGATGCAAAAACGAGCTTTATTGCATCCGTGACAAGCTTCATCCTTATCTCAAAACCGGGTTGATTATTTGGCAGCAGGTATGTGCCAAATATTCCTGAGAAAGGCTGATTGATAGAATCTTCGAAGAGGCTCGATGATCTGATGGCAATCGGCTTATCCATTAACTTCAGGAAAGATTTTAATTTCTTTTCCAATGTGTATGACAAATTTCCCCTTAAAAACTCAACCTTTAATACTTCGTAATCTTTCTCCTCTGTAATTTTATTCCTTAACTTATTACTCTCGATAAACATATCAAACTCATCAGTTCCGATAATCATGGTAACCGGCGATTTGATATTTATTCCAGGGATTAACTTACCTACCCCAAAACTATATATTAAAGTATTAACAAAAGCCAGTCCTCTTCCTTTACCGCCGAGTGATCCTCCTGCAAGACTAACCACATTTGTCTCGTCTATTGCTGCCGATTCATCAAAATTAATCACCTTACCCTTATCCATTTCATGGCGTCTCTTTTTTATCAGTTGCAGGAGAAAATTTCTGAGTTCAGACAGGTTCGTGAAATCACTAATTCGCATGGGAGTAATTATCTTTGCAATATTAACCTCTCCCCTCGCAGTAAGCCACAATGAAAAATGATTCTTCATGGCATGGTACGCAAGGCTGTTTTCAGGTATTGTTTTAAGATATTGTTCGAACTCCTTCATAGACTTGGCCACTGCTATCTGTCTCCCCTGATCATCGCGGTAAACAAAATGTCCGAACCCAAGGTAGTAATTGATAAATGATTTCAGATCCTGAAGCAGGCTTTCCGAATTTTTATTGATAAAACTCGACTTCAGGGCATGTGCATATTTGGAGTTTCCGGGGTCTGATGATTGAAGAACAGTTGGAATATTGGGCAGTTCACTTTTAACATATTGTATAAGGTCGAAACCAGCCTTCTCATTCAACTGACCATCCTTTGAAAATCTCATATCTGATATTACACACAACAGGTAATCCTTATACTGTCTGTATATACTTATAGCCTCCTCATAAGTTGTTGCAAGCAATATCTTGGGTCGAGCTCTCATCTTAAGTATCTTGTAGAGTTCATCAGAACTTACATCTTCAATCATGCTTTTTGTCTGCTCCATTACAAGTGTATAGAGCATTGGCAGATAGCTTGAATAATATTCAGCAGAATCTTCAACAAGCAATATTATCCGGGTAAGTCCGATCTGAGTATCATTTTCTGCATTTACCCTGTCTTCCAGCATCTTAACCATGGCAAAAAACACCTTCGACTCACCTGTCCAGACAAAATACCCGTCGAAAGTGAGTCCTTTCTCTCTCTTACGCATAATAAATGGAAGATCTGACGGACTATTAAGAAGAAGAAAAGTAGGAATATAGGGATATTTTTGTTTTACCTTTTCACAAAGGCGAACCGGGTTCTCTTTGTCAACACCAATCATTATGATTATCATATCATAATGCCTGGCTTTAAGTTTTCGGATGACTTCATCTTCGCCTGACACTCCTGTTACCCTGGGCACATTCGATAGGTTCAACTGGTGGTATTCACCGAGGATATGGTCTGTAAACCGGCCTTCACCCTCAATAGAATAAGCATCATACAAATTTGCAACCAACAGTATCTCCTTTACTTTAAAGGGCATCAGGTCGTGAAAAGCATCTCGCTCGGCATTATGTCTATCGAGGAATTTCTGTAATAATTTACGACTGGAACTTTTACCTTTATCATCTTCATCTTGTACTGTAACTTCAGGAACCTTGATAAATTCTTTTGCCAGGTGGCTGTTGATCGAACCTGTAATAAGACTCGACAGGTTAACAATGAGATCTCTCTCCTCTGTAAGAAAGGGACCCTCATCCTCCGGTTTAAATTCACGTGTATAAAATATCTCTATAGACCCTGTCTTATTATTAATTGTTATAAACTCCTGCTTCAGAACCCATTTGGTCTCCTCAAAGTCACTGGTCATAAAAATTTTATCATTATACTTTATCCTGGCAGTAGTATAATCGGGGTACTGGCATGCTATAGGCAGCGACAGAACAATTTTCTGTAACGACTCCTCAATGGTTTTACTCTCCTTAAGTATTACCGTAGTCCGGTTAATACAGGCCAGCTCTTTTAATCTCTCCTGTTGATCATGCAGCAATCGTTCAAGCCTACCCTCTTTTTTCTTAGTTTCACTCATTAAAATACCATTAATGGTACAAGATTCTAAAATTAATAAATTGTTTTGTTAACTATTCATTATAAATAAAAAAAAGGGGTGCTATCTAAATTGATACACACCACATATATTACAATTATTGTAACTAATCAGTCGGCAGTCCACAGTCCACAATCGGCAAAAAAGCAAATAACAATCAAATAATTAAAATACAATGGCAATTGAATTTAGGAACTTAACTGTATATAAAAGAAAGTTTTGATGATTTTAATAAACGATCTGAAGGAATCAGACGATTGATTAATCATAGTCCCGATAAATCGGGACTGAAAAGTGTATATAGCCTTCTGTTTTTTCGTGACTGCCGACTGCCGACTGAAGATTGCCGACTTAAAGATGTAAAGAATAATGAGATTTGCCATTTTAAGCAATTCAAACTTAAGACACTGAATAGTTACCAATTATTATATCATATGTTTTCCGTAATGCAGCACCCAAATTAGAAAACCCCTTATTGAATATCAAATAGTTACAAGGCTATTTTAATATTGTTGAGGTCAGAGGAAAGAAGCCGTTTGATTTACGAACACCCATTCAAAATTGACTTTATTTTGCCTCCCACGTAGAGCCACTGCGCAGAAGATCATCAACGCACTTTATCTCAGAACTCTTCTTCACCTTGGCTATTTGCCCTGATACAGCCATATCGTAAGTAGGAGCACTTACTGCTCTGATAACACCAAGAGCCACCGGGAATCCGGGATATCTCATATTGGCAAGCATAGTATGCATTCCCGGATTATTCTCCTCGGCATCATGAACCAGTAAATCTTTTTCAGAAATACCGTTAGCCAGTTTAACTACCTTAAGTTTTAATCCGTCAAGCACAAGCCCCTTATCGCTGTTCTTTCCAAACATCATAGGTTCACCCTGGCGAAGAATTATTGTACGGTCATCACGGTGAGCTTTGTCACTTATTGCAGCATGAATTCCATCATTAAAAATAATACAATTCTGAAGCACCTCAACAACAGAAGTTCCGTCATGCCTGGCAGCTTCCATGTAGATCTCCGTAGATAACTTAATATTGGAATCCAGTGTCCTTGCAAAAAATTTGCCCTTTGCACCAACAACGAGTTCTCCCGGCTGAAAAGGTTCCTCAATTGTACCATAAGGTGAAGTTTTAGTTACCAAACCTTTTGCGGATGTTGGAGAATACTGGCCCTTTGTGAGGCCGTAAATTTCATTATTAAAAAGGATTATATTAATATCAATATTTCTTCTTACTGCGTGAATAAAATGATTTCCTCCAATAGCCAAAGCATCACCGTCACCAGTTATCTCCCATACACTCAGGTCAGGATTTGCCACCTTAACACCGGAAGCAATAGCTGCTGCACGTCCGTGAATACTGTGAAAACCGTAAGTATCGATATAGTAAGGGAAGCGGGATGAACATCCTATCCCTGAGATAAATGCGAATTTCTCTTTCGGGATATTCAATGCTGAAAGGGCTCTCATTATAGAGCTAAGTATTGCATGGTCACCACAACCCGGGCACCACCTGACCTCCTGATCACTTTTAAAATCTTTTGGACTATGAAGCGTTTCTATTTCTACCATAACTAAATCTCCACTATTTTATAACATTTATCCTTGATTTCTGCAACAGTAAAAGGTAATCCCTGCACCTTATTTATTTGCTGGAAGTTGAACTCCTGGAAGTTCATCCTGAGGTAGTTTACAAACTGCCCGGAATTGAGTTCTGCAACCAGAAGCATTTTAAAACAACTAAAAACTTTTGCTGTATTGGATGGTAACGGGTTGATATAATTAAAATGAGCAAAACCCACCTCTATAAGACCGTCATCAATAATCTCTCTTACTGCAGTAAGCAGGTGACCGTAAGTACCTCCCCAGCCAATAACGAGAATATCCCCCTCACCGGCACCATAGACCTTCATATCAGGAACTTTTGTAACCACCCTTGCCACTTTTTCAGCTCTGATCTTTACCATATATTCATGGTTCTCAGGAACATACGATACGGTTCCATTTATTGTTTTTTCGAGTCCGCCTATCCTGTGTTCAAACCCTCTGGTTCCCGGTATTGCCCATTTGCGGTTTAGCAGTTTTTCATCTCTTTTATACGGAATATAATCTGTATCTCCTTCAATAGCAAGGGGAGGATTAATATCGGGCAGATCAGCCATGGAAGGAATCCTCCATGGTTCTGTTCCGTTTGCCAGAAAACCGTCAGTAAGAAGTATAACCGGCACCATATGCTCCACAGCTATTCTTGCAGCCTCAAAGGCAAATTTGAAACAGTTGGAGGGGGTGCTGGCAGCAATCACCACTACCGGGCTCTCCCCGTTCCTGCCATAAAGTGCCTGCATCAGGTCAGACTGTTCTGTTTTAGTTGGGAGTCCGGTAGAAGGGCCACCCCTCTGTACATTAATAACTACAAGTGGAAGTTCAGTCATGACAGCCAATCCCAGTGCCTCAGCTTTAAGAGCAAGCCCGGGACCCGAAGTAGTCGTAACAGCCAGTCTCCCGGCAAAGCTGGCGCCAATCGCTGTACAGATACCGGCTATCTCATCCTCTGCCTGAAAACTCTTAACGCCAAGGTCTTTCCTGGCAGCAAGTTCCTCAAGGATTCCTGTAGCGGGAGTAATCGGATAGGAACCGATAAAAAGCTCAAGGTTAGCCTTTTCTGCTGCAGCAAGCAGACCCCAGGCGGTGGATGTATTTCCGTTGATATTCCGGTAAGTTCCCTTATCTATTTTGGCAGGACTAACCCTATAGGTGGGTGTTAAAGCTTCAATGGTCTCACCATAATTATACCCTGCATTGAGCACTTCCATATTTGCCCTGATAATCTCGGGACGTAAACTGAATTTTTTCTCAATAAATGACCGGGTATATTTGAGTTCCCTGTCGAACAACCAGTAAACTATCCCAAGAGCAAACATGTTTTTTGTTCGCATTACTGTCTTGGGATCGAGTCCAAAATCTTTAAGAGCTTCCTTTACAAGAGTTGAAATTGGAGCAGCAATTATATTATAATCTTCAAGTTTATCCTCCTTGACAGGGTCTGAAGTATATCCGGCTTTTGTAATGTTCTTTTCGGTAAAATTATCCTCGTCAATAATAATTGTTCCACCCTGTCTTATTAATTTTGAGTTAGCTTTAATAGCAGCCGGGTTCATAGCAACAAGTACATCAGCAAGATCACCGGGAGTAAATATCTCCGAGTGACCAACATGAACCTGAAATCCCGAAATACCACCTACTGTTCCCTGCGGAGCACGGATCTCGGCCGGATAATCAGGAAATGTAGAAATATCATTCCCAAACAAAGCTGATGTATTTGAAAAAAGCGTTCCGGTAAGCTGCATTCCGTCACCGGAATCACCGGAAAACCTGATTACCATTTCTTCCCTTTCAATAACATTGTCACTATTGCGCATAATACTATATTAATTAAAGCCTCCCAGATACTCCTCTCTAAAAATAAATGCATACAAAAACCGGTCTGTTTTCATATGCATTTTTGGATTTGCTATACTAAGATTTCGTTTATATCGATACCTTTAGAATTGCTTTATCTACCCTGCGAAATTAATCAAATTCATTGATGATAATTCAACTTTTGCATCATTTTTTACACATGATTTTAGTCATATTTCATGAAA